>WOYT01000088.1 GCA_011620695.1 Proteiniphilum sp.
CCCAGCAGGTGGGGTGCTAACTTGGAGGAGGTAAAGATGGCTGTAGGTCCGTCTGCACCACCAATGATGCCGATGGCTCCCGCTTCATTGGGTGCAAATCCCATTTGCAGCGCGATGATGTAGGCACCGAAGATACCGAACTGTGCAGCTGCGCCGATCAGGATCAGCTTGGGGTTGGCAATCAGCGCCGAGAAGTCGGTCATGGCGCCGATACCCAGAAAGATCAGCGGTGGGTACCATCCCTGCACCACGCCCTGGTAGAGGATGTTGAGCACCGATCCCTCCTCGTAGATACCTATCTTCAGGTTGGCCGCCTCGTTGAACGGTATGTTCCCGATCAGGATGCCGAACCCGATGGGAATCAACAACAGCGGTTCATACTCCTTGGTGATGGCAAGGTAAATAAATACCAGCCCGATCAGGATCATGATGAGATGCTCCGGTTCTGCATTGTAGAAACCGGTGTAGCTCCAGAAAGTACGCAGGTTGTCTGATAAGGATAATAATGTATTCATCGTTTGCATCAGGTTTTATTCGATTACTACCAGATCTGCGCCTTCAAGCACTGAATCACCTTTTTGCACAAGAATTTCGGTAATCTTTCCGTTCTTGTTGGCCAGGATGTTGTTCTCCATCTTCATCGCCTCCAGAATCATCAGGGTCTGTCCTTTCTTCACTGAATCACCCACCTTGCAGCGGATATCCAGGATCACACCCGGTAATGGCGATTGTATGGAGCTCTTGCCTTCGGCTCCGCTCGGCCGGGTGACCAGTGGTGTAGAGGAACTTTGTGGTGTGGGGCTGTTGACAGCACTTGGGCGTTGTACGCCTGTCAGCGCTTTCTTCTTTTTCTGTGCCAGCTCCACGGTGTAGGGGGTGCCATTCACCTCCAGTTCTACGATCTCACCGTCCGATTTATTGACCACCACTCTATAGGGGGTACCGTTGATTTTATAGTTGAATTCTTTCATAGGAATGATCTGTTTTCTTTTTGTTACTGATTATCTGGGTAATTCCCGCAACGATTGCCGCTTGGTGTTCCAGGGAGAGAAGTTGCGTTTCACCTGGTGAATGGTGAGGATGGTCGACTCAATGTCGTGCTGATCCTCTTTCAGCTCATAGATGGCTGCCGAGATGGCTGCCAGCACTTCTCCAGAGAGATGAGAGTGACTGCGTACTGCCGAGAGCGTACCGCTCCTGGCTACCTGTCGCTGCGACATACCCTTGGCAATGTTGCCGGAGAGCTTGAAGAAGAAATAGAGGCCTATCAGCCCCAGGAAGACTACCAGCATCGAGGTGATGGTCAAAAGTCCGCCATCAGCATCATTTTCTTCCAGATACTTCACCTTGAGGTTCTCCTCCAGGATGGCATTGTTGCTGCTAGGTGTAACCCGCTCCAGTATCTGAGCGGTGTTGTTTCCATCCTCATCATACTTGAGTCCATCCTTCTCATACCCGAAAGTCTGGTCTGCCTGCATCCCGGCAGGGATGACTATTTCATCGAGCAGTGTCTTGCCGTCGTTGTCATAAAGCCCGATCCAGTTCTCTTTTGTTGAATCCAGTGTAAAATTGAGATGAAATGTCCCTTTTAGCGGCATCTCATCGGCAAAGAAAAGCACATGCTGATGCGGTTTGACGCTTGTGAGGACATCACCGCGTGGGATTGCATATTTTTTTGGATTATCAGGGTCGTTGGTCAAATAACGGCCACCGATATCCATCGTCCTTGCAGTATTGTTGTAGATCTCGATCCAGGGATGGCGCTGACCGTAACTGTCCATGTAACTATTCTCGTTGACCACCATCACCTCGTTGATCACCCATTCCGGGTTATCAGGGGTGGTGGAGCAGCCGCTGAGCATCGCCACCATCGCCACCATCGCAAAAAGATAGACTATTCGTTGTTTGATAACTCTCATACCAGGCTGCTTTTAAAGTGGTAAATTGTCGTGCTTCTTGGGCGGGTTCTGCAGTTTCTTTGTCTGCAGCTGCTGAAGGGCACGGATCACCCGGAAGCGGGTATTACGCGGTTCGATCACATCGTCGATGTATCCGTAACGTGCTGCCACATAGGGGTTGGTGAAGAGGTCGTTATACTCTTTCTTCTTATCTGCCACCAGTTCAGCCAGTTTCTCCGGATCTTTCTCAGCGCTGATCTCTTTGCTATAGAGCACTTCCACCGCTCCGTCGGCTCCCATCACCGCGATTTCGGCGGTTGGCCATGCGTAGTTGATGTCTCCCCGCAGCTGTTTGCAGCTCATCACGATATGGGCTCCTCCGTAGGACTTGCGCAGTGTAACGGTTACCTTGGGTACCGTGGCCTCGCCATAAGCATAGAGCAGTTTGGCACCGTGGGTGATCACCCCGCCATACTCCTGTCCTGTTCCGGGCAGGAAGCCGGGCACATCCACCAGCGTCAGAAGGGGAATATTGAAAGCATCGCAGAAGCGCACAAAACGGGCTGCCTTGCGGGAGGCGTTGATATCGAGCACGCCAGCCAGGAACTTGGGCTGGTTGGCTACGATCCCTACTGACTGACCGTTCATGCGGGCGAAACCGACGATGATGTTCTTGGCATAGTCGGCATGCACTTCGAGGAACTCCCCGTTGTCGATCACCGCGCCAATCACCTCATACATGTCGTAAGGTTTGTTGGGACTGTCCGGGATAATATCGTTCAATCCGTCCTCAAGACGGTCGATGGGATCGTCGTTGGG
>WOYT01000001.1 GCA_011620695.1 Proteiniphilum sp.
GAACAAGAACATATATGTTGCCATGGCATTGGCAACAATCGCTCAATTAATTCTCACTGGCTGTAGTTCAACTGCTAAGACACTTGAAAAACACAATTACACATTTACCTCCAAAACAGAGGCATTGGAGGTGCTGAACAGGGCAAACCAGTACTGGCAGACCAATCATCCGACGCATGGCAATGCTTTCTGGCACAACGCTGTCTATCATACCGGCAACATGGCTGCTTCTAAAGTAACCGGGGACAAAGAGTATCTTGCTTATTCATATGCCTGGGCTGAGCAAAATGAGTGGAAAGGAGCAAAATCTGACGACCGGGAAAACTGGAAACTGAACTACGGTGAGAGTGATGACTATGTCCTCTTCGGCGACTGGCAAATCTGTTTTCAGGTCTATGCCGATCTTTATCAGCTTGAACCGAAAGACTACAAAATAGCACGTGCCCGGGAGGTAATGGAGTACCAGATGAGTACACCAAGGAACGATTACTGGTGGTGGGCCGACGCGCTATACATGGTGATGCCGGTGATGACAAAACTGTACAATATTACTGGAAATGGTCTCTATCTGGAGAAACTTCATGACTATTTCACATACGCTCGGCAACTGATGTACGATGAAGAGGCTGCACTCTTCTATCGTGATGCCAAATACATCTATCCTGCACACAAGACAAAAACCGGGAAGAAAGACTTCTGGGCCCGCGGTAACGGATGGGTCTTTGCCGGCCTTGCCAAAGTGTTGGAGGAGCTGCCGGTCAGTGACCCGCACCGCGATGAGTACCTCCGCATCTACAGAGCCATGGCTTCCTCGCTGAAGGAGTCACAGCAGGCAGAAGGGTACTGGCCGAGAAGCCTCCTGGACCTCTCGCATGCACCCGGGTATGAGACGAGCGGCACTGCTTTATTTCTCTATGGTTACCTATGTGGCATCAACAATGGCCTGCTATCTGAAAAAGAGTATTTACCTGTGGTGAAAAAAGGATGGAAATATCTAACCAATATCGCGCTGCAGGAGAATGGGCTGGTTGGTTACGTCCAGCCAATCGGCGAGAGAGCAGACCAGCACCGGAATGTGGGTCCTGAGACCACCTCCGATTTCGGGGTGGGCGCTTTCCTGTTGGCTGCTTCGGAGATGGTTAAATATGCCTCTGCTAAAAGCTCGTTCACTCCGGGTGCAATCTGGCGGGATGACCAGGGCAATCACATCAATGCGCACGGAGGAGGCATCCTCTATCACGAGGGCACCTACTACTGGTATGGGGAGCATCGCCCTCAACGTGGCTTTATAACGGAGGAAGGGGTTACCTGCTACAGTTCAAAAGATCTCTATAACTGGAAGGATGAAGGGGTCGTAATGCCTGTTTCAGCAGATGAGGAGAGCCCCATCGTGAAAGGGTGCATCATTGAGCGACCGAAAGTGATCTATAACGAGGCTACGAAGAAGTTTGTAATGTACTTCCACCTTGAACTGAAGGGTCAGGGTTATGCTGCAGCGCAATATGGCGTCGCGAAAAGTGATCAACCTGTTGGACCCTTTACTTTTATCCGTTCATCAAGGGTCAATGCCGGCTCATGGCCTCTTAACATGCCGCAGGAAAAACGTGAGTTATCGGCCACTGTAGATGACTTCAAGGATTGGTGGACTCCTGAATGGATGGCAGCCGTAAAAGATGGCCTGTTTGTTCGCCGCGACTTTGAGGGAGGGCAGATGTCACGCGATATGACACTGTTCGTGGATGACGACAAAAAAGCTTATCACATTTACACCTCGGAAGAGAACCTCACTCTGCATATAGCGGAACTCTCAGATGATTACCTCTCCCACACCGGCCGTTATATCCGTGTGGCACCGGGCGGGCACAATGAAGCACCTGCCATCTTCAAGAAAGAGGGTCGCTACTACATGATTACCTCCGGATGTACCGGATGGGAGCCCAACGCAGCCCGCTTGATGGTGGCCGATGAGATCATGGGAGAATGGGAGGTGATGCCTAACCCGGCCAGAGGGAAAGGGGCAAATCGCACTTTTGAATCACAAAGCACCTTTATCTTGCCGGTAGCAGGAAAACAGAATGCTTTTATCTTTATGGCCGACAGATGGAATCCGCAGAGCCTGGCCGATAGCCGCTATATCTGGCTTCCCATACAATGGGAAAATGGCTATCCCATCATCAAATGGATGGATAACTGGTCACTGGAGACCTTCGACCAGCTGTTACCCGACAAGAGTGAGCCACCTGTTTATGAGGGATACAAACTGGTGTGGCACGATGAGTTCAATCGCGAGGGACCTCCCGACCCGGCTGTATGGTCATTTGAAGAAGGATTCGTACGCAATCATGAACTGCAGTGGTACCAACGAGAGAATGCTCTCTGCCGTGACGGAAGCCTCATCATCACCGCTCGGCGGGAAAAAAGAGAAAACCCACTTTATGAGGCAGGCAACAACGACTGGCGCAGGAGCAGGAAACAGATTGAATACAGCTCCGCCTCCATTAAAACAGAGGGGAAAAAAGAATTCCAGTATGGCCGCTTCGAGATACGTGCGAAGATACCTACCGAAAGTGGATCTTGGCCTGCCATCTGGACACTCGGAACGGAGATGGAGTGGCCATCAGGCGGTGAGATCGATTACGTGCGGGTATATCAGAAGAAGTAATAAGCAGATTATCCAATAC
>WOYT01000063.1 GCA_011620695.1 Proteiniphilum sp.
GCGGATGATATGCCCGTGGCAACTTCTTCTGATTGTTATCGCTCGCTTCTTTCAGGGCGCGGCAGGAGCACCTTGCGGGAGAGCTTGAACTTACCGGTGCGGGGATCGATGTCGATCAGCTTCACGCGGATCTTGTCACCCTCCTTGATGCCTGCATCTTCCACCTTCTCGAGTCGTTTCCAGTCGATTTCGGAGATGTGGAGCAGTCCGTCCTTGCCCGGGAGGAATTCGCAGAAGGCACCGTAAGGCATCACCGAGCGAACGGTGGCTTCATACACTTCTCCTATCTCGGGAACAGCAACGATGCCTTTAATCTTGGCCATGGCGGCATCGATGGAGTTCTTGTTGGTGGCAGAGATCTCTACGCGGCCAATGTTGTTGATCTCCTCGATGGTGATGATGGCACCGGTCTCTTCCTGGATGCCCTGGATGATCTTACCACCCGGTCCGATTACGGCACCGATGTAGTCTTTCGGTATCTCGATCACCTCTATGCGCGGTGCGTGTGGCTTCAGGTCGGTGCGTGGTTCGGAGATGGTCTCCATCATCTTGCCCATGATGTGCTCGCGACCCGCCTTGGCCTGTGCCAGCGCCTTCTCGAGGATCTCGTAGGAGAGCCCGTCCACCTTGATGTCCATCTGTGTGGCCGTGATCCCGTCTCTGGTACCGCACACCTTGAAATCCATATCGCCCAGGTGATCTTCGTCGCCCAGGATGTCAGAAAGGATGGCGTAGTGCTCTCCTTTGTTCTCCGAGATCAGTCCCATGGCGATGCCGCTCACCGGTTTCTTCAGTGTGACGCCGGCGTCCATCAAGGCGAGTGTGCCCGCGCAGACGGTAGCCATGGAGGAGGATCCGTTCGATTCCAGGATGTCGGAAACCACGCGGATCACGTAGGGATAGCCCTCCGGGATCATCCGTTTCAGGGCGCGGTGTGCCAGGTTCCCGTGGCCGATCTCACGACGGCCGGTACCGCGTTGCGGACGGGCCTCGCCGGTGGAGAAGGGTGGGAAGTTGTAATGCAGCAGGAAGCGGTCGGTACCGTGTACCAGCGCGTCGTCGATGATCTTCTCATCGAGCTTGGTGCCGAGGGTCACCGTGGTGAGCGATTGTGTCTCGCCGCGGGTAAAGAGCGCCGATCCGTGGGGACCCGGTACGAAGTCCACCTCGCTCCAGATGGGGCGTATCTCGGTGGTCTTGCGGCCGTCGAGGCGTTTGCCTTCGTCGAGGATCGAGCGGCGCATCGCCTCTTTCTCCACATCGTGGTAATATTTAGCGGCCAGTGCGGCTTTCTCTTCACGCTCCTCTTCGGGGAGTGATTCAATGAAGCTGTTCAGCACCGCCTCGAAAGCTTCCATCCGCTGGTGCTTGTCAGGGTTTTGCGAGGAAGCCACTGCGTAGGCAGGTGCGTAGCACTTGTCCCACACCAGCTTGCGTAGCTCTTCGTCGTTCTCTTCGTGGCAATAGGCACGTTTTTCGGTTTTGCCGACCAGCTCAGTGAGCTCCATCTGTGCGCGGCAATGATTCTTGATCTCCTCGTGAGCGAACTTGATGGCGTCGAGCATCTCTGTTTCCGATACCTCGTTCATCTCGCCCTCCACCATCATGATGTTGTCGAGGGTGGCACCTACCATGATGTCGATGTCGGCCTGGGCCAGCTGCTGGAAGGTGGGGTTGATGACAAATTGACCGTTGATGCGTGCTACGCGTACTTCGGAGATGGGACCGTTGAAGGGGATGTCTGAAACGGCCAGTGCTGCCGATGCGGCGAGGCCGGCCAGCGCGTCGGGCATGTTCTCGCTGTCGGCCGAGAAAAGGATCACGTTCACGAATACTTCGGCGTGGTAATCATCCGGGAAGAGGGGTCTCAGTGCACGGTCGATGAGCCGGCTGGTCAATATCTCAGAGTCGGATGGTCTTCCTTCTCTTTTCAGGAAGCCTCCGGGGAAGCGTCCTGCGGAGGCAAATTTCTCGCGGTATTCAACCGACAGCGGCATGAAGTCGGTTCCCGGGGTGGCATCTTTGGCTGCGCAAACGGTGGCCAGCAGCATCGTGTTGCCCATGCGAAGGGTCACGGAGCCGTCGGCCTGTTTTGCCAGTTTCCCCGTTTCGAGCGTGATCGTGCGTCCGTCTGACAGCTCGATCCGCTTAACAATTGGATTCATCATAAATTTCTGTTGTAATCTTCTAAATAAAAATTGAGACAAAGGTACATAAAGTTTTGTTTTCTTGCTGCATTCGGTTATCTAAAATAGTGTAACAAAACCAAATCACTTTTACGCATCTGCTTGTCATCATTTGGTGACTGCAACAACTTGGTTGGTTTGGGTGATTAAAAAAGAGAGGAGTCTCCTTCATAGGAAACTCCTCTAATCAGATGTGATAATTGTCAGTCTTTTTCCGATACCTCCACGCGGCGAGCCTGGATGGTGAGGGCTTCCTGACCGGAAGTTTTGGGATCTTCCCCTTTACCCATTGTTGTCAGGCGGGAGGCGCTTATACCCTGGCCTACGAGGTAGTTCTTTACCGCTTCGGCTCTTCTCAGCGAGAGAGCGTCGTTGTAGGCATTGGGTCCCCTGTGGTCGGTATAGCCGATGATGTTCACCTCCGTGTCGCTGAATTCCTTCAGTACGGTGACGATAGTACTCAGTTCGGAAGCATATTTCTCGGTGTCCACCACATCACTGTCGAACGCAAAATGAATTGTAGGCAATGTCGGGAACTCTTTCTGAACTACAGGAGCCGGTTTCGGTTCAGGCTTGGGTTCGGGCTTCGGAGCGGGTGCCGGTACAGGAGCGGGTGCCGGCTGCGGTTCATAGTAAACCGGTTCGGTGCGTCCGTAGCTCTTGCCCAGGTTGATCTTGAAACCTGCCAGGGCATTGAATTGCCAGTCGGGGTTGTCGGCCCGTTTGGAGTTGAAGTGATCGTCCAGGATGTTGACGTCCCCTTCGAGGGTGAATGCTACCACGTCGCTGATACGGAAATTCGCTCCCAGCCCGAAGCGTCCGGCTAAGAATCCTTTGTTATCCTCCCAGAGATATTCCAGCTCATAGTTATTCGTGTTGAGTTCAGTAGCACCGTTCTCAAAGCCATAGGCATAACCGCCTCCGGCAAAGAGATAGGGTCTCACTGCCCGCTGCGGATTGAAGCCGCCGAAGAGCACACCCAGGTCGAACAGCAAATCTAGATTACCCTGTACGAACTTGAAGTCATACACCTGTGCGGGTGCTACCCATCCGCCTTTGCCCTGCCATCCGGAGGCGCCGAGGCGCATCCCGAAGAGGGGGCTGAACTGGTAACCCAGGTTCAACGCAGCAGCGGGTGAGATCAGATCCTTGAATTCAGCTTCACCCAGCGTGTGGGCAGCTCCCCCCTGCAGATCGATGAATGCATGGGGTTTAAAGAAGGTCTTCCCCTCCTCTTTGATTTCTATTTCCTGTCCTGTGACGATGAAGGATAGAAACAATAAGGAGAAAACTAATGCAAAATACTTTTTCATAGACTTTTTGTTTAAAAGGTGAATTAATGTTTATTCTTTCTGAAAATCAATATATTATCTGTCTTTGTCTGCAATTAATGTCTTTATCGCATGAGTCAGCTGTTTTTTTGTGTTGATGCAGGTGAACCTTTTCGTTCAGAAAACCAATAGGTTTATCGAACTACATGATTGTACAAACTTAACATAATTTTCCCACATTTGTTCTCCATTGTTCCTCTTTTTTTGTATTCAACATTATTTCATAAAAAAAGAGGTGTGGCAAATATTGCCACACCTCAACTTTCACTATCTTATCGGCATTACAGCAAGCTGTATGCCCAATGTAGAATTTCTCAATTCAGTTTATTCCTCAGCTGGTCCGCTACCCGGTTTGACGGTGATCACCAGGTTGTCGTTCAGTACACCCCACTTGTGAGTAACTTTCACGGGAACAGCGATCTTGAACTCGTTCTGGATGGCACCGGTGGCACTATTGTTCCATTGGAAGGTGAATACACTGGGTGTAATTACGGTTGTACCACCCACAACCCATGTGGTGCTGCCTGCAGCTTCTACAGCATTGAACTTCAGTTCCATACCGGCCGGGATTGGGTAGGTGATCGCTTCAACAATTTGTCCTTCAGTGTTGATATTGCACTTGATGTTATCAAGGTCAAAATCAAATGGAGAGGAATAAGTCTGTGTCGGAGCGGTATTAGGATACCAGTAGCCAAAGTATCCGGGTCTCGTAACTGCACCAGGTGTCGGCCACATGCCAGCAAATGTATAACCAGTTATCACAGTACCATCAACCGGTGGAACACCCACTTCGTAGTGGTCATAGAGTGCACGACCGGCAGCGGTGGTCACGTTCAGTTCAGATCCGAACCAGTCAACCAGTATGGTTTCCGGGTTGAATACATCCAGACTGTAGCTGTTCATACCGTTGTTGGCCTGGTCGTATACCACTGCATTCTGCGGAAGGTTGAGTTCCAACGGATAGGTGAACTCTACGTTGAATGCATTGTACAGGTTGATCACGTTCCATTGAGCGTTGTTGATATAAGCCTTAGGCTGTACCGATACGGTCTTTCCTACAAGTCCCTTAGCAGCTTCGCTGAGCGGTGGATAGTTGCCCCAAGAATCTGGATTAGGTGCAACATTTTGGTTCAAGCGTACGTAGTACTTCAGTCCATCCTGATCAATGCGTGCTGCCAGCGGGCCGGAAATTGCACCCTGACGCAATGTAGTTCCATTGTCAGCAATGACATAACCTGCTGGAGCTGCAGTGAACACGAAGTATGGAGTCAGATATTCTTCACAATCTTCGGTGAGACCGGTGTAGATGAACTCATCAGCTTGGTGCATGAATGCATTGTTGAGTAATGCTTCGTAGGCAGTAGATGTCTTTGCACCTTGTTCCAGGATGGTCGGGTTCACAACAATCTTACCGTTGGCCAGTATAGCTGTGTTGGCATTGATGCTGATTGTCGGCAACTTCACGGTAACCGTCCATGTGATAATAATATCGGGCTGGGTACCTTCACCTGTTAATGTGGTCTTCACTACATATTTTCCAGCAGGAGCAGTGTTCGCAATGGTACCATTAATGTAGTTGGCCAGATTGCCACCCTGTGTCGGGTCATCCACATTCCATTCAAATGAGATTTCATTACCGGTAGCCAATACGGGATCAGAAACGACCTCTGTTTCAATCGGATTCTGCCGGTAAGCTGTGAAGAATGCATCCTTGCCCAACATGACACGCTCATGATCGAAGATCTGATCGAAGTCGATGTTTTGCAGGTCGATATCAGTTAATTGGTACTGAGAATTGCAATCCAGTGTGTAATCTTCCAGTGTAAATCCAAATTCAATCGGGCTATTGTCCACCACTTCGATAATCTCGATTTTGAGGTATCCGGCAGCATATACTTTGCCGTTTTTCACCACTTTGACCAGAACAATCGGTGTACGACCTACGGCTGCCTGGTTTGCGTTGCCGTTGCTTCCGGCTTTCACCTTGATTACACCCGTGGCACTGTTGAGTGTCACATAAGAGGATTGGTTCACACCTTCGTTTTCCACATCGATCAGTTCGAATACGAAATGATCTTCGATATTGTCATAACCGAATTCTTCCAGCAGACGCCAGTTGTCGTTGAATTTGGCGATTGCCTGCAGAGAGTCGTTCAGGTTGATGCTGTAATCCTTGTCATAGGTATTAGCAGTTCTGTCGTATCCGTTCCACAACTTGATCGAAGCTGATGGTTTGTAGTAAGTATCCAGCGCGATGTTATCACTCATGTGTGAGGGAAGAACGTTCTGCCATACGCCCAGATCTCCTTCTTTGTCGATCAATTCGATGCGAGAGAACAGCAGAGAGATCTGTGTCCTTACGTATTGTGAAGAAACAACCAAACGTGTTTCACCATCTTCGGCCTCCATTTTTTTGTTTTTCACCTCAAGCGCAATGCTGATGTTCTTGTCGAAATTAAAGGTGGGTTCGAACATTCGCTCATCATCATCGTCAGGAGTAGCAGAGGATATTTGGGCTAATCTCGGAGCATTGTCATTATCCCCTTCGAAATCTGCCATGTTATAAAGATCTTCGTGCACGAGGATGGGAACAGTTAAGATACCATTGTTTAATGTTACATCTTCCTTAACTACTTTCAGCAAAGGTTCTTCAGTACTTCTAAAAAGAATTTCGGAGGTTTGCTGCAGCAATCCTACCACTTCGAAGTCATCCAGTGTGGCATTGGAAGGATTCACATGAAACTTGGCATAGGTGATTCCTTTATAGGGAGTTAGATCCTTTTCTTCCGATAGATTGGGATCCCAGTTCTCTACATCTGCATCAGGCTTGTACCATTCACCCAGGAAATGTACCGGCAATTGTGGTGTTCCGTCGACTGACGTGAAATCGGGGATAAAGGTGAGCGACGTAACGCTTTTGTCCAGGTTGTCAATCAAATTCAGGATCAGGTTGACCTGTGAGTCGAGTTTTTCTGCAAGAGCTGCGATCGCGTCATCTGTTTCACCCTTGATTTGATCTACCCTGTCGTTCAAGTCGGCCAAACCGGCCTCTAGATTCGTCACACGACCCTTCAATGCATCGATAGCGGCATTGAGTTCGTCGTATTTAGCCTGAAGATCATCCTTGGTTGCTTCAATGTCAGCTTTGTTCTCTTGAATAGCTGCAAGCTGATCATCCAACTGTGAATAGATGTCAGCAATGACTTCTGATTCACCGTCAACCACTTCCAGGATTGCTTCAAGATTGGAAATTTTGAAGCCCAGGTCGTTTTTCACAGTAGTGATTGAATCTTGAAGCAGTGTCTGAAGAGCTTCAACTTCTTCCTTGGTAGCAGCCTTGGCCAGATCATCCTGCAAAGTAGCAAGTTCACCATCTACCCACTCTTTGTAGGTGTTGAATGATTCCAGCTTAACTACCTGCCCAAGCACTTCTGCTTTTGCTGCATCAATGTCTTCCTGGGTGGCGGCGCTTCCCTGAAGGGCAGCTAAAGTGGCTTTTGCCGCATTTAGATCTGTCTGAACAGCAGCGATGGAGGCTGTCAACTGCGTTTGCAACGCCGTCAGGTCGGCCTGCTCCAGTACACTGTTTTTCAGTGCGGTGATATCAGCGTCCAATCTGCTGATGTCATCATCATAGTCTTTACATGAGGTAACTGTCACAAATGCGCCAATTACTGCAAAGATGAATAACTTAAAAAATAACTTTTTTTTCATAAACTAAAATTTTAATAATAATAAATATTGCACTTTTCTGTTCCCTATTTGGTTTTAAAGTTTATCGTTTGTTACTTAATAGACAATTCCGCAAGTGTTGAGCGGAGTTTGTTTCCTGATTTTTTCCTGAATAAATTGAATGCTTTTTCAGATCCTCCTCCTTTCTTTCTTTATACGTGTTAACCACACTATTCAGCTTTTTCGAAATGCATCTTATGTAATGTCTCTTTAAACTCAGGCGAGGGTGTGAACACTACTCGCATATTCTTGATGTGATTGGCAGTGAAGCTGCCCGGGTCATCCACCCCTTCGCTCGATAAAGAGAGACGCAGCGTGCCAAAATTGTTCAGATTCACGCTGTAGCCCTCTGTCAGGTATCGGGGAATCTCGTCCACCATATTCTCAATCACATTCATCACATCGCCCCGCGAAAGGGAGGATTTTCCTGCTATCCCTTTGCTCAGCTGGTAATTGTTGATGGTACCAGCTTTCACTGGGCTGGCATACCACTTGCGGGGGGTGCCAGGTTCGAGCGGATTGGCCTTTTGAATTAGTTTATACTTCATACACGTATGTTTTTTTTGTTTTATATTATCCACTCGGTGACGGTCAAACGACAATATGAGAGCATCGCTTTTCAAAAGAGTGACTTTTATCGCTGTTCCCTGCATTTGTTTCATTTCTGTTACGCTTGGCGTAATTTTGCTGTCCGTTTCTCGATTTAGCTCTGACCGTTTGTCGTTTTTTCTCGTTTGAACCGTTTTATGGTCTCTGACCGCTTGGAGATTTTGATTTCTCCTTATCAACGCCACGTTTATTGGTGGCAAACATACGCTTTTCTCTTTGCTTTCGTTAGGATTTATGTTTTAAATTATAGTACAATTTACGCTTTAACATTTTCAATATATAGTATAACCCACGCAGAAAATAACAATAAACTGTTGACATGCAAACATGTATATATGCTATTTGTCTGCGTCAGATTTATTTTTAATTCTACTGTTTTTTTTCAATCTATTTTCATATTCTTATGCCCCGACGGACACATTCTTTTAGTTTTTTCTTTATCTCCGCACCAACAATGAGTCGGGACTGGAGTGAATATTTTCTACAAATATACAACTTTGTTGTTGAAAACAAAAAAAGTTTAATAAAATATGCCCTGCATTCACCGATATTTTTCATTTCATCCTTTGCTGATACCCGGAAGTCGCTGGTATTGAGTAGGTGTAACACCGGTATGCTTTTTGAAAATTCGTGAAAAATAATTGACATCATAGATGCCACACTCTGCAGCCACCTCCCCGATTGCTTTATGCTGTGAAGCCAGGATTTTCTTCGCATGTGCCATCTTCACCTGCAGGATATAGGTGGAAGAAGGTTTGCCTGCCACGCTGTTCAGTCGCCTGTTCAGCTGTGAGAGACTCATCGCCAGTTCATCGGCCAGCATCTTTGGGGAGAACTCCGGGTTCCGGATCTCACGATGGATGATATCGGTCACCTGTCTTAGGAAATCCAGTTGCTGACTTTCCAGTTCATCTTTAACCTCGTTGACCGGATGTGCGCGTTGGTATTTCTCCCTTAACAGATTCCTCGATTCCAGAAGTTTCTCAACCTGTAATCGTAACTCTTCGCCACGGAATGGTTTGGAGAGGTAAGCATCTGCACCACTTTGAAGTGCTTCCAGTCTGTCTTCAAGCCCGTTGCGGGCAGAGAGGATGACCACCGGTATGTGATTGAGCAATGGAGATGAGCGGAACAAACGGCACAAATCCAATCCGTTTTTTTGTGATATGTTGCTGTCGGCAATCACGATGCCGGGAGGTGTCTTCAGTGCTAATTCATGTGCCATGTCACATCTGGGTACTGTAAGAAGGTTGTAGCGGTCACGGTTGAACAACGTGTGGATATAAAGTGCCGTGTCGTTGTTCTCTTCCATCAGGAGGATCATCTCTCGGGGATCATTTTCGTGGATAACAGGGTTGTCAGCATTATCTGCTGTCACCATCTCGGTTTCAATGATCTCTTTTAACGGATCGAAAGGAACCACCTGAGGAAATCGCACTGAAGAAGAAACAGTAACCTTGTCGTTCCGTATGGGCAGCTGAATGCTGAATGTGGTGCCTTTACCCTCACTGCTGTTCACTCTGATGCTCCCGTGCAACTGCGATACCAGGTGCTTGCTCAACACAAGTCCTGTTTCAATTGTTGCTGACTCACCCTTGACATTGTTACAGTAAAAGGGATCAAAAACATATGGCAGCTCTTTTCTGCTGATTCCTTTCCCGTGATCCACCACCTTGATCGTGAATTGTTTCTGATCTCTGCGTTGCCGTTCCACGATGAGAAAGATCCTGGACCCTTCACGACTGCTTTCCAATGCCTTGTTGAGTAGTAGTTGCAGGATCTGCTGGAGATAGGAGGGATGAAAGTCGGTTTCAATCTGCGTCTCCTCGCTGAAAAATACCAACTCCACCCCTTTCTTACGGCTGTAAAGAAGAAAGGATTCAGCCACCATTTCCAGAAATGCAACAATGTTTCCATGCTTCCATGCATCCGGGGCATCTGTTGTCTCATAACCGGTCACCACTTGCATCCGATTGGCAAGGTCGTTCAGTATCTTTCCTTGTCGCTCTATTGCTTCCAGGTAAGAGTGAGCGTTGTTACCCGTTTGATTCTCCTCCTGCAGATGGCGGCTCAGCCCCTGGATGATGTTAAGGGGGGAGCGGAATTCATGAACCAACCCCTGAAAAAAGTTTGTGCGCAGTTTCTCACTTTGCTGCAGCCGCTGAAGGGTGCGGTTGCGTTGCATCAACATGACGAGCAATATCATTGCAGTTGCTGCAAGCAACAGGATGATGATCAGATAGGGCATCAACAGAGCCATGTTATCCGGTGAGAAGATGATCCGTTTGTTCACGAGTATTCCAGTTAGCACAAAAGAAACAGCATTTTTCGACTGCAATATTAGCACTTATTTTATGAAAAACAAAAAAGTGTGTAAAATTTGTGCTGGTGACAGAAAATGAATCTTAACGGATACGGCAGATATATGTGAGAATCGATACGCAATAATCAATGAGACTTAACAATCATTTTCACTTTTTTGTTCTCCAAAAAAGCAGTAAGTTTGCATCCTCAATCAAAAAAAGATATGAAGAATTACGGTTTGTATATTGTTTGCCTGTTGCTGGGAATTGGCACGATGGCAGGTTGTTCAAAGGGTGACCGGTTCACGGTGGAAGGGAATATCACCAACGCCGAAGGTGACACGCTCTACCTGGAACAGCGTGCGCTGGCAGGAGTGGTTCTGCTCGATTCTGCGGTACTCAATGAGAAGGGTAAGTTTCGCTTCCGACAGTTGGCACCGGTCAACCCTGAGTTCTTTCAATTGCGTTTGGGATCCCAAACGGCCGCTTTCGCGGTGGACTCATCCGAGACACTCAGGGTCACAGCCGATGGTGCCGATCTCTACCGCTCATTCAAAGTGGAGGATTCACCCACCAACGATCAGCTCCGACAGGTGGACAGGTTGGTGAGCGAGACCGCCATGGCACTCAGACAGCTGGAAGAGGAGCACAAAGCCGGATCAATCGGTGATATGGCTTTCATCAACCAACTCGACAGCGCACTGCTCAACTATAAGCGAGAGATCACGAAACTGATCCTGGGCAATCCCTCGGGGGCGGCTGCCTACTACGCCCTGTTTCAGAAGATCAACAACTTCCTGATTTTTGACCCCTATACACGGCAGGATTACCCGATGTTCGGGGCGGTGGCCACCTCCTGGAACCATTACTATCCGGATACAGAGAGAACGCGCCACCTCTATGAGTTCACCACGAACGCGTTGAAGGTGCGCAGACAGCAGGAGCAACGAGCGGAGCTGCTGGAGAACGCTGTGCCCGAGACAGGCACGGGACTGCCCGACATCCAGTTGCCGGCTGTCAAAGGTGAAAAGGTGGCTCTCTCCTCTCTGAAAAGGAAGGTGGTGCTGCTGGACTTCACGGTCTATAGTGCCGACTTTTCGCCCAGGCACAACATGGATCTGAATGGTATCTATGAACGGTACAAAGAGAGCGGATTCGAGATTTACCAGATCTCATTCGACTCGGATGAACATTTCTGGAAGACGGCTGCCAGCAACCTGCCCTGGATCACTGTGCGCGATCCCCAATCGGTCAACTCCAGGCTGCTCCCTATGTATAATGTGAGAGAGATACCCACAGCTTTTATTCTAGATCGTGATGGCGATGTCGTTGCACGCATCGAGGCGTTTGACCAGCTGGAAAGTGAATTGAAGAAGCTGCTCTGAAACTTTTTCTGGAAATTTTGTTTTTTTTGGAATAAAGTTTTTATCTTTGTGGCAATTACATCATGGAAAAAGGGAGTTCCGGTCTTGTTGAAAGAGGCCGGAATTCTTTTTCTTTGCATTGTTTTTAAAAACAAAAAAATAAGAACGAAGAGATAAATTGTTATGGCTATAACTTACATGACCGAAGAGGGTCTTCGGAAACTAAAAGAAGAACTGATAGAGCTCGAATCTGTGAAGCGTCCCGAGATATCGCGCCAGATTGCAGAGGCGAGAGACAAAGGGGATCTCTCTGAGAACGCTGAGTATGATGCCGCGAAGGAAGCACAGGGCATGCTGGAGGCGAAGATCGCCCAGCTGAAAAGCCTGATCGCCAGTGCCCGTCTGATCGACGAGAGCAGCATCGGTACCGACGAGGTGCAGATCATGAACAAGGTGACCATTCGCAACACCCAGAACAAGAAGACCATGACCTACACCCTGGTGTCGGAGAGCGAAGCCGACCTGAAAAGCGGGAAGATCGCGATAAACACCCCCATTGCCCAGGGACTGATGGGCAAGAAGGTGGGTGATGTGGCTGAGATCAAGGTTCCTTCGGGAACCATGACATTTGAAATTGTGGAAATATCAATCTGAAGAATCATGGCAACCATTTTTAGCCGGATCATCGCGGGTGAGATCCCCTCATACCGGATCGCCGGGGATGACCGTTTTTATGCTTTTCTGGATATCAAACCGATGCAGCCTGGGCATACCCTGGTGGTGACCAGGCAGGAAACCGACTACCTGTTCGATTTAGATGATGCGCTGTTGGCCGATATGATGCTGTTTGCCAAAAGAGTGGCCAGGGCCATCGAGAAAGCGATGGCATGCCGCCGCGTGGGGATGATGGTGATCGGCCTCGAGGTGCCGCATGCACACATTCATCTGATCCCGATTCAGCAGGAGGGGGACATGAGCCTTGCCCGTAAAAGAGTCGAACTGAGTAGTGAGGAGTTGGAACAGATCGCGGAGAAAATACGGAACGCTTTTGATAAATAATTCGGATTTCCCTATTGGGACGATGTGTGACACCAGAAAAAGCCGGCATGCCGGCTTTTTCTGGTGTTGGAATTTGTCAGATTTTCCGGATACGGACACCCCTGACAAAATGACACTCCCCCTTCTCCAG
>WOYT01000120.1 GCA_011620695.1 Proteiniphilum sp.
AGTAGTGGGGTGTTTCTCATGCCATGGCTGGCCGGTTTTTCTTTGCAAATGTCTTGATGATTTTTGCCGCGAAGAAGATCAGGATCAACACAAAGATGATGAGTGCCCCGGAGGGGACGTTGAGGTAGTAAGAGAGGATCAGTCCGGCAACGTTGCCCAGGAAGCTGAAGAGGATGGAGAGCAGGATCATCCTGGCGTAGTTTACGGTGAAGAGGTTGGCCGTCATCTGTGGTACCGTGATCAGCGACATCAACAGTACAATTCCTACCAGGCGGATGCTCAGCACGATGGTGATGGCGATGAAGAACATCATCGCATACTCGATGAACTGTGTCGGTAGGCGCCTTGTGCGTGCAAATTCGCTGTCGAAAGAGACCGAGACGATGGCATGGTAGAAGAGCAGGAAGAAGAGCAGCAGCAGCGACGAGAGGGTGAGCAGCGCTACCAGGTCGGTGCTAGTGATGGTGAGGATGTTGCCAAAGAGATATTCCGAGAGGTTGGGAGCATAGCCCGGCGTGAGGAAGGTGAGCAGGATACCCAGTGCCATGCCGAACGACCAGAAGACGGCAATAGCGGAGTCTTCGCGTACCCCTTGCTTATGTGACAGCCACTGGATGCCAAAAGCGGAGAGCACGGCGAAGACCATTGCCGAGAGGATGGGAGGGAAGCCGAAGAAGAAGCCGGCACCCAGTCCCCCAAAAGAGGCATGGGTGACTCCCCCGCTGATGAACACCAGTCGCCTGGAAACCACGTAAGTTCCTATCAGGCCGCAGGCAATGCTAGCCAACAGGGCACCCAGCAGGGCGTTGCGGAAAAAAGCATATTGAATCAGCTCCGGGATATTCATCGCTACTAGCCGTCACGCGTGCATTTTGTGCGCTCTCAGATCGTTCACAATCATCAGCACCTCATCTTTCAGCTGATCGGGGAGGGCGATCTCTCTCCTCTGGAGGCTTCTGATCCAGCGTGGTTTCTCCTCGTCGAGTACCGAGTAGAAGACGTCGCGGAACTCATTTACCTCTTTTTCATTGTAACGATCCGAGTCGCGGTTGCGGTACTTGTCCAGCTCCTCATCGTCGAAGTACTCAACAGGTTCGACAACAGTAGCGATCAGGCTGTCCTTTTCACAAATCTCATGCGCTCCGCAGCAACCACCGTTGTTATTGCTCAGGTCGATGGGCGGTGCCGGCGTCTCCCGCTCGGTGGTATTTCCCTTTCTACGTTGCAGAAAGTTAGAGAGTGAGAGCGCGATCACAAAGAACGCAATGATGGCAATAAAGAGATATAAACTTTCCATAATCTGTTTTACTTTGAGTGAATGGTGAATCCCGCCTTTTTCAGATCTTCCCAGAAAGAGGGATAAGATTTGGTGACCACCATCGGGTCGTTGATTATCAGCGGGTTAAATCGTATGGCCCCGGGAGCCATCGACATGGCCATGCGGTGGTCATCGTAGGTTTCTATTGTAGGCATTTCATCGGGGAAGCAGCGTTCACCGTCCCATTCCAGGATACCGGATCCATCTTCCCGCAGCAGAAATCCAAGCTTTTTCAGCTCTGTGATCAGCGCCGCGATACGGTCTGTCTCTTTGATCTTCAGACTTTGGGTGCCGGAGAAGAGGAAAGGGATCCCCTTGAAGCAACAGGTAGCAGCGAAAGTCTGTGTCAGATCAGGTTCCTGCACGAAGTCGTGGAAGAATTTCTTCGCTTTTCGCTTCACATGACGGATGATGATTCCATCGTCCTGGTATTCTGTTTCCACCCCCAGGTCAGAAAAGAGGTTGGCAACGTTGGCATCACCCTGCAGGCTTACGCTTCTTAACCCTGGAAGTTTCACCTCTGACTCAGGCAGCAGGGCGACGATCTCATACCAGTAAGATGCTGCCGACCAGTCTTGCTCAACGGTATAATCCACCGCTTTATATTTCTGGGGCTTGACCGTGATCTTGTTCTCCTCCCATTTGACATGTACACCAAAATCTCTCATCATACCGATGGTGAGATCGATATAGGGTTTGGAGATGATCTGTTTCTCAATATTCATCACCAATCCTTTTTCCATCAGGGGAGCGATCATCAGCAGTGCCGAGATGAATTGGGAGCTGATGTTGCCCGCCACAAAAACCTCACCACCTTTCAGTTGGTGACCCCTGATGCGGAGGGGGGGGAACCCCTCCTTTTCCAGGTAGTCAATTTCGGCGCCCAGCACAATCAAGGTCTCCACCAGCGGATGGATGGGGCGTTCGTGCATCCGCTTGCTCCCTCTGATGATCCATTCTCCTTCCATTCCTGCCAGGAAAGCGGTCAGGAAACGCATGGCTGTTCCCGCGCCTTTCACGTCGAACTGGTTGGAGTTTGAGTTGAACGAATCGATGATCATTCGCGTATCTTCACAGTCCGACAGGTTGTGAATAGGTGTGGTGCTGAGGCTTAATGCATTCAAGATGAGAGCCCTGTTGCTGATGCTTTTGGAAGCGGGAAGATGCACGGTGGTGTGCACCTTATCGGGAGGGCTTATTTTATATTGCTGTTGCATTCGGCGCTTCATTTTTCCTCAAAAATAATCATTTTAACCGAGGTGGCGGTGGTTTCTCGAGTCTTTTAGCTTGATTAAACTCCTTTATGTTTTTTTCTGCTTATCATCTTGCGGGTTTCGGGCGAGCTGTTTTTCGAGCCTCTTGCACGGTTATCCCACCAGTCCGTAGATGAAGACGGCCAGGATGGCCAAGGGAGCGATGTAGCGCATCAGGAAGATATATCCTTTCAGGAAGCCAATGCCCAACCGGATCGTTCCTTCGTTGGTGATCTGTGCTGCCACCATTTTTTGATCGAGGTACCAACCCACGAAGAGTGAGATAAAAAGTCCTCCCAGCGGAAGCATCACCTTGGCGGAGACCAGATCCATCAGGTTGAAGAGATCGGATGAGAAAGAGGAGCCGATACCGAGCAGGATCACACCGATGGTGACCAGCAGGGTGCTTCTCTTGCGGGTGAAATGGTACTCTTCGTGGATGTAGAGTGTCACCACCTCCATCAGTGAGATGGTGGAGGTGAGGGCGGCCAGTGCCAGCAGGCAAAAGAAGAGAGATCCCCAGATTACCGAGAGCGGCATCTGGTTGAACAGCTCCGGCAGGGTGATGAAGAGCAATCCCGGTCCTCCGGCCACCAGCTCCTGGGTGATGGTGTCGGGGTTGCTGGTGAGTGCAAAGGCTGACGGGAAGATGATGATCCCGGCCAGCAAAGCCACCAGCGTGTCGAGAAACGAGACCTGCACCGCTGTCTGCGTGAAGTTGGTGTTGTTGTTGAAGTAAGAGCCATAGGTGATCATGCAGCCCATGCCGATGGAGAGGGAGAAGAAAGCCTGTCCCATGGCATCGAGGAAGAGCGTAGGCTTGAGGTGCGTGGGGTCGGGGCGGAAGAGGAAAGCCAGTCCTGCTGATGATCCATCCAGAAGGACAGAACGAAGAGCCAGGATGATAAGCAGCAGAAAGAGGATCGGCATCATGATCTTGGAGGATTGTTCGATTCCTTTCTTCACCCCGGAGAGGATGAAGAATGCGGTCATCAGGGTGAAAAGGATCATCCACCCGGTTTGCCGCAAAGGGTTGCTGCGCAGGTTGTTGAAGTTGGCAGTGAAATCGGTTATGTTGTGAAGACCGCCGGTGAGAGCCTGGAGAACATAGTCGAGGGTCCAGCCGCAGACCACCATGTAAAAGCCCATGATCACGAAGCCGGTGAGCACCCCCAGGCGACCCACCCATTTCCACTGCGTGCCGGGTGCCAGCTTGTGAAAGGCGCCGGCTGAGTTGGCACGGGATCCGCGGCCGATGATGAATTCACTCATCATGAGTGGGATGCCAAAGAAGAGGATACAGCCGATGTAAACCAGGATGAAAAGGGCGCCACCGCTGTCGGCTGTCTGGCTGGGAAAGCGCCAGATGTTACCCAGTCCCACGGCTGAGCCGGCAGCTGCCGCCACGATTCCTATCTTTGATGCGAATGTAACTCTTTTCTCTGTCATTATTTACTCAGCTTAACGTGTAAAAAAAACCATTCATCTCTCACTGTTACATGCTCCATTCAATTCCCTCCTTCGTATCCTTGATCTCAATACCTATGGCCTTCAGCCTCTCCCTTATCTGGTCGGAGGTGGTCCAATCCTTGTTGTCGCGGGCTCTTTTCCGGATATCGAGTATCAACGACATCAATCCTTCAATCACCTCGCTACCGGCACTCTGGCGCGTCTCGTCGAGCAGCCCCAGGACCTCGAAAATAAAAGTATGCATCACCTTTGTGAGCTGCTGCAGGTCGGCAGACGAAAGAGTCTCTTTGCGATCCCTGGTAGAATTGATGATCCGCACTGCATCAAAGAGGTGGGCGATCAGTACCGGGCTGTTGAAGTCATCGTTCATTGCCGCGTAGCAGCGTTCTTCCAGCTCTGAGATATTGACAGAGGAGCTGTTGGAGGGTTCGATCTTCTCAAGTGTGGAGAGGCTCTCCATCAGCTTGCGATATCCCTTCTCTGCGGCTTGCAGCGCCTCGTTGGAGAAGTCGAGCGTGCTGCGGTAGTGCGACTGTGCCATGAAGAAGCGGACGGTCATGGGGGAGTAGCCCCTCTCCAGCAGCGGGTGGTCGCCGGTGAAGAGCTCCCGAGGCAGGAAGCCGTTGCCGGCGCTCTTCGACATGCGGGTACCGTTGACGGTGAGCATGTTGGTGTGTACCCAGTACTTCGCCGGCATCGTATGGTTACAGGCCTGCGATTGGGCAATCTCGTTGGTGTGGTGGGTGGCCTGCAGGTCCATCCCGCCGCCGTGGATGTCGAAGGTCTTGCCCAGATACTTGCTGCTCATCGCGGAGCACTCGATGTGCCAGCCGGGGAAGCCCCATCCCCATGGGGAGGGCCACTTCATCAGCGTCTCCGGCCTGGCCTTGATCCAGAGGGCGAAGTCGAGCCGTCCCCTTTTCTCATCCTGGCCATCCAGCTCGCGTGTGCCCTCCAGCAGGTCTTCCAGTTTCCGGTTGGTGAGCGTGCCGTAGTCATGCTCCCGGCTATATCTCTCCACATCGAAGTAAACCGAGCCGTTCACCTCGTAGGCATAGCCGGCAGCAAGAATCTCCTTGATCATCTCAATCTGCTCCAGGATATGTCCCGTAGCAGTAGGTTCAATGCTGGGTGGCAGCGTGTTGAACTGTTTCAGGACCTCATGGAAGCCAAGGGTGTATTTCTGTACAATCTCCATCGGTTCCATCTGTTCCAGCTTCGCCTTCCTGGCGAACTTGTCCTCCCCCTCATCGCGGTCGCCCTCGAGGTGCCCCGCATCGGTGATGTTGCGCACGTAGCGCACCTGATAGCCCAGGTGCAGCAGGTAGCGGTAGATCAGGTCGAAGGAGATGAAGGTCCGGCAGTTGCCCAGGTGGATGTCGCTATAGACCGTTGGTCCGCAGACGTACATGCCCACCCGTGGCGGATGCAGTGGTTCAAACGGTTCTTTCGTTCTGCTCAGGGTGTTGTAGATTGTCAGCGTTTTCGACTTTTCTTCGTTCATTTGAAATGATGATTTTTCAAGGAGACAAAATTACAAATTTACCCCGTAATCTCAACATTTTGTAACGGCAATGAGCAAAAAAGTAGTTCAGTTGTCCTTGGGGTTTGCATAATTTTAATACTTTTGTCGTTTCTTTCGACCCTTTCATGTTAAAATTAATTCAATATGTTACGAAAAAGCCTATTTTCTCTTGCAATGATTTGTTCCACAGCAGCACTTCAGGCGCAGAACCTACAGTTGCACTTTGATTCCCGCAGTTCGCTTTATGGTGATGAGGTCTCTTCCTCCAACTATCTGACCGGTACTTTCGAGATGTTCAAACCTGACCAGTGGGGGAGCACTTTCATGTTTGTTGACATAGACCTGAACTACGACAAGACAAATATCGGACTCGTATATGGCGAGATTGCCAGGGAGTTTAAAATCGGAGATTTCCCGTTGATGCCGCATCTGGAGTACAACGGGGGACTGGGACTGGTAAAGGGGACAGGTTTTGGGTTCTCCATCCCCTCCTCCTATCTTGCCGGCGTTGGCTATCCTTTCCAGCTGGGCAACTTCTTCATGAGCACCTATGTGGCTTATAAGCTGAATGCTTTTGAGGATGTGAGCAATGATGCACAGTGGACCGTCACCTGGAATGCTACCCTCGGCGGAGGTAAGTTCTCACTGGGCGGGTTTATGGATCTCTGGACTGAGGACAAGTCTTACACCGGGGGAAGTGGTGCCAACGGGAAAAATGTTGTTTTCCTGAGCGAACCACAGTTCTGGTATAACTTTACTCCCAACTTCGCGCTGGGTACCGAGGTAGAGCTGAGTTACAATTTCGTGAACAAATTCACCGAAAGCAAGTTCTACACCATCCCCACGCTGGCCACCAAATGGAATTTCTAACACCTAATCACCCATTATCATGCTGGAAAAGTTATTTAAATTAAAAGATCATCAGACAACGGTACGTACCGAGATCGTGGCGGGGATCATCACTTTCCTCACCATGTCCTACATCCTGGTGGTAAACCCCAACGTCCTGAGTGCTTCGGGCATGGACAAGTCAGCCCTCTTCACAGCCACAGCGCTGGCCAGTGTGCTGGGTACGCTCTTCATGGCGTTCATTCCCAACCTGCCGGTGGCACAAGCCCCTGGTATGGGTCTCAACTCTTTCTTCGCTTTCTCGGTGGTGCTTGGCCTGGGTTACTCCTGGCAGATGGCCCTGACGGCGGTTTTCATTGAAGGGATCATCTTCGTGCTGCTCACTTTCTTCAACGTGCGTGAGATGATCGTGAAGAGCATCCCGGCCACCATCAAGAATGCCATCCCCGTGGGGATTGGGCTCTTCATCACTTTCCTCGGGCTGCAGAATGGGGGCATCATCGTCAGGGATGAGAACACCATGCTCACCCTGGGAGAGATGGCCAACCCGCATGTATGGGTAGCCTTCCTGGGTCTCTTTGTGACCGGCGTGCTTTACTACAAGCGGGTGCATGGTGCTTTCCTGATCGGGATCGTAGCAGCTACCCTTTTTGCCCTGGCGATGGGACTGGTGGAGATGCCGCAGAACGGCATCGTGGCATTGCCGCCCGACATCTCTCCCATCTTCATGAAGTTCGAGTGGCACAACATTTTCACCCTCGACATGCTGATCGTGGTCTTCACGTTTCTCTTCGTGAACCTGTTTGACACCATCGGTACCCTGCTGGGTGTAGCTTCCAAGATCGGGATCACTGATGAGAGCGGCAGCTTTCCCCAGATAAAGAAAGCACTCTTTGCCGATGCGCTGGGTACCACCTTCGGCGCTATGCTGGGAACCAGCACCGTCACCTCTTATGTGGAAAGTGCCTCGGGTGTGGCTGTCGGCGGCCGTACCGGCCTGACCGCCCTCTCTACCGCGGTGATGTTTCTGTTGGCGCTCTTTCTGGCTCCACTTTTTCTGATGGTGCCTGCCGCAGCCACCGCACCTGCACTGATCCTGGTTGGTCTCTTCATGATCACCTCCGTGGTGAAGATCAACTTCGACGATATGACCGAAGCGATCCCCGCATTTCTTACCATCGTGATGATGCCGTTTGCTTTCAGCATCGCCCAGGGTATCGTCTTCGGAATGCTCTCTTTTGTGATCCTGAAAGCGTTCAGCGGTCAAGCGAAGCATATCTCGGTAACCATGTGGGTCATCTTCGTGCTCTTTATCGGGAAGATGGTACTGGATGGCATGCATGTGATATAATTTGCAGGATACAGATGATTTAGTTACTTTTGCGCTCTCTAAACCAGAACAACTAATTACTTATGGCAACAACCGCTGATTTCAGAAACGGCATGTGCATCGACCTCGATGGTCAGTATTACTTCATCGTAGAGTTTCTTCACGTGAAACCGGGCAAGGGGGGGGCATTCGTCCGTACCAAGCTGAAGAACGTGACCACCGGCCGTATCCTCGAAAAGACCTTCAACTCGGGTGTCAAGGTGGATGAGGTGCGTATTGAGCGCCGTCCTTTCCAGTATCTCTATCGCGACGATATGGGTTACAACTTTATGAACACCGAAACATACGAGCAGATCCCTATACCGGAGGAACAGATTGAAGGAGTGCGTTTTTTAAAAGAGGGCGATGTGGTAGAGGTGCAGATACATGCCGAGACCGGTACCATACTCACCGCCGAGATGCCTCCGCACGTGGTGCTGGAGGTGACCTATACCGAGCCGGGCATCAAGGGAGATACTGCTACCAACACCCTGAAGCCGGCCACCGTGGAGACCGGTGCCGAGGTACGAGTACCTCTTTTCATCAATATCGGTGAAAAGGTGAAGATCGATACCCGCGACGGATCTTACGTGGAACGGGTGAGAGAGTAACAGTCATCCAGCTGCCTCTGTATTCCTCATTGTTCTCACTGTAGCCCAATAAACCGTTATGCATATTATTGACATTCTGATTTTTATCGTTTACATGCTCGTTGTGCTGGGCATCGGTATCTATTTTCTGAGAAAGAACAAGAATGCCGATGACTATTACGTGGGAGGACGTTCGATGAGTAGTCCGGTTATCGGCCTCTCGGTGGTGGCCACCGACGTGGGGGGCGGCTTCTCCATCGGTTTGGGAGGGCTGGGCTTCCTGATGGGGCTCTCCGGATCCTGGATGCTCTTCACGGGACTGATCGGTGCCTGGCTGAGTGCTGTCTTCCTGATACCGAAAGCAAGCAAGCTATCAAAAAGGCTCAAGCTCTACACGTTCCCCCAGCTGTTCGAGTTCTTCTACAGTCCCCGCGTGGCGTTGCTGGCTGGCATCATCTCCGCCATCGGGTACATCGGCTTCACCAGCTCGCAGCTGCTGGCCGGAGCGAAGCTGGCATCTGCAACATTCGAAGGGCTTAACATGAACACGGCGCTCATCTTCATGGGAGTGATCGCTGTTACTTACACCGCCATGGGGGGACTCAAGGCAGTGATCTATACCGACGTGGTGCAGTGGATCATCCTGCTGGCGGGACTGATCCTGATTGGGATCCCGCTGGGCTACCAAACCATCGGTGGGATGGAGGCGATCCGGGCTACCTTGCCGGCTGAATTCCTGAAATTAAACAACATTGGATGGTCCACCATTCTGAACTGGGCAGTGACCATCATCCCCATCTGGTTCGTCGGGATGACGCTCTACCAGCGCATCTATGCCTCTCGTTCACCGAAGGAGGCACAGAAAGCGTGGTACATTGCAGGTGCTTTCGAGTGGCCTGTGATGGCATTCATGGGGGTGATTCTGGGCCTGTTTGCCCGGGTGGCGTTCGAGCAAGACCTGTTCGCATCCATGGGCTTCCCTTCCGGTGAGATGATTGATGCCGAGATGGGGCTGCCACTGCTGCTGCGTGCCATCCTGCCGGTGGGACTGATGGGATTGATGATGGCCGCTTACTTCTCGGCAGTGATGTCCACCGCGGACAGTTGCATCATGGCGGCATCGGGTAACATCGAAAGTGATATCCTGAAGAAAATCAAACCATTACCAAAAAGCAAGCGAGGCAGGCTGATACAATCACAGTTGATCACCCTGGCGATCGGCCTGCTGGGATTGCTCATTGCACTACGGATGGAGAATGTGCTGGAGCTGATGCTTCACTCCTATGCATTCATGGTGAGTGGACTATTTGTGCCGGTGTTGGGTGCATTCTTCACCAAACGGGGCAGTGCCACTGCCGCTTTCTGGTCCATGATCAGTGGCGGTGCCACCACGCTGACCCTTACTCTTCTTTCGGTGAAGCTGCCCTTCGGGCTTGATCCCAACATCTTCGGCATCACCGTGGCAGCCCTCTGTTACCTGATCCTGTCGATCCTCTTTCCTGGGAGAAAGAATGTAATTGACTGAAGTTCTGCAGGATGCAATTTTTTGGCCTGATTTGTAGGTCTGCCTTTTTTTTCTTTGTATTTTTGTCCTGTCTCACTTCTCAATGGATCTGTCATGAACAAGTTAAGTATCAAGCAGTGGGCAGAGGCAGACCGGCCGCGGGAGAAACTGCTGCTCAAGGGTGTTGGCGCGTTATCCGACTCGGAGCTGATCGCCATCTTGATTGGCTCGGGCAATGACAGGGAGAGTGCCGTGGAGCTGAGCAAGCGGATTCTGATGGATGCGGGCAATGACCTGAACAGACTCGGACGGATGGGGGTCACCGACCTGATACAACGGTATCGTGGCATTGGCGAGGCGAAGGCGGTCGCGGTGATTGCTGCCCTGGAGCTGGGTCGCAGGCGCAGGTCGGCGGATGCCGGCGAAAAGAAGAAGATCACCTCCTCGCACGACGCTTATGAGCACTTCTATCCAATTCTATGCGACCTGAACCACGAGGAGACCTGGGCACTGCTCACCGACCGCTCCAACAAGGTGCTGAGCACTCTCCAGGTGAGCCGCGGCGGCATCTCCGGTACAGTGGTTGACATCCGCCTGATTCTCCGCGAGGCGTTGGGACACTATGCCTCCGGCATCCTGCTTGGTCACAATCACCCTTCGGGGAACTGCACTGCCAGTCCCCAGGATACGCAGATCACCAGGAAGCTGAAAGAGGCAGCCCAGTGGATGGATATTACGTTGCTCGACCACATCATTGTTTGTGGTGACAGCTATTACAGCTTTGCCGATGAGGGAATCATCTGAGAGAGCCAAACAAATATACCGGTAAAACGGTTTAAAAGAAAAAAGAGAAAGCATATGAACGAAGAATTGCAAGCTATACAAGATAAAATTGTGACGATGCTCCGTACGGTTTACGACCCGGAGATCCCGGTTAACATATATGATCTGGGCATGATCTACGATGTGGATATTGATGATCACAACAACGTCACCATCGAGATGACTTTCACCTCACCCAGTTGCCCTGCATCCGATTTCATCCTGATGGATGTGCAGATGAAAGTGGAGTCGATTGAGGAGGTGAACAATGTTGACATCAACCTTACATTCGATCCGCCATGGGACCGCTCTATGATGAATGAGGAAGCAATGCTGGAGCTTGGGATGATGTAAGGATGAGGATAGGGTAAACATATTCAGGTGAATAACAAGGTCTATTTCCTATCAGATGCCCATCTGGGATCACGGTTCCACCCTGACAGCCGGGAGAGAGAACGACGCCTCTGTCGCTGGCTGGAGCGTGTGCGTCACGACGCACAGGCGATCTACCTGCTGGGTGATATCTTCGATTACTGGTATGAATACCGCTATGTGGTACCGAAAGGGTTCACCCGCCTACTGGGCAAGCTATCCGAGCTGACCGACGCAGGTGTGGAGATTCACTTTTTCATCGGCAACCATGACATCTGGCTCACCGACTACCTCTCGGTGGAGTGCGGACTGATCCTCCACTTTGAACCGTTGCTCACCGATATCGGCGGGAAACGCTTTTTTCTGGCCCATGGCGACGGCCTGGGCGATGACTCCCGCTCCTTTCACCTGCTGCGCAGGATCTTCCACAGCCGCTTTCTGCGCCGTTGCTTCTCAGCCGTCCATCCACGGTGGACCATCCCGCTGGCCCACGCCTGGTCCAACAGCAGCCGTGAAAACGGTGGTATGCAACCTTATCTGGGTGAAGATCGCGAATACCTGATCCGTTTTGCAAAGAAAAAGCTGTCTGCACTACCCGATATCAATTATTTTGTCTTCGGACATCGCCATATCCTGCTTGATCTTCCCATAGCAGAACAGTGCCGCGTAATCATGCTGGGCGACTGGATCACCTTTTTCTCCTATGCTGTATTTGATGGGGAGCGTGTGGAATTGAAGACGTTCTGAAAATATGGTCAACTCACTGCTGCTTCAATGTCTGTAGATAATTTTCGGGATTCATTACCGGGATCAATGCGGTTTTAAAATCTTTTTCGTTTCGGGTGACAATCAGGTCGCAATTGTCTTCAATAGCACTAAAATATTGTAATGCATCTTCAAAATCATCAAATGGAGCATTGAGCGCTTTTTCGAACACTTCGTTGTTTGTGGAAGAGATTTCGCACAGGACCTTAAATTTTCTGACTTTCTCCAAAGCTGCTTTTTTGTTTTCGTATTTTGCTAAAACGTAATAGGCGGTTGCCATTGAAACCGCAGAGACATAAATTTTAATTTTCTTTTTGTCGGCTAACGTTATAATCTTTGCGGCAGGGTCGTAAAAACCTTTTCGCTCTCCCAGGAAATCGATGATTATATTCGTGTCCAATAATATTTTTTGCATGTTACTGGTATTTCTTCTCTATATATTCGGTATAATCTGTTTTGTAATCAATATCCGCCGGAATACTTTTTCCCGTGGAGATACTTCTTACAAACGGCGAAATTTCGAAATCGTCAATCTCTTGGGAAGTAATTGTATCAAGATAATTTTCAATCAATCTCGATAGACTTACTTTCTTGCTTGAAGCATATTTCTTGGCTTTATTTATTACGCGTGTATCTAATTTTAAAGTTAGTTTTGAATCCATATTAAAATAATTTATACGTGCAAAAATAAGAAAATAATACGGATATAAAAAGGATAGGAAGATTTTTTTAAATTTAGGGTGATGTCCGACGCATGGTTTTGCGGGGTTTTCTATATGGCTGCCGGTGCTGTTTGCAACTTTTGCC
>WOYT01000054.1 GCA_011620695.1 Proteiniphilum sp.
TTTCAAAAGCTTCACCAGCTCCACCACCACGATGGGAACCAGCGACAATCCGCCCACATAGAGCCAATGGGTCCTATCCATCGCCATCACTCCGAAGAGGTTCATCATGCCGGGGATCAGCAGTACGGCAAGCAGCAGCAATGCGGACAAGGAGATGGCTCCCAGGAGTGGTTTGTTGCTCCACAGACTGGTGCGGAAAGAAGAACGTCTGTTGGAGTGCAGGTTGCGCACATGAAGCAGCTGGGAGAATCCCAGCACGGCAAACGCCATGGTCTGCCCCAATGCCCTGGGATTTGCAAGTCCCGCCCGAATGCCGTCGTTACGTCCAATCATATAGGCCGCCAGCGATATGAGTCCGATGGTTGCCCCCTGATAGATGATTCGCCAGATCATTCCCTTTGAAAAGAACCCTTTCCGGGGATTTCTCGGCTGACGGGTCATGATGTCTTTTTCTGCCGGATCCATGCTCAACGCCAGTGCAGGCAGGCTGTCCGTCACCAGGTTGATCCAGAGGATCAGGATCGGAGACAAAGGGTTGCCGATGTTGAAGATTGATGCGATAAAAATCAGGAGCACCTCCCCCACGTTGGCCGATAGCAAAAACTGGATGGCCTTCAGTATATTGTCGTAAATGCGGCGTCCCTCCTCCACAGCCCCCACAATGGTTGCGAAGTTATCGTCGGTCAGGATCACATCGGAGGCATCCTTGGCCACCTCCGTCCCCACGATGCCCATCGACACACCGATATCGGCCTGCTTGAGCGCCGGGGCATCGTTGACCCCGTCACCGGTCATTGCCACGATATCACCGTGCGACTGCCATGCCTGAACGATGCGTACCTTGTGCGCGGGGGCCACCCTTGCGTAAACCGAATAATCCTGCACATCGCGGTCGAGCAGTTCCTGTGGCATCTCCTCCAGATCGGTTCCGGCGATGGCTTTGTCACCCTCCCGATATATTCCTATCTCTGTGGCTATGGCCACAGCCGTCACCTTATGGTCACCCGTAATCATCACCGGGCGAATGCCTGCCGTACGGCATTTCTTCACCGCCTCCACCACTTCGGGGCGTGCCGGGTCAATCATGCCCAGCAGACCCACAAAGACGAGCCCGGTCTCCACCTTTTCAGGAGTCATTTCTGAAGGAAGTAGATCGACATCTTTATACGCCACCGCCAGGACCCGCAGGGCTGATTGTGCCATCCTGTGGTTGTTTTCATGGATGGTTTCCCTCTCTTCACTGGTGAGCGGACGTACTTTTCCGTGGATAACGATCTGTGATGAAACAGCCAGCACTTCATCCAGACCGCCTTTCACATTCACACGAAACCGGCCTTCCTTCAGTTGGTTGACGGTGGTCATCCGTTTTCTTTCGGAATCGAAGGGCACCTCCCCCACACGGGGAAACTGCTCCTCCAGCGCGAGCTTGTTCATCTTCAGCCCGAGAGCCACATCTACAATGGCGGTCTCGGTAGGATCACCGGCCGTTTCATGTTTTCCGTCTGCCAGCATCTTCAGATGAGCATCGGTACACAGAAGAGCGGTCTGCAGCAACAGATTCTGATCGCTGTCGGGCTCACCGGCAGGAGGCGCATTGCGAAAATCAATCCGGTTACCGCCGCTCCATCCCTCTACCACGGTCATCCTGTTTTGCGTGAGCGTCCCGGTTTTATCGGAACAGATCACCGTGGTGCTTCCCAGCGTTTCTACCGACGGCAGCGTGCGCACGATCGCGTTCAGTTTCACCATGCGCTGCACGCCGATGGCCAGCACGATCGTCGACACAATCTGCAGTCCTTCGGGAATAGCAGCCACGGCAAGGCTCACAGCCATCATCAGCACCTCAAGCCAGTTATTCCCATAGAGTACTCCCACGAGAAAAATAAAAGCACAGATACCCAGCGCCACGTATCCCAACACCTTGCCCAACTGCTCAAGTCTTTTAACCATGGGCGTTTCTGTCTCCTGCGTGTTTTGCAGCATATGGGCGATCTTGCCCACCTCGGTATGCATCCCGGTGGCAACCACCACACCCTTGCCGCGACCATAGGTAACCGTACCGGTAGAAAAAGCCATGTTGACACGGTCTCCCAACGGGATCTCTCCGGCTTCCAGCAAAGCATCGTTCTTCTCCACCGGCACCGACTCACCCGTAAGCGCGGACTCCTGTATCTTCAGGTTTGCCGTTTCAATCAGCCGCAAATCGGCCGGGATAATGTCACCCGTATCGAGTACCACGATATCGCCCGGAACGATGTCGGTTGAAACGATCTCCTCTACCTGTCCCCCCCGCAATACTTTTGTATGCGGGGCACTCATCCTGTTGAGTGCTTCAAGCGACGATTGTGCCTTCACCTCCTGCATCGTGCCAATGATCGCGTTCACGACCAGAATAGCCAGAATCACAAAACTCTCGACCAGTCCCTCACCCTCCATCACGCCAATGACACCCGAGATAACGGCAGCGACCAGCAGAATAAGTACCATGCTGCTCTTAAATTGATCCAGGAAGATGGTGAAAACTGATTTTTGTTTTGTCGATTCAAGCCGGTTGGGCCCATACTCAGCAAGACGTTCTTTCGCTGCCTGTTCTGACAAGCCTGAATGGAGATCGACACCAAACTGCCGTAAAAC
>WOYT01000137.1 GCA_011620695.1 Proteiniphilum sp.
CCCGCGACCCCGACCTTGGCAAGGTCGTGCTCTACCAACTGAGCTACTTCCGCAAGAATAGTTCTACTCCTCCCAAACTACTACCGCAGGTATATTCCCAATCCGGAACTTTCACCCACGAAGCTGTTTCCGCTTTTAAGCAACTGCAAATGTAAATATGTTTATCCGGTTTTCAAAGCATTTTCTCCCATATTTTGGGAGCATGGTGCCAAAAGAGAACGTGTCAGCAACTATTCGGCTACTCCTGCAAGCTCCTCCCGTGCCGTCTTCATCGCCAGCTTCTTGGCATAGCCGATGAAGAAGCCGGTAAAAAGCAGGTTGAGACACATCGCCAACACAGAGATGACCAGAAATACGCCACTCATTTGATAACCGATGGCAATGAAGAGCACCCCTGCACCCACCTCGCCACGGGTAAACATACCAACAGAGACGGCAAGTCGTTCATCCAGCTTCCTGTCGCGATAAAAGGCCAACGGGAAGAGCTTGCCAAGATTGGAGATGATGGTCACGATGAACACATGGAATGCAATGGCTCCCCAGGGCAGCATCGGCAGCTGTGAAATGCGCGAGGATGAGTTCTCAGCGGCCGCCACAAAGTCGATCCCCAGGAAGAGAGGCATGCTCAACCCTACAAGAATCATAAAGAGATATGAGATGGCGTCGGCGACCCGCACATCGGTTTTGGCCGGTTCCACTGAATGGTCGGTTTTCATGATCACACCCAGAATAAAGGCCGGAAGCAGGATCTCGATATGAATGCTGCCATTCTCACCGTAGAAGTGTTTCGAGATCAGGTAGATGGCATGAATCACGACAAAAAGAAGAAATGAGAAGAATAGAATCGCCTTCCAGTCGTGACGAAACCCGTAACTGTTCATCTTCTTCCATCCCAGCCAGATCAGTAGAACCGCCACTGCCAGGATCACAAACATCTGCCAACGCATGCCGATCATCATTATCTGGAGAGGGATCATCAGCAGGATCGTATCCAGATCATCAAAGATAGCCAGCACCTGCACCTTTTTATAGACCCAGGTGTAACGCAACCCTGCAGCCGTCAGCATGGTAAAGAGGATGCCAGCAGAGGTGGGTGCCGCATATCGGCTCAAGAGAAAAGTCTCTTTCCAGACATCAACGTTCTTCCAGATCTGCAGCTCCTGCGGGGCAACGACAAAGATATAGTAGAGTGCCACCAGTATCCATGGAATGGCGGCCGCACCCATCGCCACGAAATAGTCGACAGTATAGCTGCGCCACTGGTTCTTGTTGATCTCGAACTCACGTCCCACATTGATCATGATGAAGGCGAGCGAGATGTAGAGCAGACTGTCTGTCACCGACTTGAACGCCTCAAAGTGATCTCCCAGCAAATGCGGTACAATCTGCGATAAAATAAAACCTATAACCAGTAAAAAAGAAAAAAAATAGACTTTTCTCATCCAACAAGTGTTATGAGTAAGTGTGTGATAATCCTTAAAAAAACCTAACAACGAATCGGGAGACAAAGTTACAAAAAGATAACTTTTTTTACCAATTAAGGTTGTTAAATAATCTTTTTGTCACAACTCCTGTTCAAACGGTCAGTTGATGATCTGGAAGGTACCATTCTGCAGGTCAATCACCCGGTAGATTTGAAGCGGTTCGGTAGCAGGTCCCGACTCGGGGGTTCCCAATCCAAAAATTGTTCTGAAGATCGAGCCACAGTGAGAACATCTCGCTGTTCCATTGCTATCCGGTTCCACGCGTACCTCTTTACTGTCTTCAAAGGGACAACAGCAATCATAGGCATAAAGCATGCCTTCAGCTCCGGTGACCACCAAAAGTCCGGCGTAGCCCATCCGGTCATCATTCCGCCTACGATCCTCATCGGTATAAACCTTGAATGCCAACAGATTGTTCAATTCATGATCAGCCCCATTGAGGTTGATGATGAAGTTGACCCTCGCATAGGGTATGGTGTTGCGATAGGCCTCCTCACCACAGGAGAGAACCATGGCCAAAAGAAGAAAAGTGGCAAAAAGTTTTTTAGTCATCCCCGCATATTGGATTTCATAAAACAATCGCTATTCCAATGTAGCACCATCGAGAATCTCATCAATCAGCGAGAGTTCATCTTGTGTAAAAGCAAGATTTTCCAGTGCTTTCAGGTTATCTTTCAGCTGATCCACATTGCGTGATCCGACAATAAGAGAGGTGACCCGCTCATCACGCAGGGCCCAGGCCAGCGCCATCTCAGCCATGCTCTGCCCGCGTGCGGCAGCCAGCTCGTTCAGTCTGGACACCTTCTCCACCAGCATCGGAGAGACCTGCTCTCTTTTCAGAAATCCCGCGGGATCCGCGGCACGCGAATATTCCGGAATACCATGGAGATACTTGTTGGTGAGCAATCCCTGTGCCAGTGGCGAGAAAGCGATGAACCCTGATCCGAACTCGCGGGTCACCTCAAGGATCTCCCGCTCCGGCTGACGGTTGAACATGCTATACTTATCCTGGAAGATGAGACAAGGTACATCCCGTTCAGCAAGGTAACGCATTGCCCGGCGTGCCTCTGCTGGGGGATACTTTGACAAACCCACATAGAGCGCTTTCCCGGCGCGGACGATGTCTGCCAGCGCCTGCATGGTCTCCTCCACAGGCGTGTAGGGATCGTAACGGTGTGAGTAGAAGATATCGAAATAGTCCAGCCCCGTTCGTTTGAGGCTCTGATCAATACTGGCCATCAGGTACTTCCTCGAGGAGCCGTCACCATAGGGACCCTCCCACATCAGATGTCCTGCTTTAGAAGAGATGATCATCTCATCGCGATGTGAGGAGAGATGCTCTTTCAGTATCCGGCCGAAATTACTCTCTGCCGATCCCGGGGGAGGACCATAGTTGTTGGCCAGGTCGAAGTGAGTCACCCCCTGTTCGAAAGCATAAAAAATCATCTCACGTGCAGTGTCGTAATCATCTGCAAATCCGAAGTTGTGCCACAGCCCCAGTGATATACGGGGAAGTTGCAGTCCGCTTTTTCCGCAATAGGTATATTCCATTTTATTCGTTATTTAAGTTGTTCGTTACTGCATTTTCTTTTCAATCTCCATGTCAGAGAGTACGTTGACCACTTTCAGTCCATCAGGTGTATAGCCAGGTATCCGTGATGCAAACAGCTCACTCACCACCAGCAGCATCTCTTCCGAGGTGAGTACCCGCCCATAGGGGATTGCCGTCATCCGCGCCATTGAGAGCGCCAGTGCTTCACGCAGTTCATCTTTTACATCATTACCCGTATGCATGCTACTGTCGATCATCGCCCGGATCAACTGTGCCGGGTCGGCATTACCAATCCCGGACGGTACCCCCTGAATTCCAAAACTGTGATTCCCCAGGGGGCTCAGTTCGAAACCCAGCGCTTCCAGATCTTCCTGAATGGAAGGGAGTGCTGCGGCTTCAGCAGCAGATAGCTCAAGTACTTCCGGGAAGAGCACCCTTTGCGAGACACACTTGCGGTTGATGATTTGTTCCAGGTATCTGTCGAAGAGGATTCGCACATGTGCCCTGTGCTGATCGATGATCATCAACCCCGATTTCACTGAAGTCAGGATATAGCGCTGCTTATATTGATAATGCTCCGGGAAGAGGTCACTCTCCGGTATATTTTGTTTGTCACCTGCCTGTGTGAACAGGTTTCCCAGTGAATGCTCCTGATCCTCCCCTGTGGGACCTGTGGGAGACTCAACCTCTTTCTGATTCTCTTTCTCATTCTCAAAATCCCGATAAAGCTGTTCCCATCCAAGGGAAGAGGGTTTGGTTTGGGATGAAGCTGACGAGGTCTGATGAAAAGGGTTGTAGCTGGGATCCAGATTCACCCTGGGCATTGTTGAGCTGTGTGAGGGATCAAAGAGCGGTATCTCGGGGGCATCGCTCCGGTCAAAATCGATGCTGGGCATGGCATTGAACTTGCCCAGCGACTCCCTTATTGTCACCAGCAGGATCTGCCAGAGTGCCTGTTCATTTTCGAATTTCACCTCGGTCTTGGTGGGATGAATGTTCACATCAATCGTCCCCGGATCCACCTGGAAGTAGATGAAATAACCTGGTTTCTCATTCGCCGCAATCAATGGCTCAAAAGCTTGCATGACCGCCCTGTGGAAATAGGGGTGACGGATGAAACGGTTGTTGACGAAAAAAAACTGACTGGCCCGTCCCTTTTTGGCAAACTCCGGACGCGCTACATAACCATAGATCTTTCCCAGAGTGGTCTCTTCATCGATCTCGATCAACTGCTGGTTGATCCCCTTACCTTCCAGTTGCACGATTCGCTGCCGCAGGTTTGTTTTCGGCAGATGGAGCGTCTCCACCTCATTCTCCACCAGGGTGAATTCAATGTCAGGGTTCACCAGCACGATCCTTTCGATCTCGGTGAAGATGTTGCGTCGCTCCGTTTCATTCGACTTCAGAAACTTCCGTCGTGCCGGTACGTTGAAAAAGATATTCTTCACGGTTATGGAGGTACCGGCAGCACAGGAGAGAAACTCCTGCTTTTCCAGCCTGGAACCGCTGATGAGCAGAGAGCTGCCTAACTCATCCTCCTGGCGACGGCTCTTCACCTCCACCTGTGAGATGGCGGCAATAGAGGGAAGCGCTTCTCCCCTGAATCCCATGGTAGTAAGAGCGAAGAGATCGTCTGCACTGCGAATCTTAGAGGTGGCATGCCGCTCAAAAGCCATCCGCAGATCGGTAGCCGACATTCCCTTGCCATTGTCGATCACCTGAACGAAGGTACGACCCGCATCCTTGATGTGAATGCGGATCTGGGTGGCTCCCGCATCAAGGGCGTTCTCCACCAGCTCTTTCACAACGGATGCAGGACGCTGAATCACTTCGCCGGCAGCGATCTGGTTGGCAATGGCGTCGGGAAGCAGATGTATAATGTCAGCCATAGGTGAATCAGTTTTGAACTAACGGAGGATCCAGAAGTAGAAGAGGGCAAACAGCAGAACAATGATCAAGATGAGCACCAGATTGTTCGACAGGAAAGAGCCTCTGCCGGCAGACTCCTTCTCTTTGCGCTTCCTGAGGTGATGTGTCTGAGAAATGAACTCCTCTTTAAATGCCTTTGGTTCCACTTTCGGCTCCTCCTGGATTACCCCCATCTCCTTTTTAATTTCAAGGATCCGGTTTTCCAGCCTTTTTTTGCGTTCCTCCGCCTCCTCGTTGTAGAGGATGGGGGTATAACCGAATTTGCGGGGTTTTCTGTTATTGTAAAAGAAGAATGTAGCCATAGACGAATGCATGTTGTTTGATACAAAGATAGGGGATCGGTACCGCAATGACAAATGCTGATCCCGTTAAAGGGTGATATCCTCCCGCTGAAAACGTCGTGGACGCTGATCGGGAGCTTCCGAGGCTCTGCGCTCATTGCTGCGGAAGATGTCATCCGGACCGGTGGGGCGCAGGTAATCGAGCCAGACAAAGCCCTCCAGGCGGGAATCCCCCTCACTGAGTAGCGGCAGAGGAGTGGTTACAGCTGTGGTCGTGGACCAGAGTTTCAGCCGCTTGATCTGGTTGTTTTCAATATCCATCGATAGATAGGGGCTCTCAGTCTTATTGAGCCCGATGATGGTGCTATCTTTTTGCAGAAGATAGTACAATGATTGTGCATTACCCTCCACCAGGACATGATAGAGCTTCCCATCGCGAAAGTAGGCGGTCATGTTCCGGCCGCTGAGCTGGTTGTACTGCCCCTCTATTCTTCTGTCCTGAACGGCAAAAGCATAATCTCTGACTACAGCTTTCTCCAGGGTGGAGTCGTTCAGAAACAGATCGATCCGGTCACCGAGAATCTGGTTGTTCTCGTTCCACAGTACCGGATTACCCGTGAGATAGACCATCGAGTCGCGTGAAGAGTAGTGCAGCGAATCGCAGAGACCCTGTATGTCGGAGCGGTAAAAGCGCACCTCATAGTAGGCTCTGATGTCGCGGAAAGTGGAATCGGTTTTCATCACCAGGGTGTCACCGTGAATAAACAGGCTCTCTTCCTGCGAGTAATCGATGGCGAATGCTGAGTCAGTAGCCATTCCATACTCTGTCTGCTCATTGTAGAAACCATAATTACCCTGCAGGATCGCCTTTTGGGCTTTGTCCTCCAGATACATATTCCCAAACACCTCACCCTCACCGCTCAGCCGGTTGTAGAGGATGGTGTCACCAATCAACACCTTGGTTCCGTCCTTGCTGTAAACCTCCGAGCGATCCAGCAACCGGGCATCTTCGGTGACCGTATGATACCACCCTTTGCTGGTGTGCACATAACCACTATCCGAGACAATGCGTGAGGGCCCCAGGATATCGGCATACTTCGACTCGGTATTGTACTTGAGTGTATCGGCATAGATGATGTAATCTTCGTTGACCAGCTTTACACTATCACTGAAGAGCGCCTCCTTGGTATCCGGGGCATATTGTCCCCAGAATGAGGTGAGTTCATTCTCTTCATCCACCAGCATCCCCCCCTCGAAGTAATAACCCAGGTTCGCTACACGGTCGTAGTCGAGGCTGTCGGTGAAGAGTGTCACATTCCTGTCTTCCATCCTGATGTTGTTGCGCAGTCGCGCCAGCTGGCTTTGGCCATCGTAATGGAGGTAATCGCCATAGATAAAGATGGTGTCGCCCTGCTCCATCCGCACGTTGCTGAAAGCCTCGAAGGTGTTGGACTGCTGAAAGAGGTAGGCACTGTCGCAATACATAAAAGCTCCCTCGTGAAAGAAAACCACATTCCCGGTGAGGATTTCAGCATCAAAACCAGGACGCTTGCTCCAGAGATCGGCCTGTCGAAGTTCAACGATCTTTGTATCATCGGGTGATGGCTGTTGACCCATGGCAGAGGCCATAATGGCGAAAAGCACACCCAAAAGAAGCATGCTTTCCCGTAACCGATGTCTGATCTCAATGTTCATTTTCCGGAACAAAGGCTGTTATTTCAACCAGCCCTTATATTTCAGCTCGCATCCCTGCCAGGCAGGATCGATACGGACATAGGTCTGTTCAATTTTCTTTTGCAGCCACTCATCTACCAGTTTCTGCTGTCTTGCATTCTCAGCCATCTGCTTGATGATCTGGTAGTCATTGTTGATGTTGGCCCGGTGCCCTTCGTGACGGGCAGTGATCCGGATCATGGCTGCTACCTGTCGCCCCTTATCGTTCAGCATGATGAACGGCTCGGAGATCTCTCCCTCTTTCATCTCTCCCGCTACTTTTGCGATATCCTGGTTCAACTCATTCAGTGCGAAACGTGGCGTGCCGGCATTGACACTTCGAGGGGTATTGTTCACCATTATCCCCTTGTTGTTACGTGTTTCCTTGTCGGAAGAGAAGTAGGTGGCTGCTTCATCGAAAGTAATTTTATTCTGCATGATGCCACTGCGAATAGAGTCGAGACGGACCAGTGCCGTATCGAGTGCCTCCTGCGGCACACGTGGTTTGAGCAGGATATGGCGGAAGTTGCCCATGTCTCCCCTGCGTTCAATCAATTGAATGATATGAAATCCATATTCCGTTTCAACTATATTGGACACCTTCTTTGGATCATTCAGTGCAAAGGCCACATTGGCAAACTCTGGCACCAGTTGTGAACGACTCATGAAACCCAGCTCTCCCCCCCTCATGGCTGAGGGATCTTCCGAGTGGAGCAGCGCGAGTGTGGAGAACTCTCTCTCACCACTGTTAATCTGTTCGGTAAACTCCCTCAGACGTGCTTTCACCTTGTCGATCTCCTCCAGTGGAATCTTTGGCTCCACCGTGATGATCTGCACCTCCAGTGTGGTCTGGATAAAGGGCAGGCTATCCTGCGGCAGGCTGTTGTAGTACTTCCTGATTTCAGAGGGGGTAAGCTGAATATTCCCAAAATGTTTCTGCTGTACCCCTTCAATCAGTTGCTGCTCGCGGATCTGTTCGCGCAGATCCTCCCTGATGGCGGCAATGCTCTTGCCGTAATACTCCTCGAGACGCTCCACCGATCCGGTGGATGCAATGTACTCATTAACCAGGTATTCCACCTGGCGGTTTACATTGGCCTCCTGCACTTCGATACTGTCGAGCTTGGCCTGGTCCAGGAAAAGCTTGCGTACAGCCAGTTGTTCCGGAATAAAGCAATAGGGATCCCCTTCGATGCGCTGGTTCTGCATCAGGATCTCTTTCCGGTATTCTTCCACCTCCGATTTGAGGATCGCCTCATCACCTACCACCCAAACGATTTCATCGATCACGTTGTTTTGTGATAGCGCCGGCAGGACTACCGTGAGCGCAGCAAGAAAGAACAATATCTGCAAGGTATATTTCATAGAATCATCTGTTGATAAAAGCAATGTAAAAGTAGTGATAATCCGCTAAGCAACAAAATAGATTGATGGTTAAAAGTAGTTATAAGGATGCTACTGCTCTGAAATCTTCGCCGGTTTGTGAAACAAAAGGAGACGCTCCACCGAACGTCTCCTCACTCATATCCTGAATCAGGCTCCTCAGCTTCCGATGGCAGCCTGAGCGGCAGCCAGCCGGGCGATAGGCACACGGAACGGTGAGCAGGAAACATAGTTCAGTCCCACGGTATAGCAGAACTTCACCGAGGAGGGTTCACCACCATGTTCACCGCAGATACCGCACTTGAGCGAGGGCTTCACCTCACGTCCCTTGACAACGGCCATGCGCACCAGCTGCCCCACACCCTGCTGGTCGAGCACCGCAAAGGGATCCTGTTTCAGGATTCCCTTGTCGAGGTACATCGGCAGGAACTTGGCCACATCGTCGCGGCTGTACCCAAAGGTCATCTGTGTCAGGTCGTTGGTACCGAAAGAGAAGAAATCGGCTTCGGCAGCGATCTCATGAGCCGTGAGGGCTGCACGCGGGATTTCGATCATGGTTCCGATCTTGTACTTCACAGAGGTATTCTTCTCAGCGAACACCTGTTGAATGATCTTCTCAATGATATCTCTCTGAGCCTTGAACTCTTGAACAATACCGGTGAGGGGCACCATGATCTCCGGTTTAGCCTTGATCCCTTCTTTCTTCAGCTCGATGGCACTCTCCATGATGGCACGGGTCTGCATCTCGGTGATCTCAGGATAGAGGTTCCCCAAACGGCAACCACGCAGCCCCAGCATCGGATTGGACTCCATCAACCCCTCTACCCGGTCGTGGATATCCTTGTAGGAGATACCCATCACCTTCGCCATCTCCATCTGACCTTTTTCATCGTGCGGTACAAACTCATGCAAAGGGGGATCGAGCAGACGAATGGTCACAGCATAGCCATCCATAGCCCTGAAGATCCCTTCGAAATCTTTCTTTTGCAGAGGGAGCAGCTTGCCGAGAGCCTTGCGTCGTCCCTCCTCATCTTTGGCCAGGATCATTTCACGCATCGGAATGATTTTGTCATCCTCGAAAAACATATGCTCGGTGCGGCAGAGACCGATTCCCCTGGCACCAAATTTACGGGCTACGATGGCATCGTGAGGCGTGTCGGCATTGGTCCGCACATCCATACGGGTATATTTTTCAGCAATCTCCATCAGTTCAGCAAAATCGGCATCCAACTCGGCATCCTGGGTTTTGATCTTCCCTAGATATACATTCCCTGTAGAGCCGTCGAGTGAGATCCAGTCGCCCTCTTTCACCTCCTGCCCGTTGATCCTCATGGAGCGCGACTTGTAGTCGATGATCAGGTTGTTGGCAGCAGAGACGCAGCATTTTCCCATCCCGCGAGCCACTACGGCAGCATGGGAGGTCATTCCGCCACGTGCAGTGAGGATACCCTGCGCCGTGGCCATCCCCCTCAGATCTTCGGGGGAGGTCTCGATGCGGCAGAGAATCACTTTCTTACCCTCTTTGCTCCACTCTTCAGCCTCGTCAGCGTGGAACACCACCTGTCCGGCGGCAGCTCCCGGTGAGGCGGGGAGACCATGGGTGACACGCCTGGCACTGGCCAGCGCTTTCTTGTCGAATACCGGGTGCAGCAACTCATCCAGCTTCTCCGGATCACAACGCTGCAGGAGGGTTTTCTCATCAATATAACCCTGGTGGAGCATGTCGATGGCGATCTTCACCATGGCGGCCCCTGTACGTTTGCCACTGCGGGTCTGCAGGATCCAGAGTTTTCCATCCTGAATGGTGAACTCAATGTCCTGCATATCCTTGAAGTAATCTTCCAGCTTCTGCTGTACTTCAATCAGTTCCCGGGCACATTCAGGCATCGTCTCTTCCAGCGACGGAAACTTAGCTACACGCTCCTCTTCGGAGATACCCTGCATCTTCGCCCAGCGGCGTGATCCCTCGAGGGTGATCTGCCGGGGGGTGCGTACACCTGCCACCACATCTTCACCCTGCGCATCGATCAGGTACTCACCGTTGAAGATATCCTCACCGGTAGCCGCATCGCGTGTGAAAGCAACACCGGTACCAGAGGTCTTCCCCATGTTTCCAAATACCATTGCCTGGACGTTGACAGCTGTACCCCATTCTTCGGGGAAGTTGTTCATCTTACGGTAAAGAATGGCTCTTTCATTCATCCAACTATCAAATACCGCACATACGGCTCCCCAGAGTTGTTCCCAGGGACTGACCGGGAAGTCGTGTCCGGTCTTCTCCTTCACGGCTGCTTTGAACCGTTTCACCAGCTCTTTCAGGTCGTCAGTGGTGAAATCGGTATCCAGCTCAATGCCTTTCGATCTCTTCATCTCATCCATGATCTCCTCAAAAGGATCGATATCTTCCTTGCTCTGCGGTTTCAATCCCAACACGACATCCCCGTACATCTGCACGAAGCGGCGATAGGAGTCCCAGGCAAACCGTTCGTTCCCCGATTTGCGGGCAATCCCCTGCACAGCATCATCGTTCAACCCGAGATTCAACACCGTATCCATCATCCCCGGCATGGATACACGCGCACCTGAACGCACCGAAACGAGGCAGGGGTTCTCCCTGTCCCCAAACCGGGTACCGGTGAGCGACTCGATCTGGGCCACTGCCTGCTCCACCTCCTCTTTCAAGACGTCAATCACATAGTCGCGCCCCAGCTCGTTGTACTCGGTACATACCTCGGTGGTAATGGTGAATCCGGGTGGAACGGGGACACCAATCAAATTCATCTCTGCCAGGTTCGCTCCTTTTCCACCGAGCAGGTTCTTCATATCTGCCCTTCCCTCGGCTGCGCCGTTACCAAAGGTGTAAACTCTCTTTTTTTCCATCTGATGTACTGTTATGATAAATTAAATGTTAAATAATGATTCTCCGTATGATGCAGTAAATATAGCATATTAAGCAGTTAACCAATATGATTTCTTCTGTCAAATAGTTTTTCTCTATAGCGATCCTTCTTCACCTGACGCTCAATGTATCATGAAGCAAGCCATCCCTCTCCTGCAGGGACCCTATCTCCTCACGGGAGGGGATGATTTCGGCAGAGTCTGCAACTACGCTGCCAAGTCTGATATCGTAGAGCTGAATCAGCGCTGAGCGCTTCAATGAATCATGCAGGTGCAGGTATCCGTGGATCTCTCTCAGTGTATCACCCCGGATTTCGGAAATTGAATCACCCGGGAGGTATTTCATGGCAGTGAAACGATAGGTGCGATTCTCGGTAATCCTTTGGGGCAGGTAGATGGTGGTGTCTCCATATTCCAGCATAAGCAGGGATGTGAGCCGGTGAGGGAAACAGGGAGGAATGCCGATAACGCTGAAAGTGAAAGAGAATTGACCGGAGGTTATCCGCTCATTGATGTCGGGCTCCAGCAGACGAAAACGGAATCCTCTGTCAGCTGCTGAGGAGGTAAACAGATAGTGACGAGGGATATAAGAGGGCGAGAGGGTTCGGGGATCCCGCACCTTCAGAGCTGCCAGCCGGGCAATTTCTGCATCCACCTCTTTGCGGGCTCTTTCCAGACGTGCTTTAACCGAGTCGTTCATCTTCAGATAGAGATCTATCCTGTCTGAATACCAGGCTAAAGAGCTGTCCCATTCAGCTTGCGTCACACCATGGGAAGCGAAGAGACGATTGATGTAAGCCTCTTTTTTTTCAGGGGTGTTGAATAGCTGATATTCATTTTCCATGGTTGCTTCAGCCAGGTAAACATCATAGAGAAGCTGTTCCATCTCTTTTCTGCTCAGAACCTCTTTCGGACGGTTCTGACAGGATGAGATCATCAGCAGCCCCGCGAGAAAAATCAAGAGATATGGAACAATGCTATATTTCACCTGTAACGTTTTTTTCCGTCACTTCATTCTCCAGCTTTTTCCGTTCACTTTTCGACATCAGGGAATAGGATAATGTCTTGCGGTAAAAAAGCAGTATCAATATCACACCTATTGTAATAGCCGAATCTGCCAGGTTAAAAATGAACCGGAAGAATAAAAACTCCTGCCCCCCCACAAACGGGAACCAGTCGGGATAGATCCCTTTAACCAGCGGGAAGTAAAGCATATCTACCACCTTCCCGTGCAACAGCGATGAATAGCCTTGTCCCCAGGGAACGACAGAGGCTATATGCCCCGGATAACTGGCTTCAAAGATTACACCGTAGAAAATGCTATCTACAATGTTTCCCGCAGCACCCGCCAGCACCAGCGCGATACAGACAATGAAGCCATTCTTGTAGTTCTCCCTCACCAACCGGTTGATATAGATGATGATCAGAACCACCGCGATGATCCGAAAGAGCGAAAGGAACAGCTTTCCTCCTGCTTCAATCCCAAAGGCCATTCCGTTGTTTTCCACAAAATAGATCTGGAACCAGTCGGTAATGTGGATTGCATCATACAATGCCATATGGGTCTTCACCCATATCTTGGTGAGCTGATCAACGAGAAGTACCAGAAAAACAACCGCAACTGCAATCCATCCTTTGTGATTCCTATTTTTCATACCTAACAATTTGGGGGAATTTTTCCTGTCGGGGAGCACTCCCCCTCATCCTACGAAATGTCAACCTCTCCACACTCATCCTACGGGCAGGGTCATTTCTTTTTTTTTGCCGACTTGGCCTCAATGCTCAGTGTGGCGTGCGGCACAGCGCGAAGACGTTCCTTCGGGATCAGCTTGCCGGTCTCACGACAGATACCATAGGTGCCGTTCTCAATGCGGACCAGGGCAGCCTGCAGGTTCTGAATGAACTTCATCTGCCGCTGAGCCAGTCTTCCAGCCTCCTCCTTGGAGAGTGTGGACGCCCCTTCCTCGAGCACCTTGTAGGTGGGAGAGGTATCCACCGTATCGTTCCCGTCAGTATTGGTCACCGCAGCACGGTAGTTCTCATATTCCTGCTTGGCAATCCGCAATTTCTCATTAATAATTGCACGGAATTCTTCCAATTCCTCATCTGAATATCTCGTCTTTTCGCTCATAATGATTAATGTATAAAAAAGGTCTGTGTCTCTCTTCCGGAATCAGAGTCAATATACAACAACCTTGGTTTCCATAAAGTTCACATTTGCATACTGCTGCATTGCTCCGCAAAGATAACGATAAATTGGATATCTTTCAACTGTTTTTCTCAATGCGGATGGTGAGCAGCTGATCATCAATCTCGATGGTATCCTCCAGCTCCTCATCCGTCAGGGTGAGCTCATCGGCCAGCACCTGATTGCAGATGTAACCGGCATATGCTCTCACCGCTTCATCAAAGGCAGGGTGCGATGAAAGATGAATGGTGATGCGATCGGTGATCTCAAACGCCTTTGCCTTACGCAGGTTCTGGATGCGGTTCACCAGCTCACGGGCAACTCCTTCTTTCTCCAGTTCAGGGGTGAGGGTGATATCGAGGGCTATCGTGAGTCCCCCCTCACTACCCACCAGCCAGCCGGGGATATCTTCCGAGAGGATCTCCACATCCTCAGTGGTGATCACCGCCTCCTGTGCGTCAATCAACAGCGTCAGCGATCCATTTTGCTCCAGGGTGTTGATCTCCTGTTGATCAAGTTGCTGGATACGGGCAGCCAGCTGCTTCATGATCTTCCCGTAGCGGGGTCCCAGCTTCCTGAAATCAGGCTTCACCCGTTTCACCAGCATCTCACTGGCAGAATCAACAAAGTCCAGCTCCTTCACATTCACCTCGCTAAGTATCAGCGACTTCACCGCTTCAATATTTCTTTTCTGCTGATCATCCAAAACAGGAATCATGATTCGGGAGAGCGGCTGCCGCACCTTGATGCTTACCTTGCGTCGGAGGGCCAGTACAATCGAAGAAGCGGCCTGAGCCAGGTGCATCTGTTCCTCAAGGGTCTTGTCGATCAGTGTTTCATCAGCCAGAGGAAAGTCGGTCAGGTGTACCGATTGCACACTGTTGTTACCGGTGGGGTCAGTCAGGTCGAGATAGAGCCGGTCAGCATAGAAAGGTGCGATGGGAGCCATCAGCTGCGCCACGGTCACCAGGCACTGATAGAGCGTCTGGTAAGCTGACAGCTTGTCGTCAGTCATCTCCCCGCCCCAGAAACGTTTGCGGTTCAGCCGCACATACCAGTTGCTGAGGTTGTCATTCACAAAATCGGCTATAGCACGACCTGCACGGGTTGGTTCATAAGCATCATATGCCTGGTCCACCTCCGCCACCAGACTATTCAGCAGGGAGATGATCCAACGGTCGATTTCCGGGCGTTTGGCGAGGTCGATCTGCGGGTACTGGTTATGAAAGCCATCCACGTTGGCATAAAGGACGAAAAAAGAGTAGGTGTTGAAGAGCGTTCCGAAAAACTTCCTGCGGGCCTCCTCCACCCCTTCAATATCAAATTTCAGATTGTCCCAGGGAGCTGCATTGGTAATCATATACCAGCGCAGGGGATCAGAACCATACTTTTCGATGGTTTCGAAAGGATCAACCGCGTTACCAAGTCGCTTCGACATCTTATTGCCATTCTTGTCGAGGACCAAGCCGTTGGAGACTACGTTTTTGAAAGCCACACTCCCTTTCACCATGGCTGCTATGGCATGTAAAGTGTAGAACCAGCCACGGGTCTGATCCACCCCCTCCGCAATAAAATCGGCAGGGAAGACCTTTGCAAACTCCTCCTCAGAGATGTGCGGATAGAAGACCTGGGCAAAAGGCATGGCACCGCTGTCAAACCAAACGTCGATCAGGTCGGTCTCACGCCGCATCGGCCGCCCACTGTCGGAGACCAGTACAATCTGATCCACATAGGGACGGTGCAGGTCAATCTGTTTATAATCCAGCTCCCGGTAATCATTCAGATCAAGGTTCTCCCAGGGCAACTCCTGCATCACACCGGCCTCAACAGCCTTCTGCATCTCCTCATAAAGCTCTTTCACCGAACCGATACATTTCTCCTCTTTCCCGTCGTCGGTACGCCAGATAGGCAGCGGGGTGCCCCAATAGCGACTGCGGCTCAGGTTCCAGTCCTGCAGGTTCTCCAGCCATTTACCAAAACGACCGCTACCGGTGGATTGCGGTTTCCAGTTGATGGTGTTATTGAGCGCGATCATCTGCTCGCGGCATGCGGTGGAGCGGATGAACCAGCTGTCAAGAGGATAGTAAAGCACCGGCTTGTCGGTACGCCAGCAATGTGGGTAGTTGTGAACGTACTTTTCGATGCGGAAAGCCCTGTTCTGCTGCTTGAGCATCACCGAGAGGTCCACATCGAGCGTGGCATCCTCGTCGGTGAGTGAGTCGTCGTAGGCATTCTTCACATATCTGCCGGCAAACACGGCATAAAGATCACGGTTCATATGCTCTTTCACAAACTGAGGATCCAAATCCTCGATGCGGTAAAACTTACCGGTGAGGTCCACCATCGGACGCAGGGTACCCTCTTTATCTATCAGGGTCAGTCCCGGCACATCATGCTCCTTACCCACACGAGCATCATCCGCACCAAAGGTGGGAGCAATGTGTACGATTCCGGTCCCTTCATCAGTGGTTACAAAATCACCTGCTACAACCTGAAACGCTTTGTCGGTCACTTTCACCCAGGGAATCAGCTGCTCGTACCGGATGCCAACCAGCTCAGATCCTTTCCAGACCCTGTCGAGCACCCTGTAGGGAATATTCTTATCTCCCGGGTGGTAGTCGCTGAGCGACAGTGAGGCATTCTTTTCGGGAAAGTAAACATGCAGGAGGCTCTTCGCCAGCACCGCTGTCATTGGACTCCCGGTGTAAGGGTTGTAGGTTTGCACCGCCACATAATCGATGTTCTTCCCTACTGCCAGCAGCATGTTCGACGGTAGTGTCCAGGGGGTGGTGGTCCAGGCCAGGAAGAAGGGATCTCCGAACGCTTGCCACTCCGGAAACGGGTTCTTCACCAAAAACTGCGCTGTGCAGGTGGTGTCTTTCACGTCACGGTAGCAGCCCGGCTGGTTCAGCTCATGGGTGCTCAGTCCGGTACCGGCTGCAGGTGAATAGGGCTGGATGGTATACCCCTTGTAGAGCAGCCCCTTGTTATAAAGCTCCTTGAGCAGGTACCAGAGCGTCTCGATGTACCGGTTGTCGTAAGTAACATAGGGGTCACTCATGTCAACCCAGTAACCCATCTTGCGGGTCAGCTCCTCCCATTCACGGGTATATTTCATCACCTCTTTGCGGCAGGCGGCGTTGTATTCCTCCACGGTGATCTTCTTACCGATATCCTCCTTGGTGACGCCAAGCGATTTTTCCACACCCAGCTCCACCGGCAGTCCGTGGGTATCCCACCCAGCTTTCCGGTTCACCAGGTAACCCTTCATGGTCTTGTAACGACAAAAGAGATCCTTGATGGAGCGGGCAATGACATGATGGATCCCCGGCATGCCATTAGCCGACGGAGGACCTTCATAAAAGACAAAACGGGGATTCCCCCTGCGTATCTCAAGGCTTTTACTGAAAATATCCTTATCATCCCACTCATTCAGCATCTCTTTGTTCACATCGGAAAGATTCAGCTGATTGTATTCCGGAAAACGATCACTCATTGTCAATGAATTTATACCATACAAAATTGAAGATGCAAAGGTAGCAAAAAAAGAGAAACAGCCATTCTTTTACCGTTTCATATTTAGCATCTTCACCCGGCGGTGGGTTCCTAATTTTCATCAGGAAAAGCAATTTGGTTTGGAAGAGCGCGATCGGAAAGCCGGTCTGTAAAAACAGTGAAGAGATGAGGCATGCAACCATATGGATCAGCCTGCTGGTGCTGTCAGCGACAGCAGAAGCAGAAGCGGTTTTCGGAAAAAGAAAAACCCGGTTCACAGCGTGTGTACCGGGCTCTTTTTCGTTCATCAGCTCTCAGGAGAGCTTTGCCAGTGCATCCTTGATACGTGCGATCGCCTTTTCAATGTTCTCATCGGAGGTGGCATAAGAGATACGGATGCACCCCGGCGCACCGAATGCGTCACCCCCTACACAGGCCACATGCCCCTCCTCCAGCAGATACATTGCCAGATCGGTAGCGCTTTTGATCGTCCTGCCATTCCAACGCTTTCCCAGGTAGCTGCTACACTCCGGGAAGATATAAAAAGCACCCATCGGATTGTTTACCTGCAGACCGGGTATCTCGTTCAGCAGTTTAACAATCAGGTTTCTTCTTCTTTCAAAAGCGGTACGCATCTCAGCCACGCAGGACTGGTCACCGGTGTAGGCGGCCACCGACGCTTTCTGCGAGATGGATGAGGGACCAGAGGTGTATTGACCCTGTAACATGCTGCAGGCAGAAGCAATCCATTGTGGCGCAGCAATCCATCCAATGCGCCAACCGGTCATGGCATACCCTTTCGAAACGCCGTTCACTACCACCACTCGATCGCGAATGGTATCAAACTGTGCAATGGATTGATGTTGTCCGATATAGTTGATGTGCTCATAGATCTCATCGGCAATCACAAACAGATCAGGATGTTTTTCAACCACCGCGGCCAATGCTTTCAGTTCATCCTGGGTATAAACACTGCCGGTAGGGTTGGAAGGAGAGCAGAGAATCAGCACTTTCGTTCTTGGTGTGATGGCCTGCTCCAACTGCTGGGGGGTAATCTTGAAATCCTGCCCGATACCGGCATAGACATAGACAGGTGTACCCTCTGCCAGTTTCACCATCTCGGGATAGCTCACCCAGTAGGGCGCCGGGATCACCACCTCATCCCCCTTATCGACGATGGAGAGAATCACATTGCAGATGGATTGTTTGGCGCCACCGGAGACCACAATCTGTGCAGGGCTATAGGTCAGGCCATTTTCCTTTTGCAGCTTGTTGCAGATCGCCTGCTTCAGGTCAGGGAAACCCGCCACGGGGGAATAAAATGAAAAATTATCGTCGATCGCTTTTTTGGCTGCCTGCTTGATATGTTCGGGGGTGGTAAAATCAGGTTCTCCCACACTCATGTTGATCACATCAATGCCCTGAGCCTTCAGTTCATTGCTCTTCTGTGCCATCGCGAAAGTTTCAGACGGCGACAAGGCAGTCAATCTGGCAGATAATACATCCATAATTTAATTGCTCTTTTTGTTAGATAATCATACAAAGATAGATAAAAATCATATTTTATCACAGGTTAATCCGAATATTCGGTATCATTACCGATAATTTTCTTCCAAAAAAAAAGCTACCGAAGAGGTAGCCTGTTATAAATCAATTGAAAATTCTGTCGAAGTAAAAAAAAGCATTCGTGAACCCATTCGGTCACTCAGCTTCAGTCTCAAACACGCTTCATCCCACCACCTGCATCAGCATACTTGCAGGAATTCCTGCTTTCTGCTCCTCTCAGGTTGCAGCTTTTCTTCAGCTTGCCTGGCGCAAGCTCGCTCTCAATGTACGCAGTCTGTTCAATCTGTTGGTACGATATGAAACAGACCCGTTTGAGATGTTTTGTTCCAGATACCTGATCTGTCCCAAAATTTCTTCTTTGGTTAGGTTTCTGATTGTCATAATTTCACCTTTCATTTAAAAGTTATGATTCGTCGGCAACCGTCTGTATAAGAAGCCATTCGTGATGTATGTGATAACCTGAAATGATTTCAAATAACTCGCTTGCCATTCGAATTGGTACAAAGATACAACAAAAAACATGTTTTACAACATATTTTTGATCGATATTTTCTTGGACCGATCGATATCCTTTATGCAACGTCGAAATGAAAAAAATGTATCTTTACAAAAAAGTCAGGGTTGAATACAGCGAATGGATTTTTCCCTTTGTATGAATTCATTCTGAAAAAGAAGGAGAGAGAGAATGGTGAAATAAATTATAACGGGTTTACACCAGACTGTTTTTCGAAGCGAAATTTATAAAATGTACCGGTTTCAGCATATTGAGTACCGGCTGCAACGGCGCTGGATGGGTACTTTCGCGCAAACAATTTAAGCATGTCGCAATGAATCTGTATCGCAAAATTCTGACAGAGCCTTTCAGAACGTTAAAAAACAAAACGTTTGCCAAACTCTTTATGTCCCAGACAGCCAGTCTCACCGGCGATGCTTTTACCTGGCTGGGTCTGGCACTGCTTTCGTATGAACTAAACCCGGCGCGCTCGGCCGCCATCCTGGCATCGGCGCTTACACTGCGTGTAACGGCATATATCATTTTTTCGCCATTTGCAGGTGTGGTTTCAGAACGTTACAAAAGGAAAAGCATCCTCTGGATGACCCAGGGTTTCAGGGTAATTGTTTTATGTTTAGTACCTTTTGTAAATGCAGAGTGGCAATTATATGTACTGATATTTCTATTGAACGTGGCTGCTGCATTTTTTACGCCAACTTATCGTGCTATTATCCCTCAGATAGTTCCAGGAAATGAATACCGGGAAGCAAACGGATTTTCAATGGCTGCCTTTCAGCTCCTTAGCGTATTTGGCCCCGCATTGGCCGGCCTCTTTGCCGTGTGGCTGGGGACTAAACAATTGTTTCTGGTCAGCGGATTTATGCTTACACTGGGAATTGCCATGATATTGTCTATTCCCGCCAACGAGTTGCAAAGAGGGTTGGTTCCTGCAAAAGGGAGCTTCAGAAAAGGCTGGGAGAGCGTTATCAAAGGAATTCGCTCGCTTTTCGGAAATCGGATTTTACGCTTTTCATTGAGCATAGAGTTTGTTTCGGCAATGGCAGGTGCATTGGTGTTGGTAAACACGGTTGCATTGGTGAAGAATTCCATGCGGTTGGATGACGCTCACTACGGACTGATCATGGCGTTGTTTGGCGTTGGTGGTGCCATCACGGCTTTTCTGCTTGGCCGTTTGGATCAGACGAAAACCCGGGCAAAGTCACTTATGGGGGGTGCTTTCCTCATTGGCATCGCTGTTTGTTTTGCCAACTTTGTATCATTCAATGGTTTGTTATTTTTATGGATACTTGCCGGCATGGGACAAACCCTTGCCGACTTACCCTCCGAAACGTTGATTGGCGAGAATATTCCGGGGGAGGACCAGGCGAAGGTGTATGGTTCCCATTTTGCCTTTTCGCACTTGTGGTGGTTTATTGCCTATCCCTTTGCCGGTTTTTTGGGAACAACTTTTCCCAACCATTCTTTTCTTTACGGAGGATTGATCTCAATTTTTCTGGCAGTCATTGCGATCGTAGTTTTTAAGCCTAAGCTGACATGAAAAGAATGGGCCTCTTTGAGAACAGATAAAGGGTGTAAATAGCCTAACAGCTTAATTTACACCCCTTACGCAAGATAATGGCGGAAGCGACGAGATTCGAACTCGTGGTACGGTTACCCGTACGGCAGTTTAGCAAACTGCTGGTTTCAGCCACTCACCCACACTTCCCTGTGCCTTGGCAAAATCGGGTGCAAATATACAAGTTTGTTTTTAACTTGTCAAAGAAAAAACAATAAATTCAATTGAATATTCCTACTTTTGTGCTGCATGAGTGCTCACGTATGTTCCAATGAAATGGCAGAAAGAGTCAAAAGAAAAAAATACAAACCAATTGTCTGGGCAGCAGGAATCGTGCTGCTCTTTATGCTGGCGGCCGCTCTGTACGCTTACCGCATGATTTTCGCACCCTTTTCTCCGGCAGAGACCGCATACATCTACATTGATGAGGAGCGTAACTATGAGGAGGTGATTCTTCAGTTAAAGGAAAAAGCAGACCTGCCCTCAGAAAGAATCTTCCGCTTTCTGGCAGAAAGGATGAATTACCCCGGGAGCGTGAAAAGCGGCAGATATGCCATCCGTGAGGGGATGACAATGCCAGACGTGATTCGCATGTTGCGATCGGGTAACCAGGCACCACTGAACATCACGTTCAACAACATACGTACCCCGGAGGATCTGGCGGGGCGTCTTGCAGACCAGCTTATGATTGACAGTCTCTCCCTGCTGAAGGCCTTACGTGATCACAGGGTGACGGAGAAGCTTGGGTTCAACAACGAAACCATCCTGGCCATGTTTATCCCCAACACCTATGAGGTCTATTGGGATATGAACGTAGAGGAGTTGATGCAGCGGATGAAGAAAGAATATGAGCGATTCTGGAACGATAACCGGAGAAAAAAAGCAGAAGAGAGCGGACTCTCTCCGGTAGAGATCGCCATCCTTGCTTCGATCGTGGAAGAGGAAGCTACCTATGCAGATGAGTACCCCATTGTGGCTGGTCTCTACCTGAACCGACTCAAAAAAGGGATGCGCCTGGAAGCAGACCCCACGGTGAAGTTTGCCGTGGGCGATTTTTCATTGCGGCGCATCCTCTACAAGCACCTGGAGGTGGAATCACCCTATAACACCTACAAGCGAGCGGGATTACCGCCTGGCCCCATCCGCGTTCCTTCCATCGCGGCCATCGATGCCACCCTTTCACCGCAGCAACACAACTATCTTTTCATGTGTGCGAAAGAGGATCTCTCGGGGCGACACAACTTCGCCGTCACCCATGCCGAGCATACGCGCAATGCGGCGCGCTACCAGCGAGCACTCAACCAGCGGGGTATTTACTGAAACGCCATCTCATCCGGAACATCTGCTCGTTATCCACTGCCGAGGCGATCACTCGTTGCCAATAGGGTGTGGCAGCATCAATGTGGCGGTATCCATATCCCTTTATTCAACTCGAGGGGTTGGATAAGCGCTCCTCCCGCAGTCGCTGCTGCACGATTCTCTTGTCTTTGTGTATCTGTTCAACCAGGAGCTCCATCGTCTCAAATTTCTGATCGGGTCGGATAAAATCGATGAACTCCACCGTCAGGGAGAGGTTGTAAAGATTTCCGCTGAAGTTGAATATATTCACCTCTACGCTGATCTCCGAATCAGCATGGAGTGTTGGCCGCTTACCAATATAAAGCATCCCCTCATAGCGTGCTCCCTGCAGCAGAACCCGCACGGCATAAACACCCAGCGCCGGTACCACCTTATAGCGCTCCCAGGAACGAATATTGGCGGTCGGGAATCCAATGGTGCGCCCCACACGATACCCCTCCACAATCTTACCCGAGAGGGTATATCTATAGGAGAGCAAGCTGTTGGCCCGCATCACATCACCCTCTTTCAGCAGCTTGCGGATACGCGTAGAGCTCACCTTCCCATCATCGGTCAGCAACTCTTCAGCACGGATGACCGGCATGCCAATCTCCTCACCATAGCGGACATAGTCTCCATATTCCTCCTGTCGGTTGTGACCAAAGCGATGGTCATAGCCCACCATCAGCGTAGAAACATGCAGCTGCTCCTGTAATACCTGTTGCATGAAAGCACGGGCCGAGAGTTGTGACAGTGCTCTGGTAAAGGGAAGGGTGATACAGTAATCCACTCCCGTAGTCGCCAGCAGCGCCAACTTCTCCTCATATCCACACAGCAGGGCCGGCTGATAATCGGTTTGCAGTACCTTGCGCGGATGGACCGGGAAAGTGATAACCGCGGAAGGCACTCCTTGTCGCTCAGCCTCCGCCCTCACCTGTTGTATCAGATAACGGTGTCCTGCATGCACACCATCAAAAAAACCCACCGTGGCAACAAATCGCTTTTCAGCTATGTGCTGGTTCTTCGTAAGATCAATATGTTCCAAAATAACCTCTGTATTATCAGGAGTCTCCTCACATTCGTGTGAGAGGTAATAACATCTTATCCTGTTGTTTGGTTTTCACCCGCCATCCGGAATGTTTCCCTGAAGTACTCCGCCATTATCCGGGCTCCTGCAAAAAAACTGATTGACTAAGTCGGTGAAGATACAAATATTCAATATCTTTGCAAAGATAGAAGATCGCGGAAACATATTTATCAATCCATACAAATAAAAAAATGTCAAAATTCAATTTACTGCTTGCAATTGGAACAATTGCCCTATTGACCGCCTGTAGCGGTGGTGAAAAGAGAAACAACATGCTCACACCGGAAGAGATCAGAGAGGGATGGGAACTACTGTTCGACGGGAGCACCCTTAACGGATGGCGCGACTACAACGGAGAGAAACTCACAGCCCCCTGGTTTGCCGAAGAGGGGATGATCCAGGCGAAAGGGGAGGGATCTGATGCGCAAGGCTACATCGTGACCGACAAGATCTACGAGAACTTCGAACTGGTCTGGGACTGGAGGATCGCAGAGGGCGGCAACAGCGGTGTACTTTACCATGTGGTGGAAAACCCCAAGTTTGCCGTACCCTATGTCACCGGTCCTGAATATCAGCTCATCGATGAACTCAACTTCCCCGAACCACTGGAGGATTGGCAGAAGACAGCGGCCGACTATGCCATGCACCCCACCGACCCCGACAAAACAGTTGTCAAGCCCGCAGGTGAGTGGAACAGCTCCAGAATCATCTTTGACAATGGGCATGTGGAGCACTGGCTCAATGGGGAGAAGGTGGTGGAGTTTGAAGCCTGGAGTGATGATTGGTTTGCCCGAAAAGAGAGTGGCAAGTGGGTGAACGCACCCGAATATGGCCTCGCCCGCAAGGGGGTGATCTCTCTACAGGACCACGGTTCAGCCGCCTGGTTCCGCAACATCAAGATCAGGGAGCTACCCCGCAAGAAGCAAGAGGTAAGCCTTTTCAATGGCAGTGATCTGACCGGATGGGAGATCTACGGAACCGAAAAATGGTATGTGGAAAATGGGGAGCTGGTATGTGAGAGCGGTCCCGACAAACAGTATGGTTACCTTGCCACCCGCGCCTACTATGATGATTTCGACCTGACCCTCGAATTCAAACAGGAGGCCGACGGCAACTCCGGCGTCTTCATCCGCTCTTTCATCGAACCGGAGGTCACCATCAACGGGTGGCAGGTTGAAGTAGCACCCAAAGGAAATGATACCGGTGGTATCTACGAATCCTACGGTCGCGGCTGGCTGGCACAGATACCCGATGAGAAAGAGCAGTTCCTGAAAGAGGGTGAATGGAACAGCCTGCGCATCCTGGTAAAGGGTGACAACGTTAAAACCTTTCTCAACGGAGAGGAGATGGCTGACCTGACCGATGAGAAGATCGGTGCAGCACAGGGACGCATAGCCTTGCAGATTCATGATGGCGGAGGGATCAAGGTGCGTTGGCGTAACCTGGAGCTGAAAACCCTTTGAGTCCTGCGAGATGATTTAATACACAACCCTTTCTGTAGTAAGAAATTGGGGTTGTAGCGAATGAGGCAGAGAGTATGGCACTGTTTTTGCATCTACAACAATAGAAAATGAACAAAGAAAGGTTGTCTCACGATGCAACCTTTACAAAAAAACGATTTATCTTTGTATGATTAACAGACTTATCATTCAGAATGACAGAAAAAAACGAACTGGTAGAAAGCATTATTGAAGGAATTCAGGAGAAAAAAGGTAAGAACATCAGCTCCATCCGGCTGAAAGGTATTGCCGGTGCCATTTGCGATTACTTTGTGATCTGTGAGGGAAATACGCCTACGCAGGTCTCCGCGTTAGCCGACTCAGTAGAGGAGATGGTCCGCAGGAAGACCACCGAGAAACCGATCCGCGTCCACGGGCAACAACAGGCTGAGTGGATCGCCATCGATTACGGCAACGTGATCGTGCATATTTTCCTGCCAGAGCTGCGTATATTCTATAACATAGACAACCTTTGGGACGATGCGAAGACAGAGCGCATTCCCTCTCTCGCGTAAAACTTAATCCCCCACATATTTGTTACTAGTTACCCGGAAGATTCGATATCTATATATATGTCAGAACCTGCCGGATTCAACCAATGGGTTAAAGAACAATTCACAGATGAACAATTCTAACAATTCTAATAATTCCAACAAAAAAAACGCTAAGCAACCTACATTGCGACCCAATATGGGTGGGACCAATCCCAAAAATCCAATCAACCCTTATTGGATCTATGCCATTGCACTGGCCATCCTTATGGGGATGTGGTTCTTCGGACAGGACAGCTCGGTGAAAGAGGTGACATGGTCACAATTCCAGGAGTATGTTCGGGACAACCGGGTGAAGAGCATTGTGATTTACAGCAACAAGGGTACCGCTGATGCGATGGTACGTGAAGAGTCAGTACCTTATATCTTCGGTGAGGATGCAGCCAGGGCTGGGCGCACACCGGTAATCCAGGTGGAAGGGGCATCGGCCGATGCCATTGCTGAGTTTATCGAGACGGTGAAGAGTGAACGGAACTACGACTTCGAAGTCAGATTCGACACGACATCCGAGGTGTGGGGTATCCTCATCACCTTTGCCCCATTCCTGCTGCTGATTGTCTTCTGGGTATGGATGATGCGCCGGATGCAGGGTGGTGCCGGCGGCGGTGCCGGCGGCGGTGTTTTCAGTGTCGGCAAATCGAAGGCACAGCTCTTCGACAAGGATGCCAGTCAAAAGGTAACTTTCAGGGATGTAGCCGGTCTTTCGGAAGCGAAAGAGGAGGTGCAGGAGATCGTGGAGTTTCTGAAGAATCCGGGCAACTACACCACCCTGGGGGGTAAGATCCCCAAGGGGGCCCTGCTGGTAGGCCCCCCCGGAACCGGTAAGACCCTCCTGGCCAAGGCGGTGGCAGGCGAAGCCAATGTCCCCTTCTTTTCCATCTCCGGATCTGATTTCGTGGAGATGTTCGTAGGGGTGGGTGCCTCACGCGTTCGTGATCTCTTTCGTCAGGCGAAAGAGAAAGCACCCTGCATCGTCTTTATCGATGAGATAGATGCTGTGGGACGTGCCCGGGGTAAGAATGCCAACTTCGGCTCGAACGATGAACGGGAAAACACGCTCAACCAGCTGCTCACCGAAATGGATGGCTTCGGCTCCAACAGCGGGGTGATCATCCTGGCTGCCACCAACCGCGCCGATGTGCTGGACAAGGCGCTGATGCGCGCCGGCCGCTTTGACCGTCAGATCTACGTGGAGCTCCCCGACCTGAACGACCGGAAGGAGATCTTCAAGGTTCACCTGCGACCCATCAAGATAGATGAATCAATCGATATTGACTTTCTGGCACGTCAGACACCCGGATTCTCCGGTGCCGACATTGCCAACGTCTGCAACGAGGCAGCGCTGATCGCCGCCCGCCGCAAAAAGAAATTTGTGCAGAAGAGCGACTTCATGGATGCGGTAGACCGCATTGTGGGGGGACTGGAGAAGAAGAACAAGATCATCACGCAGCACGAGAAGCGGTCGATAGCGATTCACGAGGCGGGTCACGCCACACTCAGCTGGTTCCTGGAGCATGCCAACCCGCTGGTGAAGGTGACCATCGTGCCACGTGGCAAGGCGCTGGGTGCTGCCTGGTATCTGCCTGAAGAGCGGCAGATCACCACCAAGGAGCAGATGCTCGACGAGATGTGCGCCCTTCTGGGGGGACGTGCCGCGGAAGAGCTCTTCATCGGGCAGATCTCCTCGGGGGCGATGAACGACCTGGAGCGTGTTACCAAACAGGCTTATGCAATGATCACCTACATGGGGATGAGCGAAAAGCTGCCCAACCTGAGCTATTATGACTCCACCGGACAGGAGTACACCTTTTCCAAGCCCTACAGTGAAGATACCGCGAAGCTGATTGATTCAGAGGTGAAAGCAATGATCGCCCAGCAGTACGAGCGGGCCAAACAGATCCTCAGCGTGCACACTGAAGGGCATAACAAGCTGGCAGAGATCCTACTGGAGCGGGAAATCATCTATGCAGACGACCTGGAACATATCTTCGGCAAACGTCAATGGGTATCACGTTCACAGGAGATCCTCGACAGCAATGTTGCAGAGGTGGCTGATGAACCGATCCCCTCCCGTCCCTCCGGCGCTGATGACTCGGTGTTCATTGACACCTCTGAGAAAGAGAGTGAGGATGAGGATCATGCGAAAAGGGAGGATAAAGAGAAAGACCCGGAAGGAACCGACCCTGGCGATCCTATCAATAATTCTGACAAGCAATAGAGAGAAACAATCAAAGAGATATAGACACCTAAAAGCCTGAATTTCAACATTCAGGCTTTTAGGTGTCCTGTTAAGCAGTTCGCTTATCCGGAATTCATCCAAACTGTAGCGAACAAATTGATTGTTCATCTCGTTATATCAACAAACAAATAAATCAACAGAAATGAAAGCAATTCATCTCTATCTTTTAAGTGGACTTACTTCGCTGACACTGCTCAGCTTCAACCAGTCCAACGCAAATAACAAAGATCAACTAACTAAAAACAGTGTAGATATGAAATTTGAAAAAGTAGCATTACCTTATGCAACCGATGCCCTCGAGCCGGTTATCAGCAAACAGACCGTAGAACTGCATTATGGCAAGCACCATCAGGCTTATATTGACAACCTCAATAAGCTGATTGTGGGAACGAAATTTGAAAACGCAGACCTGGAGACCATTGTCAAGGAGAGCGACGGCGCCATCTTCAACAATGCAGGTCAGGCGCTGAATCACAACCTTTACTTCACCTCATTCAAGAAAAATGGAGGCGGCGAACCGAAAGGGAAGCTGGCAGAAGCCATCAATGAGCAATTCGGCTCGTTCGACAAGTTCAAGGAGGAGTTCAATGCCGCCGGCGTATCGTTGTTTGGCTCCGGATGGGTATGGCTGGCCAAGGATAAGAACGGCAAGCTCTCCATTCTGAAAGAAAGCAATGCCGGCAACCCCCTCACCAGTGGTCTGACACCTGTACTCGGATTCGATGTCTGGGAGCACTCCTACTACCTTGATTATCAGAACCGCCGTGCCGATCACCTGAAAGGACTCTGGAACATCATCGACTGGGATGTGGTAAGCGCACGTTACTAAGCAAAAAAAAGGTATCAACGGTATCATCAACGACACCGTTGATCTCAAAGAGAAACTTAAAAGAGAGAGAATCGACCCGATTCTCTCTTTTTTTTGTTTGTCAGGGAACCATCATGATGCCCGTGAGCATCCTGCCGGAGTGCTCTGTCTGCCGGCGGGCAGAAAAGAAGAGATCCTCACGTGAATAGGTACATAACTCACTCTTCTCTATATGATCCACCACCACACCCAAGCGGAGGAGCTCTTGACGGTTGATCTCTTTCAGATCAATGTGCCAACGGGAGGAGAGACCCTTCTTTGTTGACAACGAGGGATCGCTTAGATCAAAACCGTGATGAGTGAACAGCGCCATCACCTCCGCTCCCACTTCATAGTGTTCCATCGAGATTGCAGGTCCAATGGCGGCAAGCAGATCGACAGGCGAGGTGCCGTAAAGATGTTCCATCTCCCGGATCGTTTTCTCTACGATACGTCCAACGGTGCCTCTCCATCCGGCATGGATGGCAGCTATCACCTCTTTCTGTTTATCGTAAAGGAGGATTGGCACACAGTCGGCAGTGGTCGCACAAAGAAAAATACCTTTCTCGCGGGTGAGGGTGGCATCCACCCCATAGAGTCTCTCCATGGCCTCCCCCTTGCGGAGTGAAAAGAATGACTTATCGATTGCCAACAGAGCCGTACCGTGTGTCTGGTGGGGAGTGATGAAATGATCCGGGGTGAGATAAAACATCCGCGCAAGAATCTCACGGTTCTCCCGAATCTTCAGCGGATCATCATCGGAAAAATTACCCATGTTAAATGAAGAGAAAGAGCCATTGCTCACGCCTCCGGCACGGGTGGTGGAAAAATGGAGCACGCTCTCTTCTGCGGCGAGCTGGTCAAACAGCAACAGGTTAGGATATTGGGGATGGGGTCTCATGGGCTGGCTCTCATTCCTCCGGATCGAAAGATTCCTCTTCGTCCTCCCATTCATCCTCCGCATCCGGCAAGGACTCATCCTCCGGGAGGAGATCGTCATCATCAAAGCCAAGTGCCGACACATCCAGATTACGATGCACCAATGTCTCACGTGAGGCAGCAACCGGTATGGTCTGATCTGAATTGAGCTCCCGCCAGAGGAGATCTTTCAGCGTCGAAATCCCGTAACCGGTAACGGAAGAGATAAAAACTGCGGGCAGATCAGGCAGATCAGCAGAGATCTCATTCATCAACACCTCATCGAGCATGTCTGACTTAGAGATCGCCAATACATGTCTCTTATCCAGGAGCTCCGGATTGTATTGCCTCAACTCATTCAGCAAAATCTCATACGATTGTCGTATGTCATCGGCATCGGCAGGTACCAGGAAGAGCAGGAGTGAGTTGCGTTCAATGTGTCGCAGGAAACGAAGTCCCAATCCTTTTCCCTCACTTGCACCCTCAATGATCCCCGGGATATCGGCCATCACGAACGATTTGCCATCGCGATAGCTCACGATACCCAGGTTCGGTTCCAGCGTGGTGAAGGGATAGTTGGCAATCTTCGGCCTGGCCGCGGAGACCACCGAGAGGAGTGTCGATTTGCCGGCATTGGGAAAGCCCACCAGACCTACATCTGCCAGCAGCTTCAGCTCCAGGATCACCCAGCGTTCCTGATAGGGCTCACCCGGTTGTGCATAACGTGGTGCCTGATTGGTGGCAGTCTTGAAATGCTGGTTGCCCTGACCGCCGCGACCGCCCTTGAGCAGCACCACCTCCTGGTCATGATCGGTGATGTCGCAGAGGTACTCACCGGTGAGGGCGTCGTAGGCTACCGTGCCACAGGGCACATCGATCACGCGGCTTTCGCCTTTCTTACCGGAGCGCTGCGCCTTGGATCCATTCTCTCCATGACCGGCGAACATGTGACGCTGGTAGCGCAGGTGAAGCAGCGTCCAGTAGTTACGGTTGCCGCGCAGGATGATGCTGCCGCCGTCGCCCCCATCACCACCGTCGGGCCCTCCCTTGGGAATATACTTCTCTCTGCGGAAATGTGCGGAACCGCGTCCTCCCTTTCCCGAACGACAGAAGATCTTGACATAGTCAACAAAATTTGTTTCAGCCATTATGCTTCGGTTAAGCTGTCTATCTCTTCCACAATCGATTCGAAAATCTCGTCGATCGATCCAACTCCCACTATCTCTTTCAGCAGACCCTGACTCCGATAAAAATCTTTCAACGGGGCGGTCTGACGGTAATAAACATTCAGCCTGGACTCAATGGTCTGGCGGTTATCATCAACGCGACCCGAGATTGCACCTCTCCTGAGCAGACGGTCGATCAGTTCTTCTTCTGCCACTTCCAGGCTGATCACGGCATCCACTCTTTCACCATGACGTTGCAACAACTGGTTCAACGCCTCTCCCTGAGGAACCGTACGGGGAAAACCATCGAAGATAAACCCTTTGGCATCGCTCTTCTTCACGATAAGCTCCTCAAGCATCTCAATCACCACATGATCGGGTACCAGCTCCCCTTTAGACATATAGGATTCAGCCAGTTTACCCAGTTCAGTTGAAGATGCAATCTCTTCTCTCAGGATCTCACCGGTAGAAACGTGTTGTAGTCCGTATCGTTCGGCAATCTTCTCACTCTGTGTTCCCTTTCCCGATCCGGGAGCACCAAAAATTACAATATTCAGCATACTTCGCATCAATAATTAAGTTACAAAGGTACACTTTTTCCTCCGTTTCACTTTCATTCTGACGCCACTATTCCCACATTGCCTGTTTTTATTTCTTAAATAGTGCCGTTAAAGCGGTCTCTCATCTGTTGAACCAATAGCCGGATTGAATGTTAATGATAACAGGTTAAACCACGATAATGAAAATAACAATGAAAAAAGAGGAATTCAAACAGAAGACAAACGAAGTGATTGATGAGCTGGCAGAAGCCATCTCGAAGCTGGAAGCCAGGGCAGGTGAGATTGCCGAAGATGCCAGGGAGGATTACAAAGAACAGCTGAACAAGCTTAGAGCGCTCAGGGACAGCCTCTCGTCGAAACTGGAGGAGTATGACAAGGTGGCTGACAGCAAATGGGATGTGGTGAAAGAGAGTGCAGGGAACTTTTTTGCGTCGGTAGCCAGTGCCTGGAAAGAGAACTTCGGAAAGGTGTCAGATGCCTTTAAAAAAGAGCCGCCACAGGAGAGCTGACGGACTGGTTACGAACGGGATAGATCCCCCTGCATCGTGTAAAAAAAAGCTCCACGACCTACACAGACAGTAGGGAATGGAGCTCATTCGTGAGGTACCTGGCGGATTCGAACCGCCGTAAACGGTTTTGCAGACCGACGCCTAGCCACTCGGCCAAGGTACCATTTTCGCAAAAACCGGATGCAAAGATAACCTTTTTTTCCTGGATACAAAAAGGTTCAGCTCTTTTTCTTCGGGATGAATCGAAACCCTTTTCTACGATCTGGAGAAGAGGATCCGAAAAGCATCACTCACCCTCTTCACCTGGATCAGCTCAATGAAGAGCTTCTTGTTGTATCCTTTCAGGTTGTTGGACGGTATCAGGATACGGGAGAAGCCCAGCTTCTCCGCCTCCTGGATACGTTGTTCAATGCGGTTCACCGGGCGGATCTCCCCTGAAAGGCCCACCTCACCGCAGAGCGCCGTATCGCCCTCTATGCTCATGTCGAGGCTTGATGAGAGGATGGCGCAGATCACCGGGAGATCCATACCGGGATCGTTCACCCGCAATCCCCCGGCGATGTTGAGAAAGACATCCTTTTGTGCCAGGCGGAAGCCGGCACGCTTCTCCAGCACTGCCAACAGCATGTTCATCCGACGGATATCGAAGCCGATGGCTGATCGTTGAGGGGTTCCGTAAGCCGCGGTGCTGACCAGTGCCTGCGTCTCGATCAGGAAGGGACGGATCCCCTCAATGGCTGCAGCGATGGAGACGCCACTCAACCCCTCATGGTTCTGCGTGAGCAGCAGCTCGGAGGGGTTGCTCACCTCCCGGAGACCCGACTGGTTCATCTCGTAGATACCCAGCTCGGCAGTACTGCCAAAACGGTTCTTGATGCTACGGAGAATGCGGTACATATAGTGTTGATCGCCCTCGAACTGGATCACCGTGTCGACGATATGTTCCAGTATCTTGGGACCGGCGATGCTCCCCTCCTTGGTGATGTGGCCAATCAGCAACACCGGGGTCCCCGACTGCTTGGCGAACTTGAGCAGTGCCGCGGCACACTCCCTCACCTGTGAGATGCTGCCGGGAGCCGACTCGAGTGCCTCACTGTAGATGGTCTGGATGGAATCGATCACCAGCAACCGTGGCGAGGTGCTCTTCACATGTTTGAAGATCTCGTCGAGGTTGGTCTCGCAGACAATCAGGCAGTCGTCGTTCTGCAACCCGATACGGTCGGCACGCAACTTCAGCTGCCGCGCACTCTCCTCGCCGGAGACATAGAGCGTTGGCAGCCCGTTGAGCTTGAGGATGGTCTGCAGCACCAGTGTCGATTTGCCGATGCCGGGCTCGCCTCCCAGCAGCACCACCGATGCGGGCACCAGTCCCCCGCCCAGCACCCTGTTCAGCTCCCCATCGTGCAGGTCGATGCGCGGCTCCTCGTCGGCGCGGATCTCGCGCAACAGCTGCGGCTCGCTGCGGAGACTCTGGAAAAAGCGTGTATCCTCCTGTTTGACCGCGGCATCTTTCCGCACCAGCTCCTCCACGAAAGTTGACCACTCACCGCAGGAGGGACACTTGCCCATCCACTTAGGCGATTCGTAGCCACATTGGTTGCAGAAGTAAACTGATTTTAGTTTGGCCATACCATTCCTATTTGGAGAGGTAAAGTTAGGAAAAAATCTTTACATTTGCAGTTGAACATCACGATCAACGAAGAATCCACTTATGTCTCACTATTATCCATCCATCGCTCAATCACTCGGATTGTCTCTCAGAAGTGTAGAGAACACTCTCGGGCTGTTGGAGGAGGGTGCCACCATCCCGTTCATCAGTCGCTACCGCAAAGAGGCGACCGGCGGACTCGACGAGGTGCAGATCGCCCGCATCGCAGCACTGCATGAGAAGCATGAAGAGCTGGAAAAACGAAAAACCTATATCCTGAAGTCGATTGGTGAACAGGAGAAGCTGACGCCGGAGCTGGAGGAGCAGATTAGCGCCTGCCAGGAGAGCAGTCGCCTGGAGGATCTCTACCTGCCCTATAAACCCAAGCGGCAGACAAGAGCAGCGATCGCCAGGAAGAAAGGACTGGAGGGGCTCGCCAGATGGCTGATGTCGCAACAGCAGGAAAGGGTGGAAGCCGTTGCCTCCCGCTATGTGAAAGGAGAGGTTACCGACCCGGAACATGCACTGCAGGGAGCACGCGACATCCTGGCCGAATGGGTCAGTGAGGATGCCGGAGCACGACAGATGATCCGTAACATCTTTGCCCGGGAGGCAGTGATCACGGCCAGGGTGGTAAAGGGCAAAGAGCAGGAGGGAGAAAAATACAGGGATTATTTTGAATTCACCGCTCCCCTCTCCCGTTGTCCCTCGCACCGGTTGCTGGCCATCCGTCGCGCGGAGAAAGAGGGATTCCTGCGCGTCTCCCTATCGCCTGATGATGCGCGCTGCCTCGAGCGACTGGAACGACAGTTTGTAAAGAACCACAGTGAAGCAGCAAAACAGGTGAGTGAAGCGGTGAGAGATGGCTACAAGCGATTGTTAAAGCCCTCCATCGAGACTGAATTTGCCAACCTCTCGCGCGAAAAGGCTGAAGAGGCTGCCATTGCTGTCTTCGCGGAGAACCTGCGACAGTTGCTGCTATCGCCACCACTGGGCCAACAGCGTATTCTGGGCATCGACCCGGGCTACCGCAGCGGCTGCAAGCTGGTCTGCCTCGATGAGCAGGGCAACCTGCTGCACAACGAAACCATCTACCCTCATCCACCACAGCAGGAGCAGGTGAAAGCAGGCAGCAAGGTGGTGAAGCTGGTCTCTTCCTACCGGATCGATGCCATCGCCATTGGCAACGGCACCGCCAGTCGTGAGACCGAGCGCTTCATCACCAATCTTCGCTATGAGAAAGAGGTGAAGGTGTTCGTGGTGAGTGAAAATGGCGCCTCTGTTTACTCCGCCTCGAAGATCGCCCGCGAAGAGTTCCCGGAGTATGACGTCACCGTGCGGGGCGCTGTCTCCATCGGGCGGCGGTTGAGTGATCCGCTGGCGGAGCTGGTAAAGATCGACCCCAAGGCGATTGGCGTGGGGCAGTACCAGCATGATGTGGACCAGGCAAAGCTGAAACGGACGCTCGACATGACAGTGGAGAGCTGTGTCAACCTGGTGGGGGTCAACCTCAACACGGCAAGCAGGCATCTGCTCACCTACGTCTCGGGTCTGGGGGAATCGCTGGCAAGCAACATCGTGGAGTGGCGCACCGCCAACGGTCCTTTTCGATCACGCAGGGAGTTGATGAAAGTACCACGCCTGGGGGAGAAAGCGTTTGAACAGTGTGCCGGATTTCTTCGGATCACTGATGCGGCCAATCCGCTCGACAACTCGGCGGTTCACCCTGAGAGCTATCCCATTGTAGAGAGAATGGCGGGGGATCTGGGTTGCAGCGTGACAGAGCTGATTGGCAACAAGGAGCGGATCAGCGCGATCGAAATGGAGCACTATAAAACCGACAGCGTGGGCGTGGAGACGCTCACCGACATCCTGCAGGAGCTGGAGAAGCCGGGACGGGACCCGCGATCGACAGTAGAGACGTTGGAATTCGACCCCTCCATACGGCTTATCACCGATCTGAAAGAGGGGATGATACTGCCCGGCATCGTGACCAACATCACCAACTTCGGTTGCTTTGTGGATATCGGCATCAAAGAAAACGGATTGGTCCATATCTCAGAGCTGGCCGACCGGTTTGTCTCCAATCCAACCGAGGTGGTGTCACTGCACCAGCATGTAAAAGTGAAAGTACGCATGGTGGATCTGGAGAGGAAGCGGATCCAGCTCTCGATAAAAGAGGTCTGATGCTCTGGCAGTGTGAGGAGTATCAGCACCCAAATTGTGGTTGCTGCTCCAGCAGGGCGAAACTTCTCCGGTGATAAGGGGTGATGCCGTGGAGGCGAATCGCCTCCCGGTGTTCGCGGGTTGGATACCCCTTGTTACGGGACCATCCATATTGTGGGAAAAGGCGGTCCAACTCCCGCATTTGCTCGTCGCGCCAGGTCTTGGCCAGGATAGATGCTGCCGCAATCGCCATATATTTGCTGTCCCCTTTGATGACACAGCTGTGCGGAATCTGCTCATACGGCAGAAAACGGTTGCCATCCACCAGGATATGCTGCGGGATGAGGTCTAACGACCGGATCGCACGATGCATCGCCTCAATAGAAGCCCGGAGGATGTTGAGCCGGTCAATCTCCCCGGGCGAGCAGGATGCCACAGCATATGAGAGCGCCTCCCGTTCAATCACGACACGCAATTGATCCCGCTCACGTTCTGAGAGCTGCTTGGAATCGTTCAGCTGATCACAGCGGAAACCGGGTGGCAGAATAACGGCAGCAGCATAGACCGGTCCCGCGAGACAGCCGCGACCCGCCTCGTCACATCCAGCCTCCGCAATCCCTTCATGCATGCAGGCGCACAAGCCAATTGACTTTTTCATCCGCTTACTCACTTTCGTTCCCCCATCTGATCGTCACATGGTTATCCTCCGGAGGGAAGTCGAAAGAGAAGTTCTGCAGATCAACCTCATCGCCCAGGTAAGAGGCAAACAGCTGAAGTGCCCGCATCATCTCCGGATCAGCTTTCTCATCTCCTTTTACATGCTCCAGGTTGAGCTTCACAATCAGGTCGGTGAGCAGCGGCATCAGCTCATCCGGTATGGGGAAACCCAACCCTTTCAGACGACGCTCCGCCACACGACGGGTCACCATCTCCAACCGATCACGGGACTCCTGTTCCAGATGAGCGTTGTCGGGCAAAGAGGCGACAAAATGGCTCTCCACCGCGAGGGAGCCCTCTTCAAGGGTCATCATCCGCCACGCATAAGGATATTGCGCCAGGCTGGCTGTTTCAATATCATCGATCTTGTGACCGGCATCGGAAGTAAAACGGGTGATGTCATTCGAATGAAAATGACCGGTAAAGATGAGCGGCATCCCGGCATCGGCAAGCAACTCCGCGTGCCGCTCCCACTCATCCACCAGGTAACCGGGGAAGAATGCCGACTGATAGGGCATATGCTCCACCAACCCGTGGTGCATCATTCCGAGCACTGTGATCCCTCTCTCGCCCGCATCCCGGAGCAGCGACAATGCCCATTCCAGTGTTGGTGGTTTGATACTTCCAGGCGTGATCGATCCGGTGGTATGTTCCTCGTAACGGTTGCTATCGAAACAGAGTAACCAGTGTTGCTCATCCAGCGGGATGACATAGCTCAGCGATGCATCATCCCTTTGCAGTGCCTCCCCGTAACCAAAAGGATCATAACGCTCAGCAAACTCATCTTTCGTGATACTCTCTACCGGTGCCGGTTTCTCACCCCGGTAAGCAAAAGCATTGGGTATATTGATGTCATGGTTGCCCGGCACCACCACTACACGGATGCCTTCCCGCTCGAGAGACTGCAACCGGGCTATCAGATCAAGATGACTCTGACGCTCACCATGGTGGGTAAGATCACCCGCAATCAACAACACATCAGGTTTCTCTCTCAACAGATCAGCCCACAGCTGATCCAGCACCATCTGCTGTTGTTCAAACTGCCGGCCAGTCGCCGCCTCATAGGAGGTGAGTGCTTCACCCCGGTCATAGAGTGTTGGAGAAAGATAATGGATATCGGATATCAGGGCGATCCGCAGCGAGTCAGCCGCAACGGCCTTACAGCCAGCAGGGAACAGCGTCAGCTGTAGCAGCAAAAGAAGATACAAAGCTTTCATTGGTTATCTGCTCATTTATCCTATCCATCAACCTGGTAAGCCAGCGTTCGAAAGGGCTATACCGCTGCCCGGGCATAACAACCGTCAGGAGTTGAGAATCCGTTCAATCTCTTCGATATCGGAGCGAAAACCTTTGTCCACTTCGTAAAAGTTCTTTACCGTGTTACAGGCATGGAGCACTGTGGCATGATTGCGGTTTCCCACCTGTAAGCCTATCTGTGAAAGGGACAACTCGGTGTGCTTCTTGATGAAATACATGGTTACCTGCCTGGCCTGTACAATCTCCCTTTTGCGCGAAGAGGACTGTATCAGCTCTTTCCCGACGTTAAAGAACTGGGAGACGGTATCCTGTATCTTCTCTACCGTGATCCGTTTCCGTTCAAAGCGGATGCTTTGCTCCATCACCCTTCGTGCCAGACTCATGTCGATCTCCCGATTGTTGATGATAGAGTGTGCCATCAGTGAAACCACGATCCCCTCCAGGTCACGCACGTTCTCTGTCACATTCTCCGCGATGAAGTCAATCACGTTCTCCGGTATGGAAAGGCCATCAGACAAGACCTTATTTTGAAGAATCTTTTTCCGTAACTCCTTATCAGGGCGCTCCAGCTTGGTGGAGAGGCCCCAGCGAAAACGGGTCAGCAGACGCTCCTCCATCCCCTGCATATCCATGGGAGCACAGTCGGAGGTCATCACCAACTGTTTATTGTTCTGATGCAGGTGATTGAAGATATGGAAAAAAGTGTTCTGCGTTTTCTCCAGCCCCGACAGCTCATGGATATCATCGATGATCAGCACATCGATGCTCTGGTAGAAGTTGATGAAATCGTTGATGGTGTTGAAGCGACGTGCATCGGTGAACTGAACCTTGAAGAGATGGGCTGAGAGATAGAGCACTTTCTTGTCAGGATAGAGCTCCTCTACTTTCGAGCCGATGGCGTGGCAGAGGTGGGTCTTACCCACACCTGAATGGCCATGTACAAAAAGGGGATTGAAAGCAGTCTTGGCCGGATTGTTGGCCACCGCTTCGGCAGCTGTACGTGCCAGCCGGTTGCTTTCGCCTTCGAAGAAATTTTCAAAACGGTATTTACCATTGATCTGGGAGTCAAACTCAGTGGTCTCCACCCGGTCGAAAGGGCTGGGTACCTTTTCAGACATTTTCCTGCGCAGGCTTTTATCGGTCGTGGCAAACGACTTGGTCTCACCCCGCATCTCGACAGCAGTGTTATTTTCTGTCTCCACCAGTATCCGGTAGTTGAGAATGGTTCCCTCACCTATCTCACGGTAGAGCGTATGCTGAATCAGGTCGAGATATTTATCTTCCAGGTATTCATAGAAAAACTGACTGGGTACCTGAACCGTAAGCACATGATCCTGGTAATTTAAGGGAACAATCGGTAGAAACCATGTATTGAATGCCGGTTCAGGAATATTATCCCGAATCACATTCAAACAGTTGTTCCACAAAATCTGGCAATCGTTCTTCATTGAATTTCTAAAATGATCTTAGCTTTTCCGTAATTCCCGCTGAGGATACAAATTTTGGAAAAATAAACGAGATAAAAAAATGATTTTTTTTCGCTTTCCTTGCTTTCAAAAAAAAACGTTATTTATCAACAAAATAGAGCCAATCATCTGTTTTTCAGATTATTACAGAATCAAAGATGAGTCAACCCAATTGATATTCAAGTTGATATCAAAACCGAACTTCAACCCTCCACTTCCTGAAATTATTTCATTTTTGTTACGTAAAGTCAGCCACTCAAGATGTTTCAACCTAAATTTTGCAGGAATACTTATTTAGATTGATTCTATTTAAATAATCCGACATATTTAAAATTGAAACCTCCCGGAATCAAAACAGACTTACTTTTACGCTCAGGTAACGACCGGGGTTTAGCCTGATATCCTCCAACAGTTTGGTAGCGGTATTGATGGTTACATTGAGGCTGTCATGCAGTTTGGTGTCATTCATCAGCAAACCCAGCGAGTTGTCTTTGCTGTTGATTTTTGCGGAGAGTTGCTTCAGATTGTTGACTGTTTCATCGATGCCGGCGTAGGTACGGTTAAGATCCATTGTACTGAGCTCACCGCTCACCTTGTTTAGATCCGCCGTGACCAGTTGAAGATTGCGGCTGATTTCAGGCAGATCATTTTCAACGGCTGCCATTATCCTGTTGAGGCTGCTACTGCTTTGATTCAGCTGCTTCACCGTCTGATCAATCCCCCTGATCGACTCATCCCAGGAGGGGTGAGCAACGATCTGCTGCAGGGAGAGCAGAAGCGAGTCGATCCGCAGGAAGATGGAATCAGCCTGGGGCATCAGCTTTGCCGCACCATCCATCAATCCGATCACTTTTTTGCCACTTATGGTGTCACCCGGCTGCAACAGGGTCGTGGCGTTACCCAGTACCAGCGTTGCCAGAGAGGCGCCGAAGAGATCGGTGCCATACTCCACATAACTGTCCTCCGGAATGGGAAACTCCTCTTCCAGGTTGATCGCAACTGCGAAGCGCATCGGATCGGTTTCCGCCATCGCGATGCTGCTGATCAATCCCACCTGATAACCTTTCACATAGACGGGAGAGGAGAGCAGCAGGCTGGTGACATCATCGAAGAGAGCGTAATATTGCTTTTGTTGTTTCAATACATTGATCCCTTTCAGGAAGTTGATGCCAAAATAGATCATAAAAAGGCTGGCGAGAAAAGCCACGCCAATAAGCGCATTTCTGGATATTTTTTTCTTCATCTCTTTTAATTATTTCACACGTTGCCCATCCACAAGCTCAATCACAAATGCATCCTTGAATTTACGGCGCACTTCACGCAGGGTAGGGGTGATCTCCTCCTGACTGTGACTACTGCCGTAGGTGTACTTGTACAAACCACCATCCATATAATGTTCCACCGGATCAAGTCCCTTGAAGACTTTCGCCCCTCTCTCATACTTGCGGGAGGAGGTGAGGAACTGGATCCGGTATTCCCGCTCCCCGGCAGTGACATCACCCGGGGAGGCTACACCCACAGCGGCTGATGATGAAGAGTTGCTATTGAATACGTAACTCTTCTTGTCATGCTCCCGCTTGTACTCCCTGAAGCCGTTGTAGATAGCTGTGGCCAATGCATTCTGACCACTGCTGCTCTTCAGGTATTTCTCTTCTGATGGGTTGCTGATATAGCCTAATTCCACCAGTATGCTGGGCATGGCAACCTCCCGGAGTACCAGGAAGCCGGCCTGTCTCACATTGCGGTTCACCCGCTTGGCGCCGGTGACCAGCTGATTCTGTACGATGGTGGCAAGGTACACACTTTGCGAGAGAAAAGTATTGGCCATGAACTCGAAAATGATGTATGATTCCGGCTCATTGGGATTAAAGCCTTCATATTTGAGCGAATAATCCTCTTCATACATAATCACCGCGTTCTCTGCTTTAGCCACATCCAGGTTATCCTTGCTGCGATGCAATCCAAGTACAAACGTCTCCACGCCGCGCGGGGAGGTACGTCTTCGATCCAGCGCGTTGCAATGGAGCGAAATGAAGAGGTCGGCATGTGCCTTGTTGGCAACCTCGGCCCGTTTGTTCAGCTCCACAAAGTGGTCGCTGTCACGTGTATAGATCACCTTTACATCGTCGTGATGCTGTTCGATGAGTGTCCCAAGCTTGAGTCCCACCGATAAGACGATATCTTTTTCACGCGAAGTGGCTCCTACAGCCCCTGGATCTTTGCCGCCATGACCAGGATCAATCACCACCGTGAAAGGCCTGTTTTGTGCGAATGAATGGTTGTGATGAAAAATGGTAAGCGTAAAAACCAATAAAAGCGCAACCAAAAAGTGTCTGCTCGGCATCATCTGAATTTCTTTTCCACAAAAATAGATATTTATTTCATTGAGGCAAAAAAATGGAGCTACCCATGGCAACTCCACATATGCTAATGAAATCTTGAAACCGTTATGGCATCAATTCCTCCAGCTTGGCAACCAGTGCTTCACCTCTCAGGTTCTTCTCGATGATCATACCCTCTTTGTCGAGCAGAATGGTGTGGGGAATACCCTGGATGGCATACAGATCAACCACCGGACTATCCCAGTACATCAGATCCGACATCTGGGGCCAGGTCATGTTCATCTGACTGATGCCATCAAGCCACTGTGAGCGATCCTGATCCAAAGAGACACCCACCACCTCGAATCCTTTCGATTTATACCTGTCGTAGGCGGCTACCAGGTTGGGCATCTCCTGGCGGCAGGGAGCACACCAGGCGGCCCAGAAGTCCACCAATACATACTTGCCCTGGCCGGCGTAGTCGGAGAGGGAGACATCGTTTCCCTCGGTATCTTTCAGTGTGAAATCGACAAATTTCTTACCGATGGCCACTTTCTCCAGATTCTCAAGCCGTTTTATCACACGTTGTATGTTCTTGTCCGACTTGAAATCGGCATCAGCCAGATCCAGTATCTCACGCTGCTGTTCCGGTTCAAACATCGAGGAGGAGGCCATGAATGAGTACTGCCCCAGGTCGTTACCGATATTTTCCTTGATGAAGTCAAAGTTCAGCATGATCATCTGGTTGCTGATGCTGTCGTAACTGTCATTGATCTCTGCCTCCAACTCCTGGGTAACGGTGCCGGAAGCCTGAGCACTATTGTAGCGCTCTACCACCTTCCGCATCTGAAGTCCCAGCTCCCGCTGTTTGGCTCTGAAATCGGTATAGGCTTCGTTGACCTTTGAGCCACTCACCGTCACCACACTATCGAAAGAGACTTTCAGTCTGCCCGGTTCAAGCAGAACCGGTATGCGGTTCTCCTGCCGGGGGGCTACCGACTCATCCAGGAGAATGAAACGCAAACGGGCAGCATCGGCCGCTCCTCTGAAGGTAAACTGACCATTCTCCACTACCGCCGTATCGGTGGTCACCATGGCGTCGTCGGTCATCTCCTGAAGATAGACGCTGGTACCTTCAAAATCGGGATTGGCAACAGTTCCTTTGATGGTGTACTCGTTTGCATTCTGACATGAGATCAGAATCAGTGCCGAGATAAAAAGATAAAACAATTTCTTCATATTCCTTTTCATAATGGTTTTTAGTGGACAAAGATATGCAAAATGGCGGGATTTAGCAACAACTGAGGGGTATTTTTCAATGAAGACAATATTCAGCTCTTCAGGCCGTTTGCTAAATAACAGCCAGGAAGCCGATGAAAAAAGAGCATACACGAGAAGAGAAGAAGAGCAATAAAGCATCTCCCAGGGAGCGGGTGCAACCCTCTCAATCATCCCTTGTGATCATCCGTCAGTATGCAAGATGCTGCCGCCCAATAAAAAAGCTGCCCCACGGCGGACAGCTGATCATGCTGAACTGAATCGTGGACAGCAAATTGCAGGAAGCGGAGCGCAATCAATTTTTACATATAAAAATTTTTCATACCTTTGGGTGCATAAATATCATTTTCATGAGTACAATTGTTGCGCCCTCCTTGCTGGCAGCCGATTTTCTTCATCTCAAGAGAGACATTGAGATGCTCAACAGAAGCGAGGCAGACTGGATCCATCTGGACATCATGGATGGACTCTTTGTCCCGAACATATCGTTTGGCTTTCCGGTGATCAACCAACTGAAAGCGATCACACACAAAACACTGGATGCTCACCTGATGATCATGAGCCCGGAGAAATTTACCGATGAGATCGCCGCAGCCGGTGTCACCTACATGAATGTCCATTACGAGGCTTGTCCACACCTGCATCGTGTGGTTCAGGTTATTCGCAGCAGAGGAATGAAGCCGGCCGTGACCCTGAACCCACATACGCCGGTGGCATTGCTGGAAGAGATTCTGCCTGAGCTGGAGATGGTGCTGCTGATGTCTGTAAACCCGGGGTTTGGTGGCCAGCAGTTCATTGAGGGAACGGTCAGAAAGGTTGCCAAGCTGAGGGAAATGATTGAGAGAAGTAATCTTCCCACACTGATCGAGGTGGACGGTGGCGTCAACCTGGAAACCGGCAGAAGACTTGTGGATGCCGGTGCCGACGTGCTGGTGGCCGGGAGCTCCGTTTTCTCTTCCGACGACCCGGAAGAGACCATTCGACAGCTGAAGGCACTCTGATGCATTGGTTTTAATCTGAAGAGGCTATTCTGCCTTTTTTCTTCTGAAAGGCGAAGTTGCAATCTGTTCCTCCCGCGCGAAAAATGAATGAACTGATTGGTAGGACGCCCTTTTTACGCCTGTTACTACCTGTTGCGGCTGCCATCATTTTGAATCCTTTTCTATCCGACAACAGGATACTGTCAGTAGTGCTGATGCTGACGGGGCTTTCGCTCATCCTCCTCTCTTACTTTCGTGATGAGAACCCTCAGTTTACAGACAGGTGGCTCTTTGGTGCCGGCAGTTACCTGTTTCTATTCGCGCTTACCCTGCTCCAATGCCATGAGCAATCCGTGCAGAGGGCGTACAACTTCCCCGACAGAGCCTGCACCTACCTTGCCACCGTGCAGGAGATCCCCGAAGAGAAAGCACGTTCGGTGCAATGCCCGGTGCGCACGGTACATCCAATTGAAAAGAAGCTGATGTTATACCTGGAGAAGAGCAGTGCTGCTGCGCTGCTGCTGCCCGGGGATGAGATCATCTTCACCGCACAGCCGGAACCATTTCAAAATTTTGGCAACCCCGGGGAATGGGACTATGCGGGATACATGCACAACAAGGGTTTTGCAGCCAGGGATTTTATCGGGAGAGATGAGTGGCAGCTAACGGGAAGAAAGCGTGTTACCCCTCATCTGCTGGCGCAACGTTGCCGGATCAGGGTCCTCCGCTTCTACCGTTCACTGGGACTGGAGGGGGACACCTTTGCCTTTATAGCAGCGGTAACCCTGGGATACAAAGCCTACCTCTCGGACGACATCGAAGAGGCTTTTCGTGCCTCAGGCACCGCACATCTGCTGGCGGTCAGCGGATTGCATACGGGGGTCATCTACATGATTCTCTCCCTGCTGCTCACGCCACTTGGCAACAGGGGAAGAGGGTTTATCCTTCGCCAATGGGTGATCATCCTCATGCTATGGGGATATGCTTTTCTGGCGGGATTATCCCCCTCAGTTGTGCGAGCAGTGATCATGCTATCGCTCTATTGTCTGGGGCAGCTGCGGCATATGAGCGGCTTCACCGCGAACACGCTGGCAGCAGCCGCCTTTCTGATCCTGCTTTTTCAGCCATACAGCCTCTATGACATCAGCTTTCAGTTGAGCTTCGGCGCCGTCTGCTCGATTCTCTGGTTCCAACCCCGACTCAGCTCACTGATCAGACCAAAAAAGAGAATGGTGGCATACCTCTGGAAGCTGATGACACTCTCCCTGTCTGCACAGCTGGGTCTCTTCCCCCTCGTTCTCCACCATTTTGGCACTTTCCCCACCTGGTTTTTCCTCTCCAACATCATGCTGATACCGCTCATGGGAGGTATCATCTATTCTCTGATACCGTTGCTGATAACCGGATGGCTGCATGTCACCCTCACGAGCTTTCCCGAGTTGCTGCAGTTGCTGCTACGCCACCTGGTACAGATACTCACCAACATCATGCTGCATACTGTTCAGTTCATGGAGTCTCTTCCCTGTGCACAGCTCACCGGGTTGCATATCTCTCTGCCCGCAACCATCCTGCTGTTGCTCTTCATCTTTCCATTCAGTCATTTCCTTCGTAATAAACAGCCCCGCACCCTGATCTTCGCCCTCTCATCGTTGCTCTCTTTTCAACTGCTCCTGCTGCAGGAGCAACTTCACACTGAGCCACCACAGATGGTGGTGCTGAACAAGAGACCCAACAGTGAGATATCGCTCTGTGTGGATGGGAGATGCCAACCCATCGTGGTACCGGTAAACGGGATATTGCCCCATCCTCAAAAAAAGATCCTGCGACTTTCTGACGGATCGTTCAATCATTTCAGGACTCACACCATATTTCCTGTAGATATCCTGATTCTTTCCCACCACTGCTGTTTCGACATGGAACAGCTCTGTCGTCTCTTTCAGCCCTCACTGATTGTAATTGACAGCTCACTGCCACGCCAGTCGGCAGCCCACGTTGCCGCGGAATGCCGCATCAGAGGTATTCCACTACACGATGTGCAACAAAAAGGGGCCTTTTCGCTGAATTTTTAGTACTTTTGTTGTTTCTCATCAATTGAAAAGTACGCTATGAAGTTTACCGAATCACTCACCGATGTGATTGAACCGGAAAAGGTGGATCAGATCATGCAGGCCATCGACGAAGCCCGCCAGATCGTGATCACCACTCACCTCTCCCCCGATGGCGATGCACTGGGTTCATCGCTCGCGCTCTACCATTACCTGACGGGTCGCGGCAAGCATGTCAGGATCATCGTGCCCAACTCTTTCCCCTATTACCTGAAATGGATGAAAGGTGCCAGTGAGATCAGCGTAGCCGAGTACAATCCTGAGGCAGCCAGACATATCCTGCTGCATGCCGACCTGATCTTCTCGCTCGACTACAACATCCCCAAGCGGATAGGACTGATGGCACCCATGCTGGAAGCAGCTCCTGCCAGAAAGATCCTGATTGATCACCACCTCCTGCCCGGGAACGACTTCAACATCGTGGTCTCTCACCCGGAGATATCATCCACCAGCGAGCTGATATTCCGTCTGTTGTTCCACGCGGGCAGGTACCAGGAGCTGTCGCAGGCAGCGGCGGAGTGCATCTATTGCGGCATGATGACCGATACCGGCGGGTTCACCTACAATTCGAGTGATCCGGAGATCTATGAGATTATCAGCCTGCTGCTGCGCAAGGAGATTGATAAGGATGCCATCTATTCAAAGGTGTTCCACAACTACTCTGCCGATCGGTTCCGGCTGCTGGGCTTCACGCTGTCGCAACGCATGGAGATCTATCCTGACCTGCACGCTGCGCTGATCTGGCTTTCGAAAGAGGATCAGACACAGTTTCAAGTCTGCAAGGGAGATACAGAGGGGTTCGTGAACTACCCCCTCAGCATCAAGGGAATTATCTTCTCCACTTTCATTCGTGAAGATGAGGGATTGATAAAGCTCTCTTTCCGCTCCCAGCGCTCATTTCCCTGCAACGAATTTGCTGCCGACTTCTTCAATGGTGGCGGCCATCTGAATGCCTCAGGGGGCGAGTTTTATGGCTCACTTGAGATGGCATTGCAGACCTATGCCGAGGGACTCAAACAATATGAGGAGATTCTGAAACAAACGATGACTCAGGAATAACCCATTTTTTAAGAATCGATAATGTTTATTTCGGTGCAATCCCGTTATTTTTAGCACTAATTGTGTACTTTTGCAGTCTATCAATTATATGGCAGAGACCTATGAACAAAACAGACCTGATAATTACCGCACTTTTGGGCGTGCTGCTCATCTTCCCCTCCTGTGAGAATCAGAAGACCTATGCAGATTACCTGAATGATGAAGCAAAAGCAATTGAACTTTTCATTGCGCAACAACAGCTGACCATTCTGGATAAATACCCCACCGACGGGAAGTTCGGGGAGAAAGAGTTCTATAAGGACCCCAATACCGAGGTTTACTATCACGTCATTTCTTACGGAGATACAACTGAAAGGCTCAGTTCGGGTGAGACGGTCTATATCCGCTTTAGTGGCCTCCACTATTTCATGTCGAATGACACTACCCGTTACGCCAACTTGGTTTATCCTGAAGAGATCAAATACTTCGGACCGGTTAACTCATACACCAAGAGCTACTACAGCACCCCCGGCTGGATGGTACCCCTGGAGCATGTGGGTCACAACGGCGAGGTAAAGATGATCATTCCATTCAATATGGGATCTTCCTACGATAGGTCTCAATACCAACCCTCCTATTACGATTGGGTGCAGTATCGATTTGAGAACCGTTATTGAGCGTTTCATCATTTCAGCATAAAACCGACAGAAAGAACAACCCATGACATTGATCAAATCCATCTCCGGTATCAGAGGTACAATTGGCGGTGAGCCGGGGGAAAATCTAACACCTGCCGATATCGTACGATTTACGTCAGCCTATGCCACTTTTATCAGGAATCAATCAGATCTGGAGAAACCCAGGATAGTGGTAGGCCGTGACGCACGCATTTCGGGCGAGATGGTACACCGTATCATCACAGGCACGCTCATGGCTATGGGATGCAACGTGACCGACATCGGGATGGCCACCACCCCCACCACCGAGATTGCGGTGACCCGTGAAAAAGCTGACGGAGGCATCATCATCACAGCCAGCCACAACCCGCGGCAATGGAACGCCCTGAAGCTGCTAAACAGCCAGGGTGAATTTCTGAACGCAGCAGAGGGCGCTCAGATCCTGGCACTGGCTGAGAGTGGCAACTACTCATTCTCATCGGTGGATGAGCTGGGGAAGATCACTCAGAAACAGTTTCTTCATGAACATATCCAGTCGGTACTTTCACTGGAACTGGTTGACGCTGAGGCTATCAAGGCTGCCAACTTCCGTGTGGCGGTTGACTGCGTCAACTCGGTTGGCGGCATCGCCATCCCGGAGCTGCTCTATGCACTGGGCGTAAAAGAGATCTTCAAGTTACACTGTGCTCCGCATGGTCACTTCTCCCACAACCCAGAACCGCTGCCGCAGCACCTCACAGAGCTCTCCTCGCTGACGCGCAGCTCCAGGGCTACCGTCGGATTTGCGGTTGACCCTGATGTGGATCGTCTGGCGATCTACTGCGAGGATGGCGAACCTTTCGGGGAGGAGTACACCCTGGTAGCGGTGGCCGACTATATCCTGCAGCACACTCCGGGGAACACCGTCTCTAACCTCAGCTCCAGCCGTGCCCTGCGCGATGTCACCCTTGCCAGGGGCGGCAGCTATTACGCCGCAGCGGTGGGAGAGGTAAACGTGGTGGAGAAGATGAAAGCGGTGAATGCGGTGATTGGTGGCGAGGGCAACGGCGGTGTAATCTATCCCGCCTCTCACTACGGCAGGGATGCACTGGTGGGGATCGCGCTCTTCCTCACCTACCTGGCCCGTACGGGTAAGAGACCCTCGGAGTTGCGGAAGGAATACCCCGCCTACTACATGGCAAAGCAGAAAGTGGAGCTGACACCCGAGATTGACACCGATGCGATATTGCAGCAAATGAAAGCGCGTTTCAGCGACCAGCAGGTGACCGATATCGATGGGGTGAAGATCGACTTCCCGGACAAATGGGTCCACCTGCGTAAATCAAACACGGAACCGATTATCCGCATCTATTCGGAGGCGGCCACGCTTGAAGCTGCCGAGAAAATCGGAAAAGAAATTATTGACCTGATCAGGGAGCTGGTATAACCACAGCTCTGAACAACATATTTTAATTACCGTTCATATGCCACCTCATCCCGATGACGTGGCATATGAGTTAGATAAACAGAAACGCATTTCAAGGAGATGAAAAAGATACTGGTAAGCCACGACGATTTGCGGAGACTACACCCTATCTTTCATGGCAAATATGGAGACATGCTCATCGATCTGGGCATGAAGATTGCCGCGCTGAATGTCCCGAATGAGATCTATGACCGCTCTAAACACCTTACGGGACCGGCCTTTTGCCGTGATGTACTGGATAAGCTGGATATCAAGCGTACCCTGCGCAACGCAGAGGTGCTCGACAGCGTCGGCAACCAACCCTTTATCACCGTCTCCAACCACCCCTATGGCCATATCGACGGCATCGCCGTCATCGAAGCCCTGGGAAGTCGTTTTCCAGACTTTCGGATGATGGTTAACTTCTTCCTGGGACTGATCGACACCCTGGAGGAGAATTTTATCAAGGTGAACCCGATGAAAGACTCCGTGAAGAAGAGCGTCAGCTTCGCCGGTATCCGCGAGAGCATTGCGCATGTAAAGCAGGGTCACCCTCTCGGTTTATTCCCGGCAGGGGCTGTCTCCAACCTCTGCATAAGAAAGGGCGGACTGGTAATCGAAGACCGGGATTGGCAGCCGGCAGCATTGAAGATCATCCGTAAGGTGAAAGTGCCGGTCATCCCGTTGCACATCTCCGGACAAAACAGCCTGTTGTTTTATCTCTCCCGTATCCTGGGGTGGCGAGTACGCGACCTGCGACTCTGTCACGAGCTTTACAACAAAAAAGGAAATGAGATGGTGCTCACTTTCGGTACACCGATCCTACCGGATGAGATCAGCCGTTTTGGTGACAACACGCTCGAACTGGGCAGATATCTCAAAGGAAAAACCTACGCGTTGGGCAGAAAGTAAATTATTGTGTATCTTTGATTGTTCATTGGCATTACAACCCATACCTATACATATGGCTAAGCACCCTCTACAGCAAATCAAGCAACGTTTCGGTATCATCGGCAACTCACCCGAGCTGGACCGTGCCATTGACGTGGCTTTACAGGTGGCTCCTACCGATCTGTCGGTGCTGATCACCGGAGAGAGTGGTACCGGTAAAGAGAACTTCCCGCAGATCATACACCAATACAGTAGGCGTAAGCATGGCCCCTACTTCGCCATTAACTGCGGATCGATCCCCGAAGGAACGATCGACTCGGAGCTGTTCGGCCATGAGAAAGGATCGTTCACCGGCGCCACAGGCAGCCGCAAGGGATACTTCGAGGTGGCCGATGGTGGCACCCTTTTCCTCGACGAGGTGGGTGAATTGCCCCTCTCCACGCAGGCACGTCTGTTGCGTGTGCTGGAAAGCGGTGAGTTCATCAAGGTAGGCTCCTCGAAGGTGGAAAAGAGCGATGTAAGGGTGGTAGCTGCTACCAACGTGGAGATGGTGAATGCGGTGGAGAAAGGCAAGTTCCGTGAAGATCTCTACTACCGTCTCAACTCCGTACCCATTCGCATCCCGCCCCTTCGTGACCGGAAAGAGGATATCCCGCTGCTGTTCCGCAAGTTCAGCAGCGACTGTGCAGAGAAATATATGATGCCTCCCATCACCCTCACCGACGATGCACGTGAGTTGCTGAAAAGCTACCGCTGGCCGGGAAACGTGCGTCAGCTGAAGAACATCACCGAGCAGATCTCCATCATTGAACAGGAGCGGGTGATCACCGCCGACATCCTGCAGAAGTATCTCCCCTACAATGAGGTGGGGATGCTCCCGGTGCCCGTATCACAACTGCATGACTCAGAGCAGCGTTCTTTTGCCAACGAACGTGAGATCCTTTACCAGGTGCTCTTCGACATGAAGAAAGACATTACAGACCTGAAACAGGTGGTCAAGAACCTGATGGAAGGAGCATCCAAGCAGAATTCCTCGACATTTGATCCGGAAGCCTCCACCGGTATGCACTCATCCGCATTGATCCGACACGAACAGGCTGAGGTCTCCCTGCCTGTGAAACTGGAGAAAATGTCCAAAAAAATCGACCTGGATGAAGAGGAGAGAAGTGATATCCAGGAAGATACCGAATATGAAGAGAGTACACTCTCTATCAGTGAGGTGGAAAGAGAGATGATTGCAAAAGCGCTGGAACGTCACAAGGGTAAAAGGAAGCTGGCAGCTGCCGACCTGGGTATCTCCGAACGTACGCTCTACCGCAAAATCAAAGAATACAATCTGGAAGGATGATGAAAAAAATCCTGTTTTTACTCATATTATCCATGATGGCCAGCTCCTGCAGGATATCCTATTCATTCAGGACCGCTTCAATCAACTATGATCTGACCAAAACACTCTATATCGGCCACTTCGTGAACCAGGCTCCGCTGGTTTATCCACCTCTCGAACAACGTTTTAACGAAGAGATGAAGGATATGTTCACCCGCAACACCCGTTTGCAACTGGTTAACCAGAATGGCGACATGGAAATAGAAGGAGAGATCGTGGGATATGAACTCACACCGCTGGCAGTGCAGGAAGATGCCTTTGCTTCGGAGACCAGGCTCACAATGACTGTACGGATGCGTTTCCGCAACAACAAAACCGATGCCCCCGAGATTGAAGAACGAATCTCTGCCAACCGCACTTTCTCCAGTAACACCGTTTTCGACAATGTGCAGGATCAGTTGATGGGAGAGCTGATTGAGGAGATCGTGGACCAGATATTCAACGCAACCATGGCAAACTGGTAGTGTATGACAAAGGAGGAACTATACAGATTGATGGAGGAACCAGACAGGCTCAGTGAGACAACTGAGCAGGAGTTGGAAAAAGTGGTGGAGAACTATCCCTGTTTTCAAACCTCACGGTTGCTCTACACCATGAAGCTGGACCATAACGGGAGTGACCGTTACGGGGAAGAGCTGGCAAGGACAGCAGTTCTCTGCAGCGACAGAAGACGACTACTCTATCTGATTCGCAGGGAGCAATATGCCAAATTTCTGACCGCCTCCACGGAAAGTGACAAGCAAACAGGTGACCGTACCGAAGCACTGCTGGACTCCTTTCTCAGTACGCTCCCGGAGAAAGGCCCAAAGGATGATTCGCTTTCGGTCAGCCATCAGCATGTGGCCGGAACCGATTATTTTGCCTATCTTGAATCACTTGGCGATGAGTCACTTGGCGAGGTTGAGGAGGGAGCGGAAAGGGAGAACGAATCCCTGCAACACCAGGATATTATCGATGCTTTCATCGAACGGGCAGCAACCGATGATCTCTTCACACCCCCGGAACAGTCTTCCCGGGTAAAAGAGCATGAGGAGGAGAGTAAAAAAGATGGAGGAGAGTTTCTAACAGAGACACTGGCACGCATCTACATCAAACAGCAAAAATATGAGCAGGCGCTCACAATAATTAGACGATTAAGTTTGAATTTTCCAAAAAAAAGTGTTTACTTTGCCGATCAGATTCGTTTCCTGGAATATTTAATTGCAAACGAGAAGCTTAAAAACAATTAACAAGAGATATGTATATTTTCATCACCATCCTCATCTTGCTGGCTGCCATCCTGATGATCCTTGTCGTACTGGTACAGAAGTCAAAAGGGGGAGGCCTGGCAAGCGGATTCTCCTCTTCTAACCAGATTATGGGCGTACGTAAAACAACCGACTTTCTGGAAAAACTCACCTGGACCCTGGCTGGCATCATGATTGTGCTGAGCATTCTGACAGCCAAATTCACCACCTCGCAGGACAACAGTCCTCAATCGCAGGTAGAAGTGCAGCAGCCGGCTCCACTGAACCCCTCCACAGCACCCGATGTAACACCGGGGTTGCCCATTCCGAATGATGTACCGGTACAACCGTTACCGGAGGAAGGTATGCCTACAGAGTAAGCCTTGTCACAGAGGGGCAGGTGATCCGGCATTCTGCTGAAAAGTGTACATCGCGCTACCTCAACACGATGTCGCTGATAATGTTCATCCCCGCATACTCGTTGATCTTCTCAATCAGCCCCTGTTTGCTCATCAACAGCTCAGCACGCAACACCGATGAAGAGAGCTGCACATAAAGCACCCCACGACTGAAATAGGCATTGCGGGTATAGTTCGCGACACCCTCCCCCAACAACTCATACCACGCCCTTACAGCCCGGTGTTCAGCCAGCTTTCTTTTCAGCGGGCTGTTGCTGTCAAAAAAGTCAGAGAGTGCTTCCGACATGGATTGTGCATTTTTCTTCTGCATATGCATCTACTCATTTATGCGGGTGATCTCCCCATCAACAACATGATAGATATGGGCGTTATTGCCGGTACGCAGCAAAATCCGGTCGAGCGACTCCCGGTTGGTGTCGGAGAGAAAGATCTGTCCGAATTCAGGTCCTGAGACCAGCTTCACAATCTCCTCCACCCGTGCGGCATCGAGCCTGTCGAAGATGTCATCGAGCAACAGGATGGGGGTGGTATGACCCTTTTGCAACAAGAAGTGGAACTGTGCCAGTTTAAGGGAGACGAAAAACGTCTTGTTTTGCCCTTGCGACCCTACTTTCTTAATGGGATACCCATCCAGCAACATCTCCAGCTCATCACGGTGGATGCCCACGGTCGTGTGCCCAACCAGAATGTCACGCTGCCTGTAGTGTCTGATCCTTTCCAGAAAATCATCCTCGTTCAGCTGTGAATTGTAGGCGAATGAAACATCTTCATGCGAGCAACTGATGCGCGCGTAGAACTGGTTAAAGATGGGAGAAAAGGCATCGATGAACGCTTTCCGCTCACGGTGGATATAGTTGCCGTCCAGCACCAGCTGCTCCTCCCATAACTCCAACAGATCGGGGTCGATCGCTCTCTCCTCATTCTTGAGCAGCATGTTACGCTGTTGAAGCGCCTTGTTGTAGCGCACCAGGGCACGAAGGTACTCCCTGTCGAACTGTGAGATGGCCATATCCATGAACTTGCGTCGCTCCTCACTGCCGCCAGTAATCAGTTCATTGTCGGCGGGTGAGATCATCACCAACGGTATCAGTCCGATGTGATCGGAAAGGCGCTCATACTCTTTCTTGTTGCGGCGGAACTGCTTCCTCTGTTTGCGACGGATACCACTGTAGATCTCTTCTTCTGTTCCCTCCTCCGTGAGGTAATATCCCTGCAGCATACATACATCGGCATCATGAGAGATGATCTGAGAGTCGATGGGGTTGGTATAGCTTTTACAGAACGAGAGGTAATAGACCGCATCCAACAGGTTGGTCTTGCCCATTCCATTGTTCCCGATGAAACAGTTGATCTTGGGGGAGAACTGCAGTTCAGCCTGTCTGAGATTTTTATAGTTGATGATGGAGAGTGCTTGTAGAATCATTCAATACATTTTTTTTTGGGATCTCATCTTGCCCCGGGGTGAGCAGTGGCTTTTCCCGGGGGGTCACCCCTGTTACTCATCAGTCAGCAAGAGCCGCTGCAGATCTTCGGGGGAGATGTTTATCTTCAGGCGTCCTTTTGAGGCAAACGAAATCTTACCGCTCTCCTCAGAGACGATGATCACCCTGGCATCGGTCTCCTGGGAGAGGCCGAGTGCAGCACGATGTCTCAGTCCCAGGTGAGCTGGAATATTGGGGTTCTGGGAGATGGGCAGAATACAACCTGCGGCCTTGATCTTATTGCCCACAATAATCATGGCGCCATCGTGCAAGGGGCTGTTCTTGAAAAAAATGTTCTCGATGAGGCGGGAGGAGACCTCGGCATTCACAATCTCACCGGTCTGCTCATAAAGTCCCAGGTGTATATCACCCTGTATGGCAATCAGGGCCCCCGTATTGGTTTTCGACATGTTCATGCAGGCCAGCACGATCGCTGTGAGGTGTGAATTGTCTTTCTTTTGCCGATCGTTCGGGGAGAATAGCTTCGAGATAAAATTCCATCCCCGCCTTGAGCCGAGTGACATCAGGAAGCGCCTGATCTCATCCTGAAAGAGAATCACCAGCAGGAAGAGTCCCACGCTGACAAACTGATCGAGGATGGAGCCCAGCAACACCATGTTGAAGACGCGGGACACCAGGATCCAGATCACCATGAAGACCAGAATACCGATGAAAAGAGGCCTCAGTCCGGAGATCTTCACCAACCGGAAGAGGTAGTAAAGGAGAAGGGCCACCAGCAGGACATCGATGAAGTCTTTTATTCCGAAATGTGCGAACATAGGGTAGCTATTGAGCAGGTTGAGAATCAAATTGTCTTATCTGATTTGTAAGCTCCACACACTCCACCGCTGCTTTCACGTCATGCACGCGGAGGATTGATGCTCCGGAGAGAAGGGCTACGGTATTGAGAACAGTGGTACCATTGAGGCTCTCCTCCGGTGAACAACCCAGCAAGCGGTAGATCATCGACTTTCTGGAGATGCCCACCAGTAAGGGTTCATCAAAGATATGAAAATATTTCAGATAAGCCATCAGTTCATAGTTTTGCTTCACCGTTTTACTGAAGCCGAAACCGGGATCAATGATCACATCATTCACGCCGAGGTTGTTGAGGAGAGCCTTTCGTTCAGAAAAGTAGTAGAGCAGATCCTGGATGAAGTGATCGTAGGAGGTCAGCTGTTGCATGGTCTGCGGAGTACCCCGCATATGCATCAGGACATAGGGTACATTCAGCTCCGCCATCACCTGAAACATGCGCGCATCGATCTGCCCGCCCGAGATATCATTGATCATCTGCACGCCGTACTCCTGAACAGCCTGCTTTGCCACGTCGGCATAAAAGGTGTCCACCGAGAGGATGGCTTCCGGCAGTTCCCGGCGTATCAGCTTCAGTGCCGGCATCAGTCTGTCAGCCTCCTCTTTCGCTGTAAGCATGGTGGAGGAAGGAGCTGTTGACTGTGCTCCCACATCGATCATCGCTCCACCCTCCTCCAGGATCTGACGGCAACGCTGCATGATCTCCTCTTCGGTCTGCTTCCTGCTGCCTGAGAAGAAAGAGTCCGGCGTCACGTTCAGGATCCCCATCACTTTCGGGGTGGTGAGGTCCATCAGTGTTCCCGCTATGTTGATTGTTTTCCTCAAAATGATTTATTTTAGCTGTAAGTGATAAGCTGTTCCTGGTTCATAGTTC
>WOYT01000022.1 GCA_011620695.1 Proteiniphilum sp.
TTACGCTGGTGAACGCTGATCCCAACAACGAACAGCAGATCAGCACCCAGCTGATAGGAGCTTCGGTGAAAAATGTAAGTGGACAGCTGCTCACTTCCGAAAAGATCAACGACCACAACACATTCGAACAACCAGACAAGGTGAGCGTCGCCGCTTTCAAGGGAGCATCCCTGAAAAACGGAACCCTCTCGGTGGTGTTGCCCTCTAAATCAGTGGTGATGCTTGAACTGCAATAAAATAGATGATATGAGCATAGAAGAACTGAAACAACAGGTGTTCCGCGCCAACCTGGATCTGGTGGAGCATGGACTGGTCATCTTCACCTGGGGAAACGTGAGCGGTATAGACAGGGAAAGGGGGCTGGTGGTGATCAAGCCTTCAGGAGTCTCCTACAATGGAATGAAAGCGGATGACATGGTGGTGGTTGACATGGAAGGCAATGTGGTGGAAGGCAGATACAAACCTTCTTCAGATACACCAACCCACCTGGAACTCTACAAGGCTTTTCCGGCAGTCGGTGGAGTGGTACACACCCACTCCACCTTTGCCACCGCCTGGGCACAGGCAGGTTGCGACATCCCCAACATCGGCACCACCCACGCCGACTATTTCAGCGATGACATACCCTGCACCCGCGACATGACGGAGGCAGAGATCATGGGTGACTATGAGAAAGATACCGGAACCGTGATCATTGAGCGTTTCAAAGATTTGAACCCTGCCCATGTACCCGGTGTACTGGTGAAGAATCATGGCCCTTTTGCCTGGGGTAAAGATCCGCATGAAGCGGTACACAATGCCGTGGTGATGGAGCAGGTGGCCAAGATGGCCTATATCTCACACCAGGTGAACCCTCAGCTCACCATGAACCGGTGGCTCATCGAGAAGCATTTCTCCCGCAAGCATGGTCCCAATGCCTATTACGGACAGAAATAAAACAACGAACATCAACAATTAAAAAAAAACAATATGGAATTCTACAACAACCAGGAAGTGTGGTTTGTCACCGGGGCTCAGCTCCTTTACGGAGGTGATGCGGTGATCACCGTAAATGCACACTCGGAAGAGATCGTTAAACAACTCAACCAAGCCGGAACCCTCCCGGTGAAAGTGGTTTACAAAGGAACCGCCAACTCGTCGCCCGAAGTGGAAAAAATATTCAAGGAGGCCAACAGCGATGCCCGCTGTATCGGCATCATCACATGGATGCACACCTTCTCACCGGCAAAGATGTGGATCAAGGGACTGCAGAACTACCACAAGCCGTTGCTCCACCTGCATACGCAGTTTAACAAAGAGATCCCCTGGAGTGAGATCGACATGGACTTCATGAACCTGAACCAGTCGGCACACGGCGACCGCGAGTTTGGTCATATGGTTACCCGCATGCGCAAAAACAGGAAAGTGGTGGTGGGTCACTGGTCGGAACGGAACGTGCAGGAACGGATTGCTGTCTGGATGCGGGTGGCTGCGGCATGGGCCGATGCACAGGATATGGTGATTGTTCGCTTTGGTGACAACATGAACAACGTGGCTGTCACCGACGGGGATCGTCTGGAAGCAGAACTGCGGTTGGGATATCATGTCGATTATTACGCCATCGGCGATCTGGTAGCCTACCAGGACAGGGTAACCGAGGAGGAGGTGGATCAGCTGGTTGCAGAATTTGAACAACTCTACACCTTTGCAGACAACTGCAGGAAAGGAGCAAAAGATCATGGCCAGGTACGTGAGGCAGCACGCATCGAGATCGCACTGCGTCGTTTTCTGAAAGATAAGAACGCCAAAGCTTTCACCACCAATTTCGATGCCTTGCACGGATTAAACCAGCTACCCGGTCTGGCCTGTCAGCGTCTGATGGCGGAGGGTTACGGTTTCGGGGCTGAGGGCGACTGGAAGACGGCCGCACTGCTACGCACCATTTGGGTGATGTCGAGAGGATTGAAGGGTGGTTGCTCCTTCCTCGAAGACTACACGTATCACTTCAAAGGGGATAAGAGTGCCATCCTCCAATCACACATGCTGGAGGTATCACCACTGATCACAAGTCAAAAGCCCCGCTTAGAGGTACACCCACTTGGCATCGGCGGAAAGGCCGACCCGGCACGATTGGTCTTCACTGCAGACCCTGGGACCGGCATCGCTTCCACCATCATCGACATGGGCAACCGTTTTCGCATGGTGGTCAACAACGTGGATGTGCTGGAACCGGAGGCAGCACTGCCCAAACTTCCGGTAGCCAGCGCCCTGTGGATACCGCAGCCTAACCTGGAGATCGGAGCTGCTGCATGGATCTATGCGGGCGGCACACACCATTCCGCTTTCAGCTATGCCCTCACCAACGAGTATTTTGAGGATTATGCCGACATTGCAGGCATTGAGCTGGTAACCATCGACAAGGATACCTCCATCAAGAACTTCAAGTTTGAACTCCGGGTAAATGAGGTCTATTATCTGCTGAACAAATCATTGCAGTAAAAAATTATCCCAACCGGAACCGATGAAACGAACCATTTTGATCCTCTCTTTTCTGTTCATCCTCTTCTTCCTGATTCCGCAACAGGGTACTGCATCCAATGATCGGGAAAGAAGAATCGG
>WOYT01000046.1 GCA_011620695.1 Proteiniphilum sp.
AGTGAAATATTTATAGAAGAGGGGGATGGTGCGGATTCCATTGTAGAACTGCTCCCGCGGCGAGCAGGAGCTCTCTCCACTTCTCAGCGGCATGGTACATATCGGGTTTGTGCTCCGGCAGCGGGGATATGGAGGGGATGCGGATCAGTTCGATCAGCTCTTCAAGGAATCGTTTTTCGTGGTTTTTACATACTTGTCGATTTCATTCATGTCGGTTCAGTTTATCGTTTTGTTTGGTTGTTACAAATATAGGGAAAATACTGCTTTCTGAGACTTTAAATGTTTGCCTTTACACGTTCGGTGGATTCGAAAAAAAACTGCTATATTTGAAAAAAATAAATAAACTTTTTATGAATACCCGGTCTTTTATTGCCATTGCCGTGATGGTTACCCTGTTGACGGCATGCACAAACAATCAGGAGAAGAAACAGGATATGAATCAAGCAGAGTTTATCACCGCTGCGCAGTCGGAAGAGGTGATCACACAGTTGAAAGACTCGCTCGGTGAGGCAGATGCCTTCCGCATCGAGCGTGGCGTAGAGCAGGTGGCAGCCCTCTGGCGCGAGCAGGATGGCAACGCTGATGCGTTTGCACAGTTCTGCAAGAGCTCGTTCGTGGCCGACACGGCAGCACTTTTCAACCTATTCAGCACGTTGGAACGCAACTTCGAGGTGATCGGCGGATACTTCCACAAGATGGATGTGGAGCTAAAGATGCCGCTGCAACTGGAGGGTCCCGACATCACACCGGTAGATATGATGTTTGGTAGCTACGATGCGTCGGCGCATCTCACCGACGATCTTTACGGCAACAAAATCGCCTTCCTCACCGCACTCAACTTTCCCTTTTTCTCCCTTGATGAGAAAACGGAACGGGGTGCTAAGTGGAGCCGCAGGGAGTGGGCTTATGCCCGCATGGGGGACCGCTTCATCTCCCGCGTGCCGGCAGCCATACAGCAGGATATCTCGAAAACACTTACCGAGGCCGATGCCTACATCTCCGACTACAACATCTTCATGGGCAACCTGCGGAACGATGCAGGAGAGCAGCTCTTCCCCGAAGGGATGAAGCTGATCACCCACTGGGGTTTGCGCGACGAGTTGAAGTCGAACTACGCCGACACGGAGCGGGGACTGGAGAAACAGCGGATGATCTACAAGGTGATGCAGCGCATCATCGACCAGTCCATCCCGCGGGAGGTAATCAACAGCGGATCGCACACCTGGAACCCTGAGACCAATGAGCTATTCGCTGACGGGAACATCGCGACGGGCACTCCCGAGGATAGCCGTCGTTACGAGGTGTTCCTGAAGAACTTTCACGCCATGCGTCAGCTCGACGCCTACTCCCCTCATTACCCCACCCAGCTGGTCCGCGCCTTCGATGGCACCATGGAGGTGCCGCAGAAAGATGTAGAGGCACTCTTCGTGGGGTTGCTCTCCTCACCGCAGGTGAAGGAGGTAGGCGCCTTGATTGCCTCGCGACTGGGACGGGAGCTGGAGCCCTTTGATATATGGTACAACGGTTTCAAGGGCGATGAGGGGATCCCCGAGGAGCAGCTGACCGCCCTCACCTCCAGGAAGTACCCCGATGCGGCGGCTTTGGAAAAAGATCTGCCCAACATCCTGGTGAAGCTGGGTTGGAACCCTGAAAAAGCGAAAGAGATCACCTCGCTCATCACCGTCGACGCTTCCCGTGGTGCTGGTCATGCCTGGGGTGCTGAGATGCGCAACGATGTGGCACGACTGCGCACCCGGATCGGGGAAAACGGAATGGACTATAAGGGATACAACATCGCGGTACATGAGTTCGGACACAATGTGGAGCAGACCATCACCATGAACGATGTGGATTACTATATGCTGAACGGCGTGCCCAACACCTCGTTTACCGAGGCGGTGGCCTTCCTCTTTCAGAAGCGCGATCTGGAGCTGCTGGGCCTGAAGAAGAGCAATCCCGACGAGGAGCATTGGCTTGCCCTCAGCAGCTTCTGGTCCGCCTACGAGATCATGGGTGTCTCGCTGGTCGATATCAGGGTGTGGGAGTGGCTCTACGCCCATCCTGATGCCATGGCGGCCGAGCTGAAGGAGGCGGTGATCGACATTGCAAAAGAGGTGTGGAACAGCTATTATGCCGGTGTGCTGGGTGGGAAGGATGAGACGCTACTCGGCATCTACTCCCACATGATCGATAACCCGCTCTACCTGCCCAACTACCCGATGGGCCACCTGATCGATTTTCAGATCGAGCAGCAGGTGAAGGGAAAGAACATGGCGGAGGAGATTGAACGGATGTGCAGGCAGGGGAACATCATCCCCCAGCTCTGGATGGAGCATGCCGTGGGGTCATCCATCTCCATCGACCCGCTACTGGTCGCCACAGAGGAGGCACTGGCGGCACTGAAGCAATAAATGGCTGCGGGATTGCACTTTTTACGAGAAAAAGTGTAATTTTGTAGCCCGTACAGGAAAGATGCCGGAGTGGTCGATCGGGGCGGTCTCGAAAACCGTTGTACCCTTACGGGTACCAAGGGTTCGAATCCCTTTCTTTCCGCAA
>WOYT01000093.1 GCA_011620695.1 Proteiniphilum sp.
AATCACTATATCACTTCGTTATCACATGCCGAACCTTGAGGTGTCAACTTCTTTCCGTTCTTTTTCCCTGTATCCGCCAAAGCGGTAGACAAAGGAGAGGGAGAAGGAGCGGGTGTCGCGAGTAGCATCGAGCGAGCTTTTCTGTCCCATATAATCGATCGAAGCATTGGGCGTGCGCGTTTTAAAAAGGTCTTCGCCTTTGAGAATCAGCGTGGCGCGGTCGTTGTCGAAGCTCCAGGTGACTCCGGCAGAGAGATTGCCCGACCCCCCAAGGTCGTAGATGCCCTGAATGGCACCCGGCGTGGCCCAGTAACCGGAGAGGTTCATCTTCAGGTTTGGCTGTTCGGAGAAGCGGATGTCACTGTTGAGTTGCAGTACGCCGTAGAGTGTTTTACGGTCGAAAGGGATGTCATAGAACGTTTCATCTTTTTCCCGCAGGTAGACACCGTTGCCCACGAAGCGTGATGCGATCTTCTTCCCCAGGTTGAAAGGGAGTACCACCATCAGACCGGCATTCTGGCGGTAGTCGAAGTTTTGCATCACAAACTCCTGCTGCAGCTTGTCGGGCGACTGGTAGGGCAACTGTGTGTAGTAGTCGGTAATATGATTGATGAAGGGACGGATCATATATTTCTGTTTATAGATATAGGTCAATCCCACACTGTACAGTTTCAGGGGCCGCAACTGTGGGTTACCGAAGGCCACCCCATAGGCACCGAAATGATATACCGACGGGTTCAGGCTCCAGTAGGGAGGATAGGTTTTATCGGATGAGAGCTCCAGCTGCAGAATATGATTGTCGGAATGGTTGTAGCTGAGATTGAGGGTCGGAAACCACGCCATATCATTCCAGAGTGTCTTTTTGATGTCTCCCGTCTGTTCCGTAGATTTGTAAAATTCAGCGGCCAGTGATGCCTGCAGGGAGAGCTTCGGTGAGAGTGATTTGGAGAAGCCGGCAAACAGGTTCCAGATATCCTCATCCTGTCTCGTATCGAAGGTGGCTTCTTCGTATGTTTCATCGTCTTTTTCCGCATCTGCCCTGTTGAGTGTCTGTGCCCGTGAGTAGTTCAATCCGTAGTTGAGCTGCCAGCTGTTTTTGAGTGTATGTGTCTGGTTGGCATAGAAGAAGGTACGGTGGATGGTCTGCGAGGAGGAGGATCGTATACTCTCCGGCAGGGTTGAGGATTCCAGTTGCGAGTTGAGAAGTGTGTAATCCGATCGGTCGTGATACCATGTATAGTCCGCACCAGCCTTGAGACCGATATGAGAGGAGTAGTCTGCTTTGATATTGTGCATGGTGTTGGGCCCTTTGGAGTCGATATCTGATCCGATAAGGGTTCCGGAGATATCAGTGGTGGCGGTCTGGTCTGAATGGCTGCGTCCGAACTGCCCGGTGTAGGAGATGCTGGCCACATCCTTGTTCTTCAGCGTGTGGTCGGCTGCCAGCCGCAGATTATGGATGTTTATATGATTGACTCCTTCACTCTGCTGGTCGATCTGATAAAGCTGCTCCTGCAGCAGATGATCGGCCTTGAGACTCTCCGAGGAGAGGATTGCATAATAATTATATCCGTAAAGCATATCGACGGTTGTCTGCTTGCCGGTATAGTAAAGGTTGGCTCTCCCGTTCCCGCTGCCGTAGGTTCTCTGGGTATAGCCGCCCGACAGCTCTCCCTGCCAGGGTGTCTGAAGCGATTCTCCGCTCTCCTGTTTCAGGATGACATTGATGGCGGCACCGCGGATATTGTATTGGGGAGGGGCGCTGTACATGATCTCCACATCCTCCAGGCGCGAGACGGGGATACTCTTGAGCAGCGTCATCAGTTGCTCATAGGTCATGGATGTTTTCTGTCCATTCAGCAGCACGGTCATGCCACTGGTGCCGATCAGCGTCAGCTGTTCATCCTGCTCAATCACACCCGGTATCTCTTTCAATGCATCATAGGCATTGGTGACCGGTTTATTGCGCAGCAGGGGTGAGATATGGTAGATGAGGCGGCCTGCTTCGGCTTTCATCACGGGACGTTCGCCTTCCACCACCAGTTCCTGTAACATCCGCTCGTCCGGCTCAAGGGTGAAATTCCGCACGACGGGAGGCTCGTCACCGGTGATCACAGATTGTTCGGTCCGATATCCTACCATGGTTGCTTTTAGGATGCTGTTTTTCTGCGGGTCGGTGGTGATGGTGTAATTACCCAGGCTGTCGGTTACGGCACCGGTGATGAAGGTGGTGTCGGGCAAAGCATACAACACAACGTTTACGAACTCGAGAGGGTTGTGCCGGTTGTCGGTGACTGTTCCTTGAATCTGCGCAGAGAGAGGCAGGGTTGTGCAGAGAACAAGAAGGGACAGGATTGTCTTCAATGAATTCTCCCGCATGGTCATGTTTTTTTCTTAGCGATCGAATAGCGAATTGTGATTATTCCGATAAGATGAGTCCATACCCGGGGAGCATCAACTTATTCAGGAATCAGCGCAAAGGTGTATCCTTCGTTCTGCAGCCATTCGATGGCACGGGGCAGGGCGTACTTCATATTCTTTTCGGCCTTCAG
>WOYT01000116.1 GCA_011620695.1 Proteiniphilum sp.
TGAAATTAAAAAGGAAGAGGTCGAAGATGTTGTGATTGAGGATTTCGGATTTTAATCAATTCACCATTGAATTCCGAAGTGCAGATCCTGCCCGCAGGGTTTTTAATCTACTCCCTACTGATCTGCACGATCCTCTATCTTTCACACGCGATCTCCTTCCATCGACATGTTGAGCTCTACAGCATTGTTGAAAGCAGACATGCTTTTTGTTCCCTGGCCGGCTATCCCCCTACACAAACGGAGAATCTATCTGGGATACCCTACCGATTGGGTCAGCAACACCTCTTCTGTGGGTTTCAACCCTAAGAGTGCATGTAGCTTCTCTTTGTTGAACATACCCCTGACAACAGAACCCAGTCCTTCGGAGGCACAGTATAGATAAATGTTCTGTGAAACAAAACCACAGCCGGTAAAGGCATACTCCCTACCTGAAGCTTTCTGCATATCTGCCACGAATATCAGGTTGAGCGGTACGGTGGCCACAAAATCCTGCGAACCTGTCTCGGCACGGTAATCACCTTTCTTCACCTCTTTCAGCAGATGATTGCGGGCATCATAGAAATAAATAGCTTTCCGGGTGGTGAGGTAGAGTTCCAATTCCTGACGGTTGTTGGCGGTAGGTGCTGTACGTTTGTCGTCACGGTTGAATCCGTTGGCAGCCCATAACAGGTTCGATAACTGTTGCAATGACAGTTCTTTCTCCTGATAGGAACGTGTGGAATGCCTCTGATTGAGTGCCTCCATCAATGGTTTACCCCCACTCCTGTCTGGCTTGGGCAACTGAATATCCTGTGCCTGCAAAAAACAACCCATCATCATAAATGCGATCAAAAGAATATTTTTCATATCAAATCAGAAAATAAATGAATAATAGAAGTCTCTGCAAATATAGAACAAAGATATCATTCCTGCTTTATTCCTCTGACCTGTGTGTACCTTAAAATAGATCTCCTCCACAGGATATTATGTTATTTTATGTTAACAGTTAAATGTGGGTTTTACTCTTCCATCATCATCGACAGCGGATCGGAGAGGTACCCCATCACCCTGGACAGGAAACGGGCGGTCTCACCACCATCAACAATACGATGATCCACGGAGAGGGAGAGCGGCATGATATGGCCGATCACGATCTCATCACCTTTCACGATGGGAGTCTTCATGATCCGTCCGATTCCCAGGATGCCAGCCTGCGGGTAGTTGATCACCGGCGTAGCGAAAATGCCGCCAATGGAGCCAAAACTGGTGATGGAGAAGGAACCCTCCTTCATCTCCTCCAGTGTCAGCTTCCTGTTTCTGGCCTTCTCAGCCAACCTTCCTATCTGGCTGGCAACCTCGAAGAGGGAGATGCGGTCGGCATCTCGTATCACCGGCACCACCAGTCCATCGGGAGCATCCACCGCAATGGCAATATGACAACGGTTGTACAGGATCATCCGGTTATTCTCCGTATCGATCTGTGAGTTGAGTTGCGGGTGATGCTTCAGCGCCAGTGCCACCGCCTTCACGATAAAGGGGAGATAGGTAAGCTTCACCCCTTTCTCTGCATAGAGTGGCTTGTATTTTGCAATCACCACCTTGAGTGCCGAGATCTCCACCTCTTCGAACAGCGACATATGGACAGTATTGCGCTTAGAGTTGAGCATGTTGCGCGCGATGGTCTTGCGGATTTGTGTCAACGGCTGGTAGGTCACATCGTTATCGGAACTTTCCATGGAAGCATCCTTCACCGGTTCTGCAGCCATGTCGCTGCCATATTGGAGGATATCCTCCCGTTTCACCCTGCCGGAGGGACCACTGCCCGGCACCACATTGATGTCGATGCCCATCTCCTTAGCCAGGGCACGTGCCACGGGTGTCGCCAATGCTTTGCGCTCAGGCTCGCTTTGTCCTCTCTCCGAGGCGAGCCCCTCGCTGCTTGAAGCCAGCGGAGCTGCCTCATTGCCAGCCACCTCCATGGTGCCCACCACAGCTGCGGCATCCTCTCCCTCAACAATCGGCTCTGTTGAGGAGTGACGCGCTGTAGAGCTAATCTGCTCTTTTCCATCAACCTCAATCTCCATAAGGGGAGCACCCACCCGGATCACATCGCCCGGATTCCCATGAAGGGCAGTGATTACACCATTCTTAGATGAGGGAATATCGGCCACCACCTTATCGGTCTCCATTTGCACCACGGGGTCCCCCACTTTCACCTGATCTCCTTCTTTCACATACCATTCAAGGATGGTTCCCTCTTCCAATCCTTCACCAAGGTCAGGAAAATTAAATATATAGTTCATGCTGTTAACGCTTAGAAATGAATGGTTTTTTCAATTTCATAAAGAATCCTTTCGGGAGAGATGATGTAATAGGGTTCTCCCTGGGCCAGGGGGACAATGGTGTCAAAGCCACCCACCCTGCGCGGGGGAGCCTCCAGGGAAAGGAATGCCTCCTCGTTGGCAATGGCAATCAGTTCCGATCCCACGCTGAACGATTCATGTGCTTCAGCCACCACGATCATCCTTCCCGTTTTCCGCACAGAGGTGCGGATGGTCTCCCGATCAATTGGGTAGATAGAGCGCAGGTCAATCAGCTCCACTGAGATGCCGGCTTCCTCCGCCATCACGATCGCTTTCTGGCATTCGCGGATCAAGGCACCAAAAGCCACCAGTGTGATGTCACTTCCCTCCTGTACCACCCTCGCCTTGTCGAGAGGAAGGCTGTATTTCTCCTCGGGGACCTCCTGTTTGATGGCACGGTAGATCCGCTTTGGCTCCATGAAGATGATGGGATCATTGCTCTCCAGGGCACTGATCATCATCCCCTTGGCATCGTGAGGGGTAGAGGGGATCACCACTTTCAGTCCCGGTATATGGGCGAAAAGCGCCTCAGGGCTCTCGGAATGATGCTCCAGTGCGTTGACCCCACCCCCATAGGGAAAGCGGATCACCATCGGTGCCCGATACTTGCCACGTGATCGGTTCTGGATCCGGGATACATTGGTGAGGATCTGGTTAAAGGCAGGAAAGGTGAACCCATCGAACTGCAGCTCCACCACCGGGCGGAGACCCGAGACAGCCATCCCGAGTGCGGTACCCACGATACCCGACTCTGCCAGGGGTGAGTCGAACACCCTCTCAACACCATATTTCTTCTGCAGTCCCTCGGTGACGCGAAAGACACCTCCCTCCACGCCTACATCCTCGCCGTATATCACAATATTCTCATCCTCGTTCAGTTTGATATCCAGCGCATTGTTGATCGCCTTCACCATGGTCATCACGCTCATCCTCTTTTCTCCTTCCAGCTTAAGAATTGTTCATACTCTTTTTTCTGTCTTCTCAATTCATCGGGCATATCGCTGTACATATGCACAAACACATCATCCAAGGGATATGATTTCTCCTTTTCCGCCTCGGTAAACTGACGGTCAATCTCCTCACGGTACTCCTCCCGAAGTTGCTTTTCGTCGATGGACCAGATACCGGCATCCTGCATGTATCGCTTCAGGCGGATCAGCGGATCGCTCATGGCCCAGAGCTGCTCCTCCTCTTTTTCGCGGTACTTGGAGGGATCATCGGAGGTGGTGTGAGCCCCGAGACGATAGGTGAGTGCCTCGATCAGCACCGCTCCCCTGCCCGACCGTGCATACTCGGCAGCGGTCTTGTAGGCGAGATACATCGCGAAGAAATCGTTGCCGTCCACCTTGATGCCAGGGATACCGAAAGCGACCGACTTGACCGCCAGGTTGAGTGAGTTGGTCTGCTTCTGCACCGGCACGGAGATGGCATACTGGTTGTTCTGGATGGTGAAGATCACCGGTACCTGCCAAACGCCGGCAAAGTTGAGCGCCTCGCTGAAGTCGCCCTCGGAGGTACCGCCGTCACCGATAAAGGTGAAGACCGCCTCATCCTTCTTTCGGTACTTCACCGAGTAACCCACGCCTGTGGCATGGTGAAACTGCGTACCAATTGAGATGGAAATGGGGAGGGTATGATGAGCTTGCTGAAAGCTACCACCCCACTCGTTGCCAAGGTAGAAGAGGAACATCTCCTTCATGGTTCCCCCTTTCGATAGCAGAATGCCCATTTCACGGAAAGATGGAACAAGCCAGTCCTCATACCGAATGTTCATCCCGGCAGCGATGTGGATTGCCTCCTGGCCAAGGTTAGGGGTAAAGGTGTACATCCTCCCCTGTCGCTGGTAGGAGACCGCCATCTCATCGGCGATCCGCTCGTACAACATCTGTCGGTAGGCTTCTATAATGGTCTCATCCTCCAGCTCCGGCATCAGATCCTTTCGGATCAGATTGCCTTCCCGGTCGATGATTTGCAGCATTTTATCTTCCAGTGGATTGAAGTCACGGAAAATCGCAGGTAAATCTTCTTGGGTCATCTATCTGTCTATTTAAAACAATTTTAAATAATTCTTTGCACTGAATATAACAGTCACACTAACAAATAGTTTACAACAAGGGGGAACAAACATTGACAAAAAAAAATAATTGACTGATTCCCTTTTATCTAGAGCCAGAACAAATAGATAAAAAAAAATCAAATATCGATTTTACGGGTATGTGCAGGCCGGAGCGACAGCATACTGTCCCCCCGAAAACGGACGGATGATCTCTTTCTTGTGGAATGAAAAAGATGATAAACGCGCAATATCAGGAAATGTGTAAAAGACGGTTTGGGTGAATCAGCAGGCAGATACTTCAACCGGTTGGAACCGAATCTCTTCCCTGTAATACTCCTCTTTCAACTGATCTATGGTTTCTCTGACTGAGATGATTGCTTTGGCCTTATAGGCATTTGTTCCGGCAAAAGAAAAACCATGTGAAAAATCTCCTCGTGCTGCATTAAACAGTGCTTCGGAGATACAGAACTGAACTTTCTTGTAGTCGCATGTTTTCAGACACTTCCAGGGACACCTCACAGGTTTCTGTGCACCTTGCTGAATCTCCCTTACAAAATCATTGACGATCACCCTGCCCGGGAGTCCTACCGGGCTATCGATCAACACAATATCCTCTTTTGAGCAGTCGATATAGTTCTGTTTGAATTTTTCCGAGACATCACATTCCGTGGTTGTCACGAAACGGGTACCCATCTTCACGGCTTTGGCTCCCGATTGCAACATGTTGTACATGTCACCTCCCGTATAGATGCCTCCTGCAGCTATCACAGGGATCTCCCTGCCGGTTGCCTGTTGAAAAAAATCCATCTCGGCGACAGTCTCTTTCAGGATCGTAATGAGAGATTGCTGGTTGTTCTGCAACTCCGCTTTGCCAAAACCGAGATGGCCTCCTGCCAGGGGACCCTCCACCACCACGGCATCGGGTATCCTGTCATACTTCTCCAACCAGTGTCTGAAAATTAATTTCGCAGCTCTGGAGGAGGAGACCTTGGGTACAATCTTTGTTGTGGTATCACCTTGGTTAATGCTTTCCAGGAATGCAGGTATTTTTAGGGGCAAACCGGCACCGATAAAAACAACATCGATTTTTTCTTCCAGAGCCACTCTCAACAGCTCATCAAAGTCGGAGGTAGCCATCATGATATTCACACCAATGATCCCCCGCGTTTTCAAGCGTGCTTTACGGATCTCTTTTCTCAACGCGATCTTGTTCGATTCACGAAAGTGCTTCCTGTAATCGGGCTCCGACATGCCGATACCGACAGCAGAGATCACCCCGATTCCTCCCTCATTTGCAACGGCGGAAGCCAATCCCGACATAGAGACGCACACACCCATTCCTCCTTGTATGATTGGCAGCCTGGCTGTCAGATCACCTATTTTAAATTCTTCCATTCTTTTGTTTGATTATTTGTAGCGAGCAAGAACAATATTTCATGCAAGCCAATTATTAAATTGAGTTTCTCTTCTCTCCGCTACGTGAAGGAACGGTAAAACAATTTCAAAACTCACCAATAAAATTAGGGATGAAATAGCGGACGGCAAAAAAATGGGGATGCCCGGCAAATAATTAGGGATGAAAAGATGATTAAGGGGTGAAAAAGGGGAATAGAGTGGTCAAACGACTAAAGCAAGAGTCTTTTGAATTCAGCGATATACATGTGTGAAACCTGGACGGGGAAATCCAGATTCTCGATGTACAAGGTATATCCCTGGGAATTCCCCTGCACCTCCATGATTCGATGAATATTCACGATGAAACTCCTGTGGCATCGGAAGAAAAAGCCACAGTTCTGTATTGTTGCTTCTGCTTTGTTCAAGGTGCTCCTGATGGTATGTCTCCGCATCGTTCCCTCACGCTCGTAATAGATCTCGATATAATTATCTGCCGATTTTATCACAGATATCGATTCCGGGTTCAGCGTGATCTCATCGTTCTTGTATTCCGACTCAAAATGAATCAGTTTTCGGCTCTGCTCCCTTTTTTCTATCAGCTTTTGGTTTAGCATCTGTGCCGACTTCAGATTGGAGCGCAATATACGGTTATAATTGATGATGATCAGCAGCGCCACCGGAACAGAGCCAATCAATATGATCTTCAACACGTCAGAGAGTTCAATGCCAATAGGTCCCACTATTTTTGAATAGACCAATAGCGCACAACTTGATATTGAGAGCAACATCCACAAATCCCAACCAATCTCTCTCTTTATATCCCACCTGCTACTGTTGAAAAAACGGGGGAAGATGCTTGGCAAAACAATCAGATTCAAGGTCAGGATAAAAAACAGGGATGCAGCGATCCCACAGACCAGGTATATAATTTCTTTTCTTGAAAAAGCGCTGATACCAATCGGCTGAAAGAGTGACAAGAATGCAAATATCCCAATACTCAGAAACAGAACGATTTGGGCATTGTGCTTTAAATCATCGTTCAGCGGATAGGGCTTGTTCAAAAAACGAAACGCTCTTTTCATTGTTGTAGTTTCTAAACAACAAATATACAAATAATTATTGAAGCATCAGGAAGACAAAACAACATCTCATGGAAGCATACCTGTAACCTAGCCCACGGATAGAGCGTCAATGGTACCCTGAATCAAAGGCCTCCTTGCAACAAAATTCATTTTTTTTGCTCAGTTAAGAAATAAAATTGTGACCTTTGTATCTTGTTTGGAGATTATGATTCAACACACTTTAAAGATAACAATCCAAATGTTTAAGATTCAAACGTTAAATGCAATCGACCCTGAAGGGCTATCTATTTTTCCTTTAAGTAATTACGAGATCGCCAGCGAACTCCCCAATCCAGACGCGATCCTGTTGCGCAGTTATAAAATGCACCAAATGGAACTTCCGTCGTCACTAAAAGCCGTAGCAAGAGCGGGTGCAGGCGTCAACAACATTCCAATAGAAAAATGTACAGAAAAAGGGATCGTGGTTTTCAACACTCCGGGAGCAAATGCAAACGGCGTAAAGGAAATGGTGATTGCCGGACTGATGCTTACTTCGCGTGACATCATCGATGGTGTAAATTGGGCTAAATCACTGATTGGCAAAGGTGACGAAATACCAGCACTCGTAGAGAAAGGCAAAAAGAACTTTGCCGGACAAGAGATAAAAGGCAAAACACTCGCCGTAATCGGGTTGGGCGCAATCGGCGTTTTGGTAGCCAATGCCGCCAAAGCATTGGGGATGAACGTGATTGGCTACGACCCATACATTTCAGTGCCACAAGCATTGAAATTAAGCAACGAGGTGAACTGGGTACAAGGGATAGAGGTTTTGTTGGCGCAAGCCGATTATGTTACTCTCAACATCCCGCTCACACCCGAGACCGAGGGTTACCTCAACAAGGACAAACTCAAGATGATGAAAAACAACGTTCGGATATTGAATTTCGCACGTGGTGGATTGGTCAATTTGAACGATTTAAAAGATGCAATTGCATCAGGGAAAGTAGCCAAATACATTACCGACTTCCCCGATAAAGAAGTATTAGAAATGGACAAGGTTATTGCCATTCCACATCTGGCCGCTTCAACAAAAGAATCGGAAACCAATTGTGCTGTAATGGCCGTAAACCAGGTAAAAGATTTTCTGGAAAATGGCAACATCACCAACTCGGTAAATTTTCCGGCTGCCACAATGGAACGGCACGACGGTTGTCGTATTACAATTGCAAACAAAAATATCCCGAACATGGTCAGCCAGATTTCAAGCATCCTGGCTTCCGAAAACATCAATATCGACAGCATGTTGAATCGCAAATACAATGGGATTGCCTACAACATTATTGATGTCACCCAAAAAACAGTAGATAAATCGATCGCCAAAAAACTTAAAGAGATTAATGGTGTTTCCATGGTGCGCATTCTTCCGGCAATCTAACAAAATCTCAAAAGGCAGCTCTACTTTCCGATACAAAACCGACTGAAAATATTACCGAGGATCTCTTCGGTGGAGATCTGGCCGGTAATTTCGCCAAGGTAGAACATGCACTCGCGGATATCCTGTGAGAGGAAATCGTGGGTGATGCCTGTCTCGAGACCTTCTTTCACGCGACGGACAGCATTGAGTGCGCTGTTGAGCGACTCATAATGGCGCAGGTTGGTCACGATCACATCGTCTTCGCCAATGGAGGGGATGGCAGCAGCTTTCACCAATATTTCCTGAAGCTGATCAGTGTTCTGTTGCCGCTTTGCGGAGATAAACAGTCTGTCGGCATTCAATGCGGGAAGGAGGTTCGCAAAATCCGCTCTTTGTTCATCCGGGATCAGATCGACCTTGTTGAACAATAAAATTACCTGTTTATCCTTCAGTGTGGGGAGGATGGAAGTGGCCAGACCTTCAATCTGCGCCCGGGGAGTCGTCATATCAATCATCCACAAGACGATGGAAGCCTGTTCAATTTTGCGAAACGTACGCGCTATGCCCATTGTCTCAATGGCATCGACAGTCTGCCGGATACCCGCCGTATCAATAAAACGAAACATAACCCCGCCGATGTTCATGGTATCTTCGATCACATCACGTGTGGTGCCGTGTACATCACTCACGATGGCTTTTTCTTCGTTGAGCAACAGATTCAGCAACGTGGATTTACCCACATTGGTCTCTCCGATGATGGCCACCGGAATACCGCTCTTGATGGCATTTCCCAGCCGGAAGGAGTCGGCCAGGGTTTGAATTTCCTGTTCAATCTCGTTCGTCAGTTCATACAGTTTCTCCCGGTTGGCGAACTCTACATCTTCTTCAGAGAAATCGAGCTCCAGCTCAATCAGAGAGACGAACTGCAGGAGTTTATCGCGCAGCTCCGCCAGCTTACGGGCAAAACCGCCCCGCATCTGGTTCATCGCCACCCGATGGGAAGCCCGGGAAGAGGAGGCGATCAAGTCTGCTACCGCCTCAGCCTGACTCAGGTCGAACCGCCCGTTGCGGAAGGCGCGACGGGTGAACTCACCCGCTTCAGCCATTCTTGCTCCCTGCGTGATCAATAGCTCCATAAGGCGCTGCTGGATGTAGATCGAGCCGTGGCAGGAGATCTCCACACTCTCCTCACCCGTAAAGGAGCGTGAACCGCGGAAGAGTGTTACCAGCACCTCGTCCAGCAGCTCTTCTCCGTCGCTGATCCGCCCGAAATGGACGGTGTGAGATGGCAGAGACTCAAGCTTCTTTCCGGAAGCGGCCTGGAAGATTGAATCCACCAGGGCTACCGACCCCTCACCCGAGAGGCGGATCACCGCGATGGCTCCCATGCCGGGAGGGGTGGATATGGCGCAAATAACCTCTGACATATGTTTCAGTATCTGAAACTGCTACCTCCCAGGAACTCGCGCAGCAGGGAGGTGGGCGGCAGCTCACGATCCGTGATATAATTGAAATAACTTAAAAATTTGAGCAGGCGGTAGGCTTCGGAGTACTCGGGCACCGTGCGTGGCACCTGCATCAGGATCGGCTCGGCATGACGGCGGATGGCAGCCAGCTCATAGATCATGGCCGAGTTGAACATCACATCGGCATTCTCCTGGTAGGGGAAGATCCACCTCTCCTCACCACGACGCACGCTGTCCCAGCGTGAGATGGTCTGTTCAGCCGAGTACCCGCGGTAACGATAGTCGCGCACGATGCGGCGCAACAGGCGGTTATCAGAGGCAGGTATCCAGTTGTGATCATCGAGCGAGATTGAGGTGAGCGCTGAGACATAGACCAGGAACTTCTTCTCCCGCGGGATATGGGCGGTCAGCTCCGGGTTGAGGCCGTGAATACCCTCCACGATCAGGATGCTGTTCTCTGCCATCTTCAGGAAATGCTTTTTATATTCCCTGGTACCGGTCACGAAGTTGTAGGTGGGCAGTTCCACCTCCTCTCCCCCCATCAGCCGGAGCATATGCTCTTCGAAAAGGGGCAGGTCTAGTGCGTAGAGCGACTCGTAATCCTTCTCACCATATTCATCGAGTGGCGTTTTGTCGCGATTAATGAAATAGTCATCGAGTGAGAAGCCCACAGGTTTCAGCATATTGACCATCAGCTGCACCTCGAGACGTTTACGGAATGTGGTCTTACCGGAGGAGGAGGGTCCCGATATCAGCACCACACGCACCCCATCTCGGAACCTGCGGGTGATCTCCTCGGCGATATCGGCAATCTGTTTTGCCTGGTATGCCTCTGCCACCTGTATCACCTCCGACATGCGGTTATTCCGCTTGGCTCTGTTCAGATCGCCCACATTATCGAGTCTGCTGATCTTCAAAAACTTGAGATGCTCGCGATAGACATTCAACAGCTTCTCCTGTTTTATCACCGGCTCCAGTTCTACCGGATGTTCACGGTTGGGCACCCGTAGCAGGTATCCGCCGTTATGGGGCTGGATATCGAACATGGTGATGTAGCCGGTAGATGGTGTCAGGCAACCGTAGAAATAGTCGATATACTCCTCCAGCTTTGAGTAGCGGGCATAGATCAGATCAGAGGTCTCCAATAGCAGTGCCTTGTCCTCCATCCCTCGTTCGCGGAACAGCTGCACCACCTTTGATGTCTCCTCCTCCACCTGTACGAATGGTATGTCAGCCGCCACGATCTCCCGCATGCGATTGCGGATGGCATCCAGTTCCGGTTTACCGACCGGTACATCTGAGTCAATCTGAAAATAATACCCTCGCGATACGGCATGTTCGATATACATCTCGGCGTTGGGCAGCAGGTCATCTACTGCTTTGGCCAGGATGAAGCAGAGCGACCGCACGTAGGTGCGCATCGCCGAGGAGTCACTCAGATCGACAAACTCGATGATCTTGGGCCGGTAGACCCGGTAGGTCAGCGACTCGGTTTTGTAGTTCACCTTTGCATTGGCAATCAGGTAAGGCATCCTCACATTGAAATGAGCTATCAACTCGGTCAATGGTGTACCGACCGGCACCTCTTTCTCCTCACCCGTGTTGCGACAATATACTTTTACCAGATCACTTATCATATCCATATATCATATCCATATTTTTTTGGGGAGACTAATATACATCATTTTTTGCAGATGGGATGCCTTTAAGGTGTGAGACTTTGAAAAAATTCCCAAAAAAGAGTGACCCGGCAAACTTTTTTGCTCCTCTCTTGTTCAGTCAACAGAAACAACTAACGAAAGAAATTGTTTTGCTGAGAAAAAGAAGCATCACCATTGGGTTACTGATCACCTTTCTGATCAGCCTTACGACAAGCGAGCTGCTTGCCTGGCACATGATCAGGAAGGGTGATCAGTCGACAGTAACCCCTTTCCACTATACCATTTACACACCTCATCGGGAAGATGTCTGTATTGATGATGTAGGGCGCCCGCCCAAGGCATAGAGCATCCACTCTTTGCGACATTTTTTTACAGATTTATCATTATCAAACCCAGGTCATTGTACAGGAGGTAGAGACACAACCATTTACCATGCATGATGCCGTGATGGAGTAT
>WOYT01000056.1 GCA_011620695.1 Proteiniphilum sp.
CTCGCTGGCCACACTGCTTTACTACATCATGATTGCCAGTGGCAGCAGGAGGTAGATTATGCCTTCGGATCGAAGAAAGGATATTCCTTCACCGCGAGAAACTCGCTGTCGAGCAGCTTCTCCTCTTTTCGGGTAAGTGGTTTCCCCACTATTTCCTCGATGTGATCCACACAAAAGGCAAAGTTGCGGAAATCGCCCGGTGGAATAATGATATCTGCTCCGGTTTGGAAGGTATATTTCAACGCAGCAATGCCCATTTCGGGGTTGCTTACATCAATGGGCTTGACCCACGATTTGGGATAACTCTTGCGCTCTTCGTCGTTGAGCCATTTGCGATGCACCAACCCTTTTAAAGCAATCACACCCATACCCCGTCGTTTGGCTTCATTGGCAACGCCTGAGCCCCATTGAGCCAGCATAACCATCAACCAGTTGATGGGGAACATCACCGTGTCGAAATCATACATCGACATGGCTCGCAGTGCCTGCACCTGCGAGTGCGCTGAAAAGCCCACCTTGCGGATGCGGCCCCGCTGTTTCTCCTTCTCTATCATCTCCATCACCCCGTTGGCACCGAAGGCTCGGTCCACATCTTCGGCAGTGGTGATGGAATGCAGCTGGTAGATGTCAAAGTAATCGGTGTGAAGCAGCCGCAGCGATTCCGCGAACTCCTTCTCAGCTTCCTCCCGTGATCGTTGGGTGGTCTTGCAGGCCAGATAGACCTCCTTGCGGTAGGGTTTCAGTGAGTTGCCCAACTTCTCCTGGGCATCACCGTAAGAAGGAGCCACGTCGAAGTAGTTGATGCCCCTGTCGTGCGCCCAGGCAACATAGTTATCGGAAGCCTCCTGGCCGTCACGCCTTGAAATGATCCCGCCGTAAACCACGGGGAACACCTCAAAGCCGGTCTTACCCAGTCTGCGTTTGATCTGACTGACAGGGTGGTTGCCCGTGATCGCTGCATTGTTGTCGGAAGCAAATCCGTTGCTCAGCTTGCCGGCAGCACCCATGGTCACTGCACCGGCAATGCTACGCTTGATGAATGTTCGTTTATCCATGATGTAATGATTTGATGATGTAATGATGTTAATGATCTGGAATCAGTCCGCCTTCGCAATGCGGTAAAGCTTTCCCTCGTCGGTCACGGCGTAGAGAGCGCCGTCGTTGCCGGTACCTACATCGCGGAACCGCTGTCCCTCATTGGCCAGCAGTCGCTCTTCACCCACGACCCTGTCGCCCTCAATCACCAGTCGGGCGATGTGGTTGCTGTTGAGTCCACCAATGAAGAGATTGTTCTGCCACTCCGGTATCTCGTCGTCAGCATAGAAAGCCATGCCGCTGGGGGAGAGCACCGGATCCCAGTAGTAAACAGGTTGTTCCATCCCCTCTTTGGTGGTGATCCCCTCACCAATGGTGTTACCGTTGTATTCGATGCCATAGGTGATGGTAGGCCATCCATAATTTTTTCCTGGTTTGATCAGGTTCAGCTCGTCGCCGCCACGGGGACCCATCTCACTGAGCCAAAGCTCTCCGGTGACCGGGTGGATATCCAATCCCTGGGGATTGCGATGCCCGTAGCTGTAGATCTCCGGCAATGCTCCTTCCTTGTCGATAAAAGGATTACCTGCCACAGGTTCCCCCTCAGGAGTGATGTGGATCACCTTGCCATGGGCGGTCTCCAGCTTCTGCGCGTTGTAGCGCGTTGCCAGATCGGACCGTTCACCGGTACTCACGAAGAGATTCCCCTCCTTGTTGAACAGCAGACGGCCGCCAAAGTGCATGCTGTTGTCGAAATAGGGGATGGCACGGTAGATGATGCGAAACGCTTCAATGGCAGTCTCATCGTCTGAGAGACGTCCCTTGCCTACCGCGGTGAGGGATCCTTGTGCTGTTCTTTCAGCCAGGGTGAAATAAAGCATCCTGCTGTTTTCGAAGTCGGGAGCGGGTGCCACATCCAGCAAGCCGCCCTGACCACGGTCGTCAACCTCAGGAAAACCCATGATGGGTTCGCTCAGGCTGCCGTCACTCGTCGCAATGCGCAGGCTTCCACCTTTCTGGGTGATCAGTAGCCGCCCGTCGGGAAGTGTTGTAACCGCCCAGGGCTTAGCGAGACCTTCGGCAATCACCGTCACCTCATAAGGGGTGCTGGTCTTCACCCCGCCAACGCGGGTTTGCCCCTCAAAGGCAGGTCGATAGTTGGTGTTGGGTGCACGGTTCTCTACCGGTGGTAAGGTACCTTTCTGTGAAACCACCTCTTCATGTGACTCATTGTTGCTTTTCCGCTCATCGCAAGAGGCGGAGAGCAGGAAGAGGGAGAGGAGGTAAACAGCTCCAATTTTCAGGATATCCATCTGTTTGATTTTTTAAATGAAAACAAATTCAGTTTCTTCTCTAACAACTCTTAATCACAAATGGTTCAACACAATTGAGGTTGATTATTCAATTTCCACTTCGATCCATTCTGACCGATCGGGAGGTGCAGGCGCTTTCACTTTGTGGGGCGGGTTTTGCTTCAGCTCTTCCAGCAGCAGTTCCACCGCTTTTTCGAGAGAGGGATCATTGCCCTTGGCCAGCTCATCGGGTCGATCTATCACTTCGATGTCGGGATAGACACCGATGCCTTCGATGATCCAATCGCCGCTCTCATCATAGATACCAAAGCGGGGTACCGAGATATACCCTCCGTCCACCAGGCGGGCATTGCCGGAGATCCCTACCAGACCTCCCCAGGTACGTGTTCCGATCAGCTTACCCTCACCTGTCTTGCGGAAGAAGTAGGGGAAAGCATCCCCACCGGAGGAGGAGTAGCCATTGATCAGCATAGCCTTGGGACCGTCGTGTGCGATGCCGGGCGATTTCATTGGCTGTGGAAGCCCGTTGCGGTGCCAATAGACCAGTGTACGGCGGTTGAGCAGGTCAATCATCCGGTCGGGGATGAAGCCACCACCGTTGTAACGGTCGTCGATGATCAGCGCCTCCTTGTTGTTGTAGGCCAACATCCCTTTAAAAAGTTCCCGGTTACCTTCGATGGCAGTGTTGGGTACATGGATATAGCCGATTCTGCCACCCGAGAGCCGCTCCACCAGCTCACGCCGGCTCTTCACCCAGTCGAGGTAGCGCAGCTCCTGCTCGCTGGTGATGGTTTTTACGGTGGTTTGCTTTGCTCCGGAGAGGGAAGGGGTGTTGTTGACCGTCAGCTCTACATGCCTGTTGCCAAGGTTCTCCAGCAGCTCATAGGGATTCTGAGCGGTGGTGAGCTCCTGCCCGTTGATGCGCAACAGGTAATCCCCTTCCTGCACCTGGACTCCACTCTCGGTGAGGGGTGAACGGCGGCTTTCATTCCAGTTCTCACCCGGGTAGATCTTTGCGATGCGGTAGCGACCTGCCGGCAGGTCGGCCTCCAACTCGGCACCCAGCAAGCCGCCATCGATCCTTTTCACGCGGTCGATATCACCCCAGTCCACATAAGCGTGGCCGGTGTTGGTCTCACTCACCACCTCATTGAGGATATAGTCCAGGTCGTACCGGCTGGGCACATGGGGCAACAGCTTGCCATACTTCTCCCGGATTCCCTCCCAGTCCACGCCATGCAGGTTGTTCACGTAGAAGTAGTCACGAAAGATGCGGAAAGCATCGCGGTAGATCTGTTCCCACTCCTTGCGGGGGTCAATCTTCATGGTGAGCTTTTCCAGGTCGAGCTGTCCATCGTTGCTGTTCTGTCCCGGCTGACTCTTCGCCACGGCAAATGTATTACCCCTGCGGTAGATGAACGACTTGCCGTCGGCCGCCAGGATGCCGTTGCCGGCACCATCGAGGATCTCTTCCGTTTTCTCCTCTTTGATGTGATAGCGCATCACCTTGTTTCCGGCGCTGTAGAGCACTCCCTCCTCCACGGTTCCGAGGAGGCGGTAGTTGCCCGCATCGATGGGCAACGCTTCTATTCGGGAGGCGATATCGCTGAAATCGATGAGGACCTTCACTGCTTCTTTTTCTTTCCCGTTGCTATCCTCTTTCTGATCACGCGGGTTCTTCTTTTCTACAACAGGTTCTTTATCATCCTGGTAAGGAGTGAGCGTGGTGCCATCATCGCGCAGCGGAAGGGCATAGATGCGGGTGGCGTTGTTGTAGAGATAGTCAAACTCAAAGCTGCTGAATGTCAGGTTGAAATCACGGTTAGAAAGAAAGAAGAGGTACTTCCCGTCACGGCTGAACATGGGATTACCGTCTGAGTAAGAGGCGTCAGTGAGCTGCCTTTTCTCGCCACTGGTGAGGTGATAGACCCAGAGCGCCGTCTGGTAGTTGGGTGCTGTCTTGCTGTAGGCAATCCACTCACCGTCGGGTGAGAAGCTATAGTCGGTGATCTCATCGGCAGTAGCCTCATCGATCACTTTCTGACTGCCGTCGCGGGTATCCACCAGCCAGAGCTTCATGGTCCTGTCGCTATAGACCAGATGGCTGCTGTTGGGCGACCACTCGGCAGCATGCTTCCAGGCTGCCGAGCCACGGGTGATCTGCCTCGGCTCGGCATTGTCGCTGTTCTCCATCAGGTATAGCTCATATTCACCGGTGGCATCGGAGTAAAAAGCGATCTGCTTTCCGTTGGGTGACCAGACAGGAGAGAGCTCTCGGATACCCTGTGTGCGGGTCAGGTTCCGGATCTCTCCTTTTTCCACCGGTACGGAGAAGATATCACCCCTTGCCTCGATCAGAGCCCGCTTGCCGGTGGGTGAAAGCCCGTAACTCCCCACATACTCTTTCACATTCCGGTAAGTGGCTTGCAGATGGGGGTTGTCGTAGTGGATGCCAACTTCCACCCTGCGATTCTCACCCGTTGCAAGCTCCAGCAGGTAGAGTGCGCCACCCATCTCATAAACCAGTCGTCCGTTATCGCCCGAGGGCCACATCACATCGAACGCACGATGACGGGTGATCTGCTCTTCCTGGCCCGTTTCAAGGTTGTGCCGCCAGATGTTGAGGCGACTATCACGATCGGAGGCGTAGTAGATATGGTTATCGTGCCATACAGGCCACTGATCGCTACCAGCCCAGCGGGTGAGCTGTCGTGATTCATTCTTCGTAAGGTCATAGCTCCATAGCTCGGTGGCACGTCCACCCTTATACCGTTTCCAGGTGCGGAACTCCCGATCTACCGGGGTAAAGCATAGTTGACGGCCGTCGGGGGAGAAAACGGCGAATCCGCCGTTGACAATCGGCAATGGCTCTTCAAGACCTCCTTCCAGGTCGATGGTGTAGTAACGACCGTTTCGTTCGCCGAAGCTGGTGCGGTTGGCACGAAAGAGGATGCGCCGGCTATCGGGGCTCCAGTCGAGCACCACATGGTCGTATCCGCCACGGGGTGGCATCTCTCCCACGGAGTTGTAGAAAGTGAGCTGTCGTGCTGCACCTCCTTCAGCAGGCATCACCCATATCTGCCTGCTGCCGGAATATTCGGCCGAAAAAGCGATCCAGCGGCCGTCGGGTGAGATCTTGGGAAAGAGCTCCAGTCCGGGGTGTGAGGTGATACGGCGGGCGTTACCGCCGGCGGCATCAACCGTCCAGATGTCACCGGCATAGACGAATGTGATCAGGTTGCCATTGATATCGGGAAACCGCATCATGCGGGCATCATCAATGGAGAAAGCCTGCATGGTGAGCAGGCTTGTCAAAAGGATAAAGGTTATTTTTTTCATCGTTGTGCAGTATCAGAGGTTCAGAGGCAGCTGAGCAATATCTCGCGCGTTACGTCGCCCGTCACATTGCCTTTCTCACCGAATGCGACACCCCGTTCGTTGAAGCGTGTGGCAATCGTCTCGATGGTATCCTTTCCGATCCCCACTTCCGGGAGACGGGTGGCAAGCCCCAGTGAACGATAGAACTGCTCGGTCATTTCGATCGCTTTATTCACCCGCTCCTCTTCTGTACCCTGAGTGATGCCAAAAATGCGTTCGCCATACTGCAGCAGCTTTCCTTTCTTCTGTTCTTTCAGTACCCTGAGCGTACCGGGCATCACGATGGCCAGTGAATGACCATGGGTGATGCCGTGCAGTGCCGTCAGCTCATGGCCGATCTGGTGGGTAGCCCAATCCTGTGTGATCCCCATTTGGATGAAACCGTTTAAGGCCAGTGTGGCAGCGAGCATGTAGTCGGCCATCAGGTCATAATCCTTCGGATGCTCTTTGATGGCTGGTGCAATCTCTTTTACCGAGAGCAGTACACCTTCAGCCCAGCGGTCCATCAGTCGCGATTGACCGGGTGTGGTCATATACTGTTCCAGCACATGGGTGAAAGCATCGGACAGTCCGCATGCAAGCTGATATTCAGAAAGCGAGAAGGTCACTTCCGGGTCGAGTATCGAAAACTGGGGATAGTTACCGGAGAACCCATACTTCTCCTGTGTCTCATCGCGCGAGATCACCGCTGCTCCGTTCATCTCAGAACCGGTGGCCGGCACGGTCATCACAGAGGCAAAAGGGATCTGTCTCTTCGCAACACGCTGTTTCACTATTTCCCATGCATCCATCTCATCTGCGATGCCGGCGGCGATCAGTTTGGTACCATCGAGTACCGATCCACCCCCTACAGCCAGTAGGTAGTTGATATTGTGATCCCTGCCCAGTTGTATCGCCTTGCGGAGTGTCTCCACCCGTGGATTGGGTTCTATGCCCCAGAACTCAGTGTAATTGCGTCCCTTGAGTGCCGCCTTCACCTGGTCGTAGACGCCGTTTTTGGTGACGCTGCCCCCACCGAAAGTGAGCATCAGGTTGATGTTATCCGGCAGCAACTCTGCCAGCCTGGCAATTTGTCCCTTCCCGAATACCAATTTGGTCGGGTTCTGAAAAATGAAATTGTTCATAATCTGTGTGAGTATTTGATAATTGTTTGTTTCCGAACTACGCTTATTGAACATCCCTAATTGTTATTTGTTCACTCTTATAAAGAGGATATGGTGGAAAAATTAGGTGATAAAGGTCTCTTTAAACTGGATCAATTTATCTATCCCAAATTCCGTGGTAAGATCATCGACCTCTACCTGCATGCGTTCACCAGCGGTGATCTGGCCCAATATATTGATCCACACATTGCAGGATCCACACTGGATAGTCTGATCCGCAAGGGGTGGGGAAACATGTTGTTTGTCGGAGACCGACTGGTGGGTGTGGCATTGGCAATGTCTTTGCTGGAGGATGCCGATTTTCCTGCTGCTGAGCTGCCGGCGGTACCGGTGGAGCGTTCGCTCTATATCAGTGAGGTGATGGTCCATGCCGATTTCCGGGGCAGAGGAATCGGGACACGCTTGGTGAATGACCTGCTGCTTCGCGCCGGTGATACCTTTTCCAATGCGGTGATCCGTGTGTGGGAGCAGAATGAACCGGCACTGTCGCTTTACCGTAAGCTGGGTTTTCACCCGGTCGCCATGATCCGGCAGACAAAGCTGAGAGCCCCCGGGCACCCTTTCGAGATGAAAAAAATATACCTGTTGAAGCGCATTCGTTCAACAGCTTGATTGAGATGAGCGTGTATGCATAACGATTAATTTTATATCGAGATGAAAGATTTAATTGCCAGAACCGTTGACCTGCGAAGCGGCTCACCCGATGAAAAGCGAGCTGAGATCCGTGATTATTTCCTGAAGACATGGGTCATCGACGAACTACTCTATACCCAGCTCAAGTCTGATGAGGTGTTCTATCACCGTGGTGACCCGCTGCGGCATATTCTTCTCTTCTACCTGGGTCATACTGCGGTCTTCTTCATCAATAAGCTCTGCCTGGCCGGCATCATCGACCGGCGTATCAACCCGAAGTTCGAATCGACCTTCGCCATCGGGGTGGATGAGATGAGCTGGGACGATCTGGATAACAATCATTACGACTGGCCTCCTGTGTCTGAGGTGCGTAGCTACCGCGATGAGGCGAAGAAAAAGATTCTCGATGTCATCGACAACAGCAGACTGGAGATGCCCATCGACTGGGAGAGTCCTTTCTGGATCATTATGATGGGAATAGAACACGAGCGGATTCACCTGGAGACCTCCTCGGTGCTGATTCGTCAGCTGCCGCTGGAGCTGGTACGCCCCGGTCTCTTTGGTGAGCGCTGTCACTTGACAGGTGATGCTCCTGAGAACGAGCTGATACCGGTATCGGGAGGTGTCATGCGATTGGGCAAGCCCTTTGATCATCCACTTTATGGATGGGACAATGAGTATGGAAACTATGAAGAGGAGGTAGCTGACTTCAGGGCTGCGAAACAGCTCACCTCCAATGGTGAGTTTCTCGCCTTTGTGGAGGCGGGAGGATATGTGACAGAGCGCTACTGGACCGACGAGGGGTGGCGTTGGCGCAACTATCGTGAGGCAATGATGCCACTCTTCTGGCGGAAAGATGAAAAGGGTTACCGTCTGCGGCTGGTAGCCGAGGAGATCGAGATGCCCTGGAACTGGCCGGTGGAGGTGAACTACCTGGAAGCGAAGGCTTTCTGTAACTGGAAGAGTGAGACCACCGGTAAAACCTACCGACTTCCCACTGAAGCGGAATGGTATCGTCTCCACCAGGTAGCACGGTTGTCCGATCTGCCGGAATGGGAGATGGCACCGGGTAACATTGGGCTGGAGCATTTCACCTCTCCCTGCCCGGTAGATCTGTTCAAACAGGGTGATTTCTACGACGTGATCGGCAACGTGTGGCAGTGGACCGAAACGCCCATCACCGGTTTTCCCGGTTTCAAGGTGCACCCGACGTATGACGATTTCGCCACTCCCACTTTCGACGGGAAGCACAACCTGATCAAGGGGGGCTCCTGGATCTCTACCGGTAACGAGGCAACGGTGCATGCGCGCTATGCCTTCCGTCGTCATTTCTACCAACATGCCGGCTTCCGCTACATCGAGAGTGATGCACCACTGAAGATTCAGACGGCCGATTATGTGACTGATTCGGACTAGGGTTTATCAGAAGCCAAAGAGCACATTCTCTTTGGGTGCAGGTCACTATGTGGAAGAAAAAATAAGGATGATCATTCATTGAACCAACGAGTCAGGGAACTGAAAATGTTCTCTGCCTCTTTTTCCTTTTTCTTTTCTGAGGGTACCAGCACTTTCAGACCTTGCTGGATGATCTCTACGTTGATCTCACGACCGCTCTGCACCGGCTCGCCATCCACATGCATCAGACCTGCACGGGAACGACGGATGGTGAGTTTTTGGGTGACCAACGTGGTCATCTTGCTGTTCTTGTCGATGTTCCTGGTGAAGAGCTGCAGTGTGGTCTGAGGAATCTCCAGCGCATTGAGCGGCTTGAGGATGGAGACGTTCATCTTGCCGTCGTCCATGCTTGCGCCGGGGGCAATGTAGGCTTCATTGCCATATTGTGAGGCGTTGGCACAGGTGAGCACGAAAGCCCGCACGGTGAGGGTTCCTTCATCATATGTCAGCTCATACTCCTCCGACTTGAAGTCGACCGCACTCTCCAGGATCTGTCGCAGATATCCCAAAGGCCCTCGTTTTTTCTCTTCGGCGAACTTGTCGCTGATAAAGGCATCAAAGCCGAAGCCACAGGTACAGAAAAAGATATGGTCGTTGGCTATCCCATAATCGATGGTGCGACTCTTCCCGCTGAGGATGATCTCAAGGGCTTTCTCCGCATCCATCGGGATATCGAGCTCCCTGGCAAGTCCGTTGCCGGAGCCGAAAGGGATGATGCCCAGCGTGGTGTCGCTGTTGATCAGCGTCCTGGCCACCTCGTTCACCGTACCGTCACCACCGGCGGTGAGCACATAGCGGTAGTGCTCCCTGACAGCCTGACGGGCGATCTCGGTGGCATGACCGGGGTAGCCGGTGATGCGGATCACAAGATCGAATTTCTTCTGGTCGAAAGCGGTTGCAACCATCTCCGGGATGTTTTTCTTTGACTCTGTTCCAGAGATGGGATTGATGATCAGACAGACCTTTTCTTTATCCATGATAGGGGGATGTTTCGTTGACAAGGGAAATGTTTCGTTGTAAACGCCCAATGCTGCTCTTTTGTTTTAACCCTTTTTATTTGTCCTTTCCTGCTTTGTTGCGTACTTTTGCACCCATTAAGAAAAAATGATGTAGCTACCCGATCGTTTGATCTTTGAAATGGATGGTATCCTCTTTGAGCTGCAGTTTGACGCTTTCACCACGTTGGTGAACCATTTCATGAACCTGTAAATTAAATAATGATCCGATGAAGCCGATCTTTCTCCTTCTGGTGATTGCCCTCTACTTCGGGGTGCTGATGCTGATCTCCTGGCTTACCGGCCGAAACGGGACCGGCAATGATGCATTCTTCCGGGCAAACAAATCATCCAAATGGTATGTGGTGGCCGTGGCCATGATCGGCACCTCCATCTCGGGTGTCACCTTTGTCTCTGTCCCGGGGATGGTGAGAAACCTCGACATGACCTACATGCAAATGGTCTTCGGCTTTTTCTTCGGATATCTGGTGATTGCATATGTACTGCTACCTTTGTATTATCGCCTGAATCTCACTACCATATACGGATACCTGGATCAACGATACGGTCCGAAATCCTACAAGACAGGAGCCTGGTTTTTCCTGCTCTCCAAGATCGTGGGCGCAGCCGCGAGACTCTACCTGGTGGCCTTTATCCTGCAGACACTGGTGTTCGACAGGTGGGGTGTGCCATTTGTCGTTACCGTGATCGGAATTATCCTGGTGATTTGGCTCTATAGCCACAAGAGCGGTATCAAGACCATTATCTGGACGGACTGGCTGCAGACACTGCTCTTCATTACCGCGCTGGTGCTGATCGTCTGGCAGCTCTCCTTCAGGATGGAAATGAACCTGGCGGATATCGCCATCACCATCCGTGAGAGTCCCCACTCGCGTATTTTTGTATTTGACGACTGGTCAAGCACGCAGCATTTCTTCAAGCAGTTTTTCAGCGGGATGTTTATCACGATTGTGATGACCGGCCTGGATCAGGATCAGATGCAGAAGAACCTGACCATCCGTACCCTGAAGGATGCCCAGAAGAACGTGGTTTCCTATGGACTGGCCTTCGCGCCCATCAACTTTCTTTTTCTCTGCCTGGGCGTTTTATTGATTTACTTTGCCGAACAGAACGGTATCATACTGCCCGATGTTTCCGACAATATCCTGCCGGTGATTGCCAGTGAATACCTGGGACCGGTCGTACTGGGTATATTTGTCGTGGGTATTGTGGCCGCTGCATTCTCGAGTGCCGACTCGGCATTGACGGCACTCACGACCTCTTTTTGTGTGGATATCCTGCACATGAAGGCTGTCCCCCAAACACAAGAACAGGAAAAAAAAGATATCCATACCCGGCGCAGGGTACATGTGGCCATCAGCGCAGTGTTTGTGTTGATCATACTGCTCATCGAGGCAATCGGATCGGACAGCATCATCAATGCCATCTACAAGCTGGCATCGTACACCTATGGGCCGCTGCTGGGACTTTATTTCTTCGGGCTTTACACCCATGTGAAACCGACGGACAAATATGTGCCCTGGGTGGCCATAGCCGCGCCGGTATTATGTTTTGTGATTGAGGTGGCGATGAAACAAGGGTTCGGTTATCAGGTGGGATACGAGTTGCTGCTGTTGAACGGACTGATCACCGGGCTGGGACTCCGGGCGATATCGAAAGGAACAAGGCTTCGCCGTCATTAGGCTTCGCGTTATTTGCTTCGCGCGGAACAACGGGAATCATTCATTTCTAAATCTCTTTTTTTAAAATATGATTATCAAATCTGCAGAATTCATCATCAGCAATACCGATTACCGGAA
>WOYT01000110.1 GCA_011620695.1 Proteiniphilum sp.
ATAAAATATCAAACGAACAATGACTTCCAGAAGACAATTTTTAAAAACGATGGGCGGTGTAACCCTGCTCACCATCGTTCCCCGAAACGTGCTGGGGAAAGGCATGATCGCTCCGAGCGATGAGCTGACCAAAGGAATTATCGGCGTAGGGGGCATGGGACGCAATCACATTCCCTACAACAACACGCGCGTGGTTGCCATGTGTGATGTGGACAGCAATCATCTCTCACAGGCAGCCAAACTGGTAAAGGATAAAATCAATCTTTACCATGATTTCCGTGACCTGATCCTCGATAAAAACGTAGATATCGTGCACATTGCTACCCCACCCCATTGGCACGGTATCATATCGACTGAAGCGGCAAAGGCCGGGAAAGATATTTTCTGTGAAAAGCCGATGACACGTACCATTGGCGAAGGGAAACGAGTGCGCGAAGCCATCGCGCAGCACGGAAATATCTTCCGATTGAACACCTGGTTCCGCTTCAAAGATCCTTTTTACGGATTGGGTACGCCTGTGAAACCGCTGAAAAAGCTGGTCGACAGCGGCATGCTGGGTTGGCCCCTGAAAGTAACCATCAGCAAACATACCGGGTTCGACTGGAAATTTTATTGGGTAGGTAAAACGCACCTGGAGCCGCAACCGATCCCCGAAGAACTGGATTATGACCTGTGGCTGGGACCGGCACCCTATAAACCTTATAACGCACATCGCGTACACCAGACCTTCCGCGGATACTGGGATTATGACGGCGGTGGACTGGGTGATATGGGACAACATTATATTGACCCGGTACAATATATGCTGGGCAAGGATGATACCAGTCCCGTGAAAGTGGAGGTGGATGCGCCACAGCAACATCCCGATGCGGTGGGGACATGGCGATCCATCACCTACACCTACGACGACGGCTGCCAGATCATTCTCTGGGGTGGAGATTACGGTAAGCCCGACACTCCCTACATTTCTGGTCCAAACGGGAATGTGTACAAAAATTTTGTATGTGATATTCCCGACTGGGAAAAGAAGCTGGCTGATTTCCCCGACCCACCGGTACAAAACACCGACTTTCTTGAATGTATCCGCAACAGACAGAAGTTCGCCCTGAATGAAATAAACGGACACCGGTCCTGCACCATCGTGAACATGGGTGCCGTGGCACTCCAGTTAAACAGGACACTTGAGTTTGATCCCGTGAAAGAGATGTTCCTCAATGATGAAGAGGCAAACCGGCTGGCAAATCAACCCACCCGTGCACCATGGACCATTTAATTCCTCTGCTAATCAAATAAACACAAGTGGTATGAAACATATACAACTTTTTTTCATCTGTCTCAGTCTGCTGATTGCAGGCGGAGTGCAGGCTCAATTGCCGGCTGGCAGAACCAAAGCAACCATTGTTGCCGATGCACTGGCACAACTGCCGGCAGAAACACCCCGGAAATATAACCAAACGATTGCCGATCTGGTATCTACCGGAGAAGAGGGATTACTCGATTTAATTGGCAGGATGAATCCTCCGGGAAACAGAAGCAACGAAGCAACGGAGTATGCCATCAGCGGGTGGACCCATTTTGTGGCAAACGATCCTGACAAACGCGCTGTTGCCGCGAATGCCTTCGAAAAAGCATTGAGACAACCGCTGGATAAAGAAGTAAAAGCATTTGTGATCCGTCAGCTCAGAACCATTGCCACGGACGACAATGTGGACGTTTTGTCCGGTTTCCTTACCGATGTTCATCTCTCAGACCCTGCCTCGCAGGCTTTGGTAAGCATTGGGACGGAAAAAGCAAACGCAGCGCTACTGAATGGGATAAGAAGTACCGGTTCCGACACCATCCTGTTGAATCTGGCAAATGCCATCGGACAGACCCATTACGCTGCAGCCGAACCCGAATTATTGAATTTTCTCAGTAGAAGTACCTCGGAGAGTTCGCAAAGAGTATTCCTGAATGCACTCGCCCACATCGGCACGAAAGAATCGCTCAATGCATTACGGAATGCGGCAGAAAAGACAAATTACACTTATGGCAAGAACAACGCAACAGCATCTTATATTACTTTACTGACAAGACTGAATGCATCTGACCCAAAACTGGTAAATAAAGAGGCCCAAAAATTATTGTCCCTTGCATCAAAACAACATCAACAGGATCTGAAGATTGCTGCATCAGGAATACTCCTGGCACAGCCCTCCACAAAAAAAGAAGCTTTGTTGAAGGATGCCCTTAAAGACGGGAACATATCCTATCTTTCCGGAATACTGAATGTGTATCCTTTCGAAAAAGATAAAAAGGCGGTCAGCCTGATTCAGAAGGAACTGTCTGCCAATCAATCTCCGCAAGTTCAAACAGTGCTTATCTATTGGCTGGCAAATCATGATGTGGCAGGTTCTGCATCACTTATTGCACCTCATATTCACTCTTCCGACGAGATGGTACAAAAAGCGGCAGCACTCTCTCTGGCGAAAGCAGGTGGTGATGAGTCGCTTCTCGCGCTGGCAA
>WOYT01000047.1 GCA_011620695.1 Proteiniphilum sp.
GGGATCATCCTTAATAATTACCTACACCACCTCACTCATCGCCGGATAATCGGTCCGGTCGGAGTAAATAAACAGGAGTGAGCCTCCCTTGATGGTATCGATGATGGGTTTTGCCAGATCCTTGGGAAGCGCGGGGCAGCCGTAGCTTCGTCCCAGCCGTCCGGCGGACCGGATGACCTGCTCGCTACAGTAGTCGGCCCCATGAATCACGATGGCGCGTGATCTTGCCTCGTCGTTAATACCTTTTTCCAGTCCATCCAGCAACAGCGAATAACCATTGCTACCCTGATAGGTGCCGCCTGTGCGGTAAAAACCCAGCGAACTCTTGTGCGAACCGTTTCTGTTGGAGAACGATGTGGCATAGTTATCCCCGCTGTTCCGTCCGTGAGCGACATAGGAAATATACAACACCTCTTCACGTGCAAGATCAAGCACATACATCCGCTTCTCAGTGGAGGGAAGGCTGAAATCAATCACTGTGAGGATGGAAGAATTGTTGTTGTTTAACTTTTTATAACCCGTAAAGGCCGCTTTAAAAGCGTCAAATTGCATCAATTCGCTGAGGTTCATCTCTTCGTACAGGTGTACACAAGCGCTGTCAAAAATCCCCGAGTACCAATTCTCACGGGGCGGGTATCCCCCACCAATAGGGAAAGTGAGGTTCCCAAAGATGAGAAAAAGAATAGTTATGATGAATGTGCGCATAGAAATATCCGGAATTTTTTTCCCAAATATACTTTTTTTTATGATAACGTCGTCAATCAATCACCACCACGACTGACTCTTTAACATTCGCACGGTCGTAAATGAATTTCGAGTGTGACGATGCGTTTCTCACGCACATGTGTGACCGGGGTGTTGTTCCCAGCGAAGGACTATATTCAATGATACTCTTTCTCGGCAACTGTACGGGCACACCGTGCACGTAGGCACCATTGGTGAAGCGTGAGGCATAGGGGGCATATCCGGCAATTTGCGAGGTGCCGTCGCGGACGTAGTACATCTTTTCTTTCTTCTCCTGCAGGGCATAGATGCCGGTAGGTGTTTCCTGCGCGTGCGGTGGGTTATGCATTCCCGTGGTGGCAGGGTTCATGCTGAGGATATACCATACATCTCCTCTTTTTTCCAGCAGGGCGATATTCTGATTCGTGACATCTACCGCGACAACCTTATCGAAGCTGATCGTGTCGCCCCACACCTTCAGATAGCGTTTTGGTACCAGGTACTCCCCTTCAAAAGAGACACCCTGCACCCTCACCATCTCTGTGGTGTCACTATCCAGGATCTTCACCAGCCATCCGTCTCTGCCGTAACGCAACAGCTCTTCCTCGTTCTCAACCGCATAGAGCGGTGCTGATTGATAGCGTTCAACACCGAACTGGTCCGAGACACGTCCATATTCGTTGCGTACAAAACCCTTAATGGTGGGCGATTCCCCGTTCATATTCTTATAGTTGCTCAGCACACCCCAGTTCCCTCCCTCGGCAACCGCATTTTCAATATAGGCAATTTTCTCTTTGATCTTCTCCCATTGAAAACGGCGGACGGTATCCTTGTAGGGATACTCATCATCCAGCGTGTACTGTTCATATTCCAGCTCTTTTTTCAACTGGATATCGGCTCCTGTCAATTCGCTCCTTTTTTCGCGTTCAGGGGCGATGGAATCGATTATCTCCAGCGTGATATCCGGTTCGAGGCTGTCACTGCTGTCACCGGGCCTGCAACCTGTATAAAGGAGCAATAGAAACATTGAGATGAGGGTGAGGGTGTATCGATCTCCCGGACGCGTCATTGATATTCCAGTTTGAGAATGGCTTCCGCTTTTTATGGTCATTTGTCATCAAAAGCTATTCCATTTTCCGGATCCGGACATCAATGTCGCTCTCCTTCAGCTGCTCCTTGATCTGTTTCACATCGGTGTCGCTGAAATGGTAGGGGTAAAGAACCTTTGGAGAGAACATTTTCGCGGCACCTGCCGCCTGCTCCACGGTCATGGTGTAGGGCTGGTTCACCGGCAGGAAGGCGATGTCGATCTCTTTCAGCTCACTCATCTCGGGGATGTCTTCGGTATCGCCGGCAATGTAAATGCGCAACCCGTCGATGGTGAGAATATAACCGTTGTCGCGGTGACGTGGGTGATACTGCTCCCGTCCCGGGGTGGTATTGTATGCAGGGACAGCATCCAGCCCGATATCATCGGTCAGCCTTAATCTCTCACCGTTGCGGATCTCCTCCCCTTTTCCCAGGATCTCTCGGGAGGAGGGGTTGAGAATCAGTCGCGTATTGTCTTTGGTGAGTGCCTCGATTGCCTTTGCATCGAGATGATCGGCATGCTCATGGGTCACCAGGATGAAATCGGCCTTCGGGAAGATGCTATAGTCCGCAAACATGGTTGCCGGATCCACCTGGATATGATGTCCCTCGTAGGTGAGCATCAGTGAACTATGCTTGATAAAGGTGAGGGTCACCTCTTTGCCTCCGTCGGTGCGGAAGGTGTCTTTTTCGTAGTCATCAGCCCTCACCAGGTGAGTGAAAAGTAATGCCATTGTAAAGAAGAGAATTTTAGTTTTCATTGTGTTTGATATTGTTTGATCTTTTGAAGAATAACTTTTACTATTAAAAACAACTAACCAGGGGGTAATGTTCTTCCATTTCCGGCACACAGAGGGTGTGCGATCCGTCCCCGGTCGTTTCTAACAGGGTTCTCATCGTTGTACGATGGAACAAAAGTCGGAAATCTTTGTTTACTATTTTCACCTACTCTCTAAAATTCGTACTTTTGTTTTTCAATAGGAACCTATGCAGAAATATCTTTTTATTCTTTTGACTCTCTTGCTGGCTGTTGCCTGCAACGGCAGTTCCAGGAACAGAGATGAGGCAAGGAAGCAACTGCTCACCGTCACCATCGAACCGCAACGCTACTTTCTGGAACAGCTGGTGGGTGAGGATTACAGCGTCAACACGCTGGTACCCCCCGGCACCAGCCCCGAGAGCTATGAGCCCTCCCCCTCCGTGATGATCGACCTGGGGAAGAGCGCCATCTACTTCCGCGTGGGTGACCTGGGGTTTGAGAAAGCATGGAGCGCACGTCTGGCGGAGAACAACCCGAATGTGAAGATCGTGAACTGCTCCACGGGCATCGAGCTGATGGCGGGTGATCCACCCGATCAAGAGCAAGTGGATCATGCGGGGCACGACCACACGCACGAGGCTCTCGATCCCCATGTATGGTCCTCCCCCCGCGCCATGCGGATCTTTGTACGGAACATGCTCGATGCGCTGGTGGAAGCCAACCCTGAAAGAGCAGAAACCTACCGGGAGAATTATCTCCGTCTATCAGAGAAGATTGATGCGGTGGACAGCACCCTCACTGCATTGCTGGAGACAGCACCCTCCCGCTCCTTTATCATCTACCACCCCGCGCTGGGCTACCTTGCCCGCGATTACGGTCTCCGCCAGCACAGCATTGAATTCGAGGGTAAGAATCCTTCACCGGCGCAGCTCAAAGAGCTGATCGACCTGGCCCGACGGGAGAAGATCAATACCCTCTTCGTACAGCGCGGTTTCGACCTGAAAAATGGTGAAGTAATTGCCCGCGAGATCGGTGCCGAGCTGTTCGAGATCGACCCCTTGCGCTACGAGTGGGACGAAGAGTTAATCAGGATTGCCACCCTCCTCTCACGACAACGCGATGAATAAACTGATTGAGATTACCAACCTGTCGGTGGGTTACGAGAACAAGCCTGATGTGCTCAAAAATGTGTCGCTCACCATCTACGACGATGATTTTCTGGGCATCATCGGGCCCAATGGCGGGGGGAAGACCACCCTGCTGAAGACGGTGCTGGGGCTGATCACACCCGATTCCGGCACGGTGCGATTCTACGACGGGGAGCGCCAGGTGCCCTCTCTCAACATCGGCTACCTGCCGCAGATCAACCAGATCGACCGCAAGTTTCCCATCTCCGTCTCGGAGGTGATTCTCTCGGGACTGACCCTGCGCAAGCAGCTCTTCAGACGATACGGTGCGGAAGACAAACGGCGGGTGAGAGAGGTGGCGGAGCGACTGGGTATCACCGAGCTGCTGCCGCGCGCCATCGGTGAGCTGTCGGGGGGGCAGCTGCAGCGGGTACTGCTGGGTAGGGCCATCATCGACAACCCGAAGCTGATCATCCTGGATGAGCCGAGTACTTACGTGGATAAGCTGTTCGAGACCAACTTCTACAAACTACTGGGTGACATCAACAAAGAGATCGCCATCATGCTGGTGTCGCACGACGTGGGGACTATCATCTCGATGGTGAAGAACATCGCCTGCGTCAATCAGGGGCTTCATTACCACTCCGGAAGCGGGATATCGCAGGAGTGGCTGAACAACGCCTACGACTCCTGCCCCATCGAGCTGCTGGGACACGGTTCCCTGCCTCACCGCGTGCTGATGGAGCATGATCATCCCGCCACGGAGCCTCACACCCATTCGCACGACTGACCCACCTGTGGGTCGTGTTGTGATACCTCATCATGAAGTTGTGTCGCACAGTTACACAGCTTGTTTACAGGAATCGCTCCTGTTCTCCCGGCTCGGGCAAGCGGCAGGCATCTCTTTTCCCGAACCATTTGTACCTGTTCCGGGCAACGAGATCGTAGGCTGCATGAGAGATTCTTCGGGGGATGATTCTCAGTAGAGAGGAGAGCCATGAATAGCCTTTCAGCTCTCTGGCGATGGCGATCACCGCCTCCATTCCTTCCAGCAGTTCTTCCTCATCAATCAGTATAAGCGTTTTCAGCGTGGTGTCGGCATTGCCACGCAGCTCCAGCAACTTTCTGCCCTGTTCGCTTTGCTGTGCTGCAAAGTGAAAGACCTTTCGCTTGTCCCTTTTCAGGATGAAATTGACGGTGGCGTTGCAGAAGTTGCAGACGCCGTCGAACAGGATGATTTTCATCGTAATGTGACGCAATGAGAGTGCCACCGGTAATGACACCCTCATGGAAAGAGGATTCATTATTGCCTGATCAGGTACTCCGCGATCTGTACCGCGTTCAGCGCGGCACCCTTGCGGATCTGATCCGATACCGACCAGAAGCTGAGCCCCTTTTCGTTGGTCAGATCCTTGCGGATACGTCCCACATAGACAGGATCTCTGCCGCTGAGATCGAGCGGCATGGGATACTCCTTGTTGGCCGGATTGTCGATCACCACCACCCCTTCGGCTTTTTCAAACGCTGCACGTGCCTCCTCAACCGACACGGGGCGCTCCGTCTCCACCCAGATAGCTTCCGAGTGGGCACGCATCACCGGTACACGGACACAGGTGGCGCTCACCTCGATATCGGAGTGCATGATCTTGCGCGTCTCGTTGTACATCTTCATCTCCTCCTTTGTGTAACCGTTGTCGGTAAAGAGATCCACCTGCGGGATCAGATTGTAGGCAAGCTGATAGGCAAACTTGCGAATGGTGGGTTTCTCGCCGTTCACCAACTGACGGTGCTGCTCTTCCAGCTCCTGCATAGCCGCAGCACCGGCACCCGATGCAGCCTGGTAGGTGGCCACATGCACTTTCGTGATGGGGGAGAGATCATTGATCGCCTTCAGTGCTACCACCAGCTGTGCCGTGGTGCAGTTGGGATTGGCGATGATGTTGCGGGGATGGTTCAGTGCATCGGCGGCATTCACCTCGGGCACCACCAGGGGTACATCATTCTCCATGCGGAAAGCACTGGAGTTATCGATCATGATGGTTCCATGTTTCGTGATGGTATCGGCAAACTCGATGGAGGTGCCGCCGCCGGCCGATACAAAAGCTATGTCTATTCCCTTGAAATCGTCGTTGTGTTGCAGCTCCTTCACCTTGATCTCCTTGCCTTTGAAGTTATAGGTGGTGCCGGCACTGCGTGATGAGCCGAACAAAACAAGATCATCCAGTGGAAAGTTTCTCTCTTCCAGTATGCGCAGCAGTTCTTGACCTACTGCTCCGCTGGTTCCTACAATTGCGATGTTCATGAGAATAAAAATTTATAAGTGTTGATGACCATTGCGACATCTTTGAAACGAACAAACCACAAAGATATATAAAAGCCAATAAATGGGGCAATCTGGAACTGTTAAAGTGTTATGCTTACCGGATGGCGACCTTTTTCGTGGTCTTACCGATTTTCAGGATGTAGTATCCTCTGGACAGGTTGACCGGATACTCGCCATTGCCGGGAGGTATGCGTCGACTATATACTTTTACCCCCATGATATTGTATATCTCCAGGGTCACCTCTCTCTGGATATTCTCTACGTAGATCCTGTTTTCAACCACCTTGACAATCATTTCCGGTTTTTGTTTCTCCTTCCCCTGCTTAATCGTGTCTGCTGACTCCGCTGTGATCCAGACAGAGTCGTTTTCCTGTGCCAGGGCGGGTAGCCTAATGCAGCAAAGGAGTAACAGCAGGAGGATGTACCGGAAACGTTTCATTGGCAGTAGGCTCTGTCACAAAGATACAATTTTTCCTTCATCCGCCAGTTCGGTGTCTGAGAAAACCGCCCTGGCCTCATGAAGCAGTGTCTCCAGCTCATTGTAGCGCGAAGAGAAGTGGCCGATGAGCAGCTTCTTCACACTGGCGGCGGCAGCAATCTCTGCAGCCTGCCTGGCAGTGGAGTGATAGGTCTCGGCCGCCCGGCTCAGTTCGCTCTCGGCAAAAGTGGCTTCATGATAAAGCAGATCCACCCCTTTAATGTAGGGGATGATCTCAGGGGCATAGGCAGTGTCGGAGCAGTAGGCATACCTCCGCGGAGGCGATGGAGGACGGGTGAGGATGTGGTTGGGAATCAATGTGCCATTGTCGGTGATAAAATCGGCTCCTGCTTTTATTGCAGCAATCTCCCTGACCGGTATGTTGTAGTAGTTGATCATCTCACGGATGATATGGCGCGGCGCCTCTTTCTCTTCGAAGAGAAAGCCGTTGGTGTTGACCCGGTGTTTCAGCGGGAAGGAGCTGACTTGGAAGGTTTTGTTTTCATAGATCACCTCTTTTTTCCCCGCGTTCAGCGGGTGGAGCTCTATTTTGAAAGACATGTGCTGTCCCATGTAGATTAGCAGGGGCTTGAGCAGTAGCTCTATCTCCCTGTGGGCGTAGATGTGCAGGTCGTCGGTTCGTCCCAGCATGCTGAGGGTGGAGATCAGGCCGGGCAGACCGAAGATATGGTCGCCATGCAGGTGGGAAATGAAGAGTGCCTGGAGCTTCCCTATTCGTGTCTTGTACTTGCGCATCTGCAGCTGTGTTCCCTCCCCACAATCGATCATGAAGAGCTTCTCGTTGAGCTCCACCAGTTGTGAGGGCGGGTTGTGCAGGGTGGTGGGCATGGCCGATCCACAGCCCAGGATGGTGATGTCAAATCTTGTCATATCAGCGTATCCCGATCAGTTTGTGTGTTTGTAGGCTCAGTGCCCACTCCGGATGCTGCTTGACCAGGGAGATACAGTACTCCACGTTTTCCGGAATCATCTGCTGGTCGTCGAAGATGGGGCTCAGCAGGTAGCGATCCGTTCTGGGGAGTATGGAGATATCCGGCAGGGGGTCACCTGCTTGTATGGGAAATCGCAGTTCATGTACCACCGGGATCAGCTCCTTCACTTTCCCGAACTGTTGCTTGGGGCTGCAGGTGATGTAATCGATGCCGGCCGGTACAGGTCGGGTGCCATTGGTCTCAATGGCCTGGAGGTATCCTCTCTCCTTGAAGAAAGCAACCACCTCATCGGTCAGCTGGAGAGTGGGCTCCCCGCCTGTCCAGACGATCCATCTGCAGGGCCAGGCTGCGATCTCACCCAGCAGCTCCTCCAGTCCCATCTTCACTCCGCGTTCAAAGTCGGTGTCGCAGAAGCTGCAGGCCAGGTTACACTTGGCCAGCCGGATGAAGATAGATGCCTGCCCGGTGCGTCCTCCCTCTCCCTGGAGAGAGTAGAAAATCTCATTCACATTCAGGTTCATAGATGGCCGATGTCTTATATGTTTCACTTACCTCGATGGCGTAGAGCTCGGGGAGCAGCGGCTTGAAGTGATCGTAGATCATCTTCGCCAGGTTCTCGGCCGAGGAGTTGAGGGGGGCCATGATCTCGTTGAGGTTCCGGTGATCGAGTTGCGAGTCGATATACTCTTTCACGATTCGAAGCTCGTTGTAGTCGCGAACGAACCCCTGACTGTTCAGTTCGCGTGAGCGGAGGTGAACAGTGACCAGGTAGTTGTGCCCATGTAGCCGGCTACAGGGGTGATCCTCAGGGAGGCCGTGCAGGGAGTGTGCCGCTGAGAAATGAAATTGCTTGCTTATCTTGTACATGGTTGGTTTTGCTGTTGATTTTACTCTTTGTCATCGCTGTTGCCCACCCATTTCAGGTGGGTCTTGAGCGGATAATGATCGGAAAAAGGCACCCTGTCAACCTGTGTGTGGAAGGCTTTCAGCTCCTCGCTGTGCAGGATGTAGTCGATACGAAACAGGAAGAGATCCTCGTGGTAGGTGATCCCCGGACCGAAAGCGGTGGAGACGTAGGCATCCTTCAATCCTCTCTTCATCCTGGAATAGGCATAAGAGATGGGGGTGTCGTTGAAGTCGCCGCAAATGATGGTCCCATCGGTCTCCTGTGTCGCGATATAGCTCTTCACTTTCTCCACCTGCCGGGCACGCATCCGGTAGGCACTGCCCAGTCGGCTGCGGATGTTGCTGGTCACCTGTTCCAGCTTCACAGAATCATTGTTCTGGAGGAAATCGCTGTAGAGTTTTTTATCCTCCGCCATGATGCTGTTCGATTCCAGGTGTACGTTCGCCACCGTATAGCGCTTCCCGTCGATGTTGATGGTGTAAACCGCCGCACCGTTATAGGAGGACTCGAAGACGATCTCCTCTGTCTTCTCTATGGGATACTTAGAGAAGCATGCCAGCCCGAAGATATGATATTTTCCTGATGATTCCAAACCGGTGACCGACCGGTAGGGATACTGATTCAGAATACGGTTCACATCTCTCTGTGAGAAGATCGATTGTCCGGTCTTGCTTACCAGATACTCCTGGAGGCAGACAATGTCGGCATCGGTTGCTGCGATGTAATCCAGTATGGGATGCTCTTCCGAATTTTTGTTCCGCTCTTCCGGGAACCCCTGCACGTTATAGGTCAGTACTTCGATTGCCCCATATGGCTCCTTTACAGGAAAGAGATGCAACGGGAAGAAAGTGGTCACCGGTTTGTGGCAGATCAGCATCGCTGTGAGTGAGATGAGTGCCAGCTTCCATTTCGAAAAGATGATCCAAAAAACAAGGTAGGCCACATTGAGCAGAAAGATGAATCCAAATCCCAGTCCGATGTAGGAGAAGAGGTTGGTTTTCAGCGGTGAGACCCTCCATGAGAGAAAGGAGGAGAAGAGCAACAGGATTGCTACCAGGTTGGTGGCGAAGATGATCCACTTGATATAATCCCTGAATGTCCGCTTTTTTCTACTTTTTGCTCGCATCGAAAAGCTTCTTTTTTTCTTCTGATGAGAGGCTGCCATATCCCGACTGTTTCAGTTTGTCCAGGATCGCGTCGATCACCTCCTGCTCATCATGCTTTCGCTTGTTGTACTCCCAGTCAGTCTCACCACGGCTGTGCTTCACTTTCATTTTACTCTTCCTGCGACGCGGCTTGAAAAGGGCCACCACTCCGTCAAGCAGGCGACTCATCCAGTTGGTGATATCTCTTCCCCGCTTGTATTGCGTGGCGAAGAGATATCCCAGCAACGCCCCGCCGATATGAGCCACATGACCTCCGGGGTTGGCAGGGCTGCCCAGTGAGAGGAAATCGAGGATAAAAGCAAAGATAGCGATATAAACGATCTTGATCGGGCCCAGGAAGAGGAGGTTCATCTGCACCTCGGGATGGTAGAAGGCGGCACCCATCACGATGGCCATCACAGCGGCAGAGGCACCGATCATCCATCCGGGTCCCATCTCGAGGTAGTAGGGGATGGTGTTGAAGGCAACCACGTAGAGGAGGGCACCTGCCAGTCCCCCCAGCAGGTAAAGGCTTCCCAGGGTACGTCCGGTGAAATATTGCAGGAAGATCTTTCCGAACCAGTAGAGCCATAGCATGTTGAAAAGCAGGTGTAGGAATCCCTCATGTACGAACATATAGGTGAGGAGGGTCCAGATGCGGCGCAACAATATGGGGACATGAGAGGGTACACCCAGGAAAGTGACCGGATCAACAGCATGGATATTGAACAGCGTGAAGATGACCACTACCACTTTCAGAGCAACAAAAACGAGGGTGTTGGCAAAGATCAGGCGTGTGATCACGTTGCCGGTCCTGTATCTCTGTTTCAGTCTATCAATAAAATCGGCCATATTTCCTGTCTCTTTTCCTCCAGTAAAGTATCATGAAAATTCCGAACAACATCCCTCCCAGGTGAGCAAAATGGGCTACATTGTCGCCCGACCGGTTGGCTACGCCGAAGATAAGTTCCAACAATCCGTACCCGATTACAAACCACTTTGCCTTGATAGGGAAAGGGAATGGGATGATGAACAGTTCCGCATTGGGAAAGAGCAATCCAAAAGCGAGCAGAATGCCGAAAACGGCCCCTGAAGCTCCCACGGTGACGCTGTTGACCATGTAGAACATATCCTGTGGCAATACTGCCTGAACACGGATGTAAAGGATCAGCAACTGAATGATTCCTGCCCCGATACCCGTTACCAGGTAATAGGTGAGAAAACGCCTGGGTCCCCATACCTGTTCCAGGGTTCGTCCGAACATAAAGACGGCAAACATGTTGAAAAAGACATGTGAAAAGGAGTAGGGATCATGCAGGAACATGTAGGTGACCAGCTGATAGATGCGAAACTCCTCTGCAGCAGGGAAGTGCAAGCCGAACAGACCGGTGAGGTCAATGTTGGCCCTGCTCAGCAATACAAACTGAGCCAGCCAGATGATCGCGTTGATGATGATCAGGTTCTTGGTGACCACCGGCAGCATTCCCGCAAAACTATTTCTTGAATTGTTCATATTTATACCCAACTGTTGAGGCGCAAAATTACGATTAATTCCTGCAATTTGCGGTTTTTTGCTACATAAATGGTTTTTTTTTATAAAAAACAAATACTTTTTATCATTTTTCTTGATTTTGTTGGTTTTAACGCTTATATTTGGCAACCAAAATAAGGCTCAGCCTTGACTTATCGTATGTTTAATTATTTATTTACCATTTCTTATGAACAAATCAGAACTTATTAGCGCTATTGCCGAAAAAGCCGGTCTTAGCAAAGTGGATGCAAAGAAAGCATTGGATGCCACTCTCGACACCATCTCTGGTGAAGTAAAAGCTGGTGGCAAAGTTGTGTTGGTCGGATTCGGCACATTCTCCGTATCTGAAAGAAGCGCCAGAAAGGGAATCAACCCGCGCACGAAGAAAGCCATCAACATTCCTGCAAAGAAAACCGCTAAATTTAAAGCCGGTTCGGAATTGTCGAATCTCTAAGTTGTTGGCCGGAGCATAAAAAAGGAACAAATTACTGGTTTGTTCCTTTTTTGACTTTCCATTCATCTGATGTTCCATTCATCTGATGCACGCTTCTGTCGCCGTTTTATATCCTATACACAATAAAAAAATGAGGATTTTCACGGTGGTTAAAAAAATATTTGT
>WOYT01000076.1 GCA_011620695.1 Proteiniphilum sp.
CGAAATTTCTGATGAGGATCTGGATGAGGCCTACAATTCGGTGCTGAAATACAATATCCGGATGATCCGCCTCTGCCTGCCCTACATGGAGAAGAACAGATGGGGGAGAATTATTAACATCACCTCGGTGACTGTGAAAGAGCCGGAACCCAATATGGTGCTGTCCAATATTTTTCGGGTTGCTGTGGTCAGTTATGCCAAGACCATCAGCAAGGAGCTTATAGCGAATGGAATCACGATCAACAATGTTGCTCCCGGATCCTTCCGGACCGACAGGATCAAACAGTTGATGGAAGCCCGTGCAAAAGCAGCAGATATTCCCGTGGAAGCATATGAGCAACAAGCCGTTGCCGCTTTCCCACACAAACGGTACATGGATCCTGAGGAGCTGGGCGATCTGGTCTGTTACCTCTGTTCCGATCAGGCCCGCTCGGTGACCGGCACCACGCTGCAGATCGATGGGGGAATGCTTAGCGCTCTTTAGCTGGATATTCTTCCCGGAACCATTTCCAGTAGTCGCGAATGGTACTCTTTACCTCCCGGTGCAGCAAAAGCAGCCCGATCAGGTTGGGAATCGCCATGAAGGCAACGGTGAGCAGTGACAGGTTCCAGATGATGGTGGTGTCGGTGAAAGATGCTATGAAAAAACCCGCCACGAAGATGATCCGGTAGAGCATCACATACCTGGACCCGACCAGGTAGGTAACCGCCCGGTCGCCATAGTAGGACCAGGCGATGGCGGTAGAGAAAGCAAACAGCAGGAGACCGATGGTCACGATGTACTTGCCCCAGTCACCCAGGATGCTGCGGGTAAAGGCGCTGGCGGTGAGAGGTGCACTGTGTATCAGTGAGTTGCCGCTGAATGTGATCTCCCGGGATGTCTGTGTGACCCTCCCGTTATTTACCTCCAGCATACCGCTGTAGGGTTCCCCATCTTTAAGCACCTCTATTTGTTCAGCAACCGATCGTGCGTGCAACACCGAAACTGTTTCTCTGATCTGTCCCTCTTCCACATGCAGCATACCAGTGAAGAGTGGCACTCTGTTGTTGCTGTTAAGGTGTTTCTCCAGCTGCGACACATCATCCGCATCCTGCTCATCATAATGCCTTGTCAGCACTTCGATATCGGTCTTCTGAAACTGATTGGGTAGCTTTTCGTTCCATACCCCGGAGGAGAGCAACACCAGTCCGGTGAGGAAACAGATGATGATGGTGTCGATAAAGGGCTCCAGGATGGCCACCATCCCCTCCGATACCGGCTCATGAGCCTTGGCCGAGGCATGTGCAATGGGTGCGGAGCCCTGCCCCGCCTCGTTGGAGAAGAGACCGCGGTTGACACCATTGTTGAATGCAAATGCAAATCCGGAACCAAGGAAACCTCCCACAGCTGCTGTGCCGGTAAAAAGGTCACTGAAGATGGAGAGAAAAGAGGGTATGATCTGCTGGTAATTGGTGATGATCACCGTGATGGCTCCCAGGAAGTAAACGACCGCCATAAAGGGTACCAGCGTGGCAGTCACCATCGCGATGCGTTTAATTCCTCCGATGATGATCAGGGCCAGCAGCAGCGACAGCACGGCGCCTGTTACGATGTGGCTGATTCCAAATGTGGAAAAGATGGTGTTGGTGATGCTGTTGATCTGAGGAAGGCTGCCTGATCCAAAGGAGGAGAGAATGGTGGCCACGGCAAAGAATCCCCCCAGCCAGTAACCTGTCTTGATCAGCTTTCCGTTCTTCAGTCGGATGTTGAGCCTTTTTTTCATGTAGTACATCGGTCCACCGGCCACCATCCCCTTTTCATCGAAATCACGATACTTGTGGGAGAGGGTCACCTCCACGAACTTGGTACACATACCCAGAAAAGCGGTCACCAGCATCCAGAAGAGTGCAGCTGGTCCTCCCAGGTGTACGGCCAGTGCCACCCCGGCGATATTACCTGTGCCCACTGTGCCTGAGAGAGCCGTTGCCAGCGCCTGGAAATGGGATGTGTCGCCCTTGTCGCCTTTCTTGTCATACTTGCCTCTGACGATGCGCAGGGCATGGCTGAAGTAACGGATCTGAGGAAATCTGAGGTATAAAGTAAAAAAAAGACCGGTCCCCAATAGAAGAAAAATAAACCAATGATGACCGCCGATATATTGATGGAGGACTTGAAAGAGATCATTGAGAAGCTGCATCTGTAAGCACTGTTTCGATTATAATTCTGCCTGTCGCGGGCAAATATAAATAAATCCTGTTAGAAAAGGTCAAAAAGAACCCTGAATATTTGGGTGCTCATAATACAATCTTTCTTATCTTTGCCTCAATCATACCAAAAAAACAGACAAAAAGATGGACAGACGCAACTTCTTGAAAAAAACGGCAATCACTGCCACAGGACTGGGACTGGCTCCCCTGATGGGTCAACCATTTAATTCGCTCTATGGGAATAATGCTCCCGGTAATAAAATCAAAATTGGTCTCATTGGCTGTCGTAACCAGGGATGGAGTAACCTCAGAACGTTCCTGCAATACCCCGGTGTGGAGTGTATCTCCATGTGCGACGTGGATGATCAGTTCCTTTATCAGCGTGCATCGGAGGTGGAAGAGCTGACTGGTAAACGGCCACCGCAACTGGTCAAAGACTGGCGCAGGGTGATCGATAACAAGGATGTGGATATGGTAATCATCGGTACACCCGATCACTGGCACTGCCTGCAGCTGGTGGCGGCATGTGAGGCAGGAAAGGATGTTTACGTGGAGAAACCACTGGCCAATACCATCGAAGAGTGTGATCTGATGGTGCGTGCAACCCGTAAGTATGACCGGATTGTACAGGTGGGACAGTGGCAGCGCAGCGATCCCCATTGGGACGAGGCGGCGGCCTACGTGCAGAGTGGGGCGCTGGGACGGGTGCGCACCGTGAAGGTTTGGGCATACCAGACCAGCAAGTGGACCCTGCCGGTGGTACCCGACAGTGAAGTGCCGCAGGGGGTCGATTACGACATGTGGCTGGGACCGGCACCCAAGCGTCCTTTCAATCAGAACCGTTTTCACTATAACTTTCGTTTCTTCTGGGATTACGCCGGGGGGTTGATGTCCGACTGGGGTGTGCATCTGCTCGACTACGCGATGAAGGGTATGAACGTGGGACTCCCCTCCTATGTCTATGGCGCCGGCGGCAAGTTTGGCTATCCTGACGATGCCATGGAGACACCCGACACGCTGATGGTCACCTACCGCTATCCCGACTTCAACATCATCTGGGACCATGCCTGCGGCATTGGCAACGGACTCTTTGGCCTGCGCGAGGGAGTGGCCTTCTTTGGCGAGAACGGAACAATGATCCTTACCCGCAGCGGATGGGAGGTGATACCGGAGCAGGCTATCAACAGTCGCACCTTCCCCTACTGTTATCCCTGCGACAACGAACGGAAGCCCAATACCCCCCGCATGGAAGCGGTGGAGAAAAGAGGAGGCAGCGGTAAAGGTCTCTACCTGCATGCCGGCAATATGCTGGAGTGCATGCGGAGCCGCGAGCTGCCCAATGCCGACATCGCCATTGGTGCCGAGGTGGCCAGGCTGAGTCATATGGGCAACATCTCCTGTCGTGTGGGCAGTGCGCTGCACTGGGATAATGAAACCGGGGCATTTGATAACCCGGAGGCCAACAGGCTGATCAAAGCCAACTACCGTGATCCCTGGAAGCTGCCGAAAGTTTGAGCAGCATCCTGTAGTCCGGTTCATGTATGATGCAACAGAAAGCAGGCAACGGATAAATGAGTTTATCCACTGCCTGCTCAATACAAAAAAGGATGGTCCCTGAGATTGTGATAGGGGGACCATCCCGATCGCGGAACGCGATCCTGTTGATCACCTAAAACTTATACACCCACTCGGCGAAGGCATTCACCCAGCTCTGCAGGAATGCACGGGTCTCCTCGCTCTTCAGGTTGTTCTGCTCGTCGAACAGCTCCCAGCTGTTGCCTATATAGGCTTCCGGTTGCTGCATCATGTAAACGTTGAGGAATACCATCGGCTGGCGCAGCGCATGGTTGGCTGCTTCACCACCCAGGGGGCTCATCGAGCTGCTCACAATGGCAGCCGGCTTGCCACCCCACTTGTTCTGACCATAGGGCCGTGATGCCACATCCAGGGCATTTTTCAACACACCGGAGGTGGTGCGGTTGTACTCGGGGGTGAAGAAGAGATAGCCGTCGGCGGCACCGATCTTCTCGCGGAATGCTACCCACTCTGCAGGGGGATTGCTATCCAGATCTTCGTTGTAGTGTGCCAGCTGACCGATCTCCACGATCTCCAGCTCCAGCGTGTCGGGAGCCAGTTTGACCACCTCGTTCGCCAGTTTTCTGTTGACTGATTCCTTGCGTAAACTGCCTATCAGTACTGCAATTTTCTTTTTACTCATATTGTCGCAATAATTAATGATTTTATGCTGTTGTCAAGGGCATCAACTGTCCTTGCATCTGATTATTTGAACGCAACAGACGAAGATTTGTTCAATCACTAATATCGATGAGTCATATTATTTCAGGTTCCCCTTCTCGCGAGCTTTGTTCACCAGATCCGTCAGCAACTCCCGGATTTTGGCGGGACCCTTTTCAATTGATTGCAGCGTCCCGAAGAGACGCTCACTCGTGATGCCTGCCTCGCGCCAGCTGGTGCCATTGCTGTAGGTGTTCAGCAGTACCGGCATGATCTTATCGATGGCGGCCGCAAAGATTGCATTGGGTGTCTCCTCCTTTTCAAACTCCAGCCACAGCTCGTAATACTCCTTCCCCTGGTCGTAGGGGAGCAGCTTGAAGAGCTTTTTGGCTGCCTGGTTCTCACGGTCGAACTTGTTCCGGTTTGCCTCTTCATCGAAGATGAAAGTATCACCCGCTTCAATCTCCACCAGATCGTGCAGGGTGATCATCCGGATGATCTGTAACAGATCCAGCTCCTCTTTGTTATCGGCATACTCGAAGAAGAGCATGGCTGCAAGAATGGAATGCCAGGTGTGCTCGGCTGTGTTTTCCCGCCGGCTGTCGTCGGTTAGCCAGTTGCGGCGAATCACCTGCTTCAGTTTGTCTGCTTCCAGAATAAAATTGATCTGCTGTTTGAGTCTTTTCTCCATAGTTATTGTTTAGACTCTCCATTTGGGTTGAAGAGTAACTGTTAAACAGATCTCAGAAGAAATCGTTTACCATTGTTATCTCTTTTTTTTGCCGGGAAGGGTCTTTAACCGCAACGACTTCTTCTCCTCCTCCCGCAGGTTGCGGGAGTGATAGAGGAAAGTGGTATCGGGCTTTTTGACAATCATATGAAAGGTGTAGCCCGGTGGAACCACTACCGGCATCTGATCCATGGGAGCCGGCAGCGCCCTGGCTCTTTCTCTTCCCTGTTTCTTCAGAAATTGTTTCCATATCGGCGCGGGGATGGTGTCTCCCGGATGAAACCGAAGCGTGTCAATACCCTCAAGGGTGAAAGGTGGAAGCTCACGTGGAATGCTGTCCCACGGTAGTCGATTGTGCTCCTGATGCTGTGATCTCAGATTCACAACGAACAGTCCGACCATAGCGGCGATGATGATGAATCGTTTCATAGCGAATAATTTAGTGCTCAAATATAAGGGATGAACTGCTAAATAGGGTGGCCGGGAAGAAAAAGTTGGGATGGTTTGTGATAATTTAACGCTTGCTGGCAAAAAACTGTTTCATGAGCTCTCCGCATTCTTCGGCCATTACCCCACTGGTGAGGGCGGTCTTGGGGTGGAGCAGCTCTGCGAATAGTCGGGTGAAGCCTCTCTTCTCATCCGCAGCACCATATACCAGACGAGAGAGCTGTGCCCAGCGCAGTGCTCCCGCACACATGGGACAGGGCTCTACCGTCACGTAAAGGGTACAATCGGTCAGGTACTTGCCTCCCAGCACATTCGCTGCAGCAGTGATGGCCTGCATCTCTGCATGGGCCGTCACATCGTTCAGCATCTCGGTGAGGTTGTGGGCACGGGCAATGATACGCTGGTCGGAGACCACCACGGCACCCACCGGTACCTCATTCTGTTCAAAGGCTTTATGTGCCTCCATCAGTGCCTGTCGCATAAAATAATTGTCGTCCAGCATAAGATTAACGCCGCATTTTCGTACTCATCAAAAAACTTCCATTCGATTACCTGCCGTTACAGATAGGTTTTGGATCACATCTGAACCGCTTTATCTTTGCTGATGCAAAAAAACAAAATATTTTCACCAAAAGGAACTTTTTCATTGCTAAATTTGTATTTTTACAACATTTATGGGCTTTTCAGCCGGATGAGTGATGGCGCTACACAACGAACTGGGTCGTAAAGGAGAGGAGACAGCGGTCAGCTACCTGGAGTCGAAAGGACATCATATCCTGGAAAGAAACTGGCGGCTGCATGGGTATGAGATCGACATCATCACCACCCACGAGGGGTATATCGTCTTCGTGGAGGTGAAGACCCGCACGTCGGATCAGTGGGGCGACCCTGAGAGCTTTGTGGGTAAGCAACGCATGCGGCGAATGATCCAGGCAGCCAACTACTACCTGCTCATAAAGCAGATCGATCTCCCGGCACGGTTCGATATCATCGCCATCCTGTGGAAAGGAGAACGTTACACGTTGGAACACATTGAAGATGCTTTTATTTCATTCTGATCATCCTGTTGAGGGTTGCATGCTATAGAGATTAAAGGGAACAGCCAAACGGAAAACAAGAAAGAGATGAATATCGAAGAGCTGTTTGACTATTGTCTTTCGGTGAAGGGAGCAGAGGCAACAACTCCTTTCGACGAGGTGACCATCGTGATGAAGGTAATGGGGAAGATGTTTGCCATGATCCCCACCGACGCAGAGCGTTGCAACATCAGCCTGAAATGTGATCCCGAAAAGGCGATGCGCCTGCGGGAGGAGTATGACTGTGTGGAGGCTGCCTATCATATGAACAAGACTTACTGGAACAGGATCTGGCTCGATGGTGACATGGGTGACAGAGAGCTGAAGAGATGGATCGACCATTCGGTGGAAGAGGTGATCCGCAAGCTGCCAAAAAAGAAACAGGAGGAATATTATGGAACAACTGAGTGATCAGAGACGGATGATCCGTCTGGAGGAGACCGACTCCACCAACCGTTACCTGAAGCAACTGGTAAGGGAGGAGCACCCTGAAGAGGGGTCACTGGTGATCGCCGATTACCAGACAGGGGGTAGAGGGCAGATAGGCAACAGCTGGCGCTCCGCCAGGGGGGAGAACCTGCTTTTCAGCCTGGTGATCTACCCGCGGCAGCTGCCGGCAAACGAATCGTTCATCCTCTCCCGCATCACCTCATTGGCCCTCAAGAATATGCTCGATCAATTTGCCATTGATATTCGCATCAAATGGCCGAACGATATCTACTGGAAAGATAAAAAAATTGCCGGCATCCTTATCGAGAATGATATCCAGGGGAAAGAGATCGACAACTCGGTGATCGGCATCGGTATCAATGTCAATCAACAGATCTTCCCGCTCGATTTGCCCAACCCGGTATCGCTATGCCAGATCACCGGAACACTACACGACAGGGAGTATCTGTTGGATCTCTTTCTGCGTGAGTTTTTTCTGCTTTATCGTGATCTGCAGGATGATCAGAAAACTGCAATCGAAGATGAGTACATGCTCGATCTCTACCGGGTGAATGATTTTTACTGGTTTGAAGATCAGAATGGCCGCTTCAAGGCGAAAATAGAGGCCGTGCTGTCATCCGGTCACCTGGTGCTCCGCACGCTCGATAGCAACGAGGAACGGATATATGCATTCAAAGAGGTGTCGTTCGTGGATTAGCTCCTCGTCTGAATGTTGGTAAGTTGATAGGTTCAAGGTTCAAGGTTTTCGAACCTTGAACCAGGAATCAAAAGATGAAAGCTTAAAAAACATATGCAATTCAAACGAATATTATTGAAGCTGAGCGGAGAATCGCTCATGGGAGAGAAACAGTATGGAATCGACGAGAAGCGACTCCAAGAGTATGCCGAACAGATCCGTGAGGCTGCCGCCAAAGGCGTTCAGATCAGCATCGTGATGGGTGGTGGCAACATCTTCCGTGGCATGAGCGGCTCCAGCAAGGGGTTCGACAGGGTGAAAGGAGATCAGATGGGAATGCTGGCCACCGTGATCAACAGCCTGGCGCTCAGCTCGGCACTTACGGCGATAGGGCAGCCTAACCGACTCTTCACCGCCATCCGCATGGAGCCGGTGGGTGAGCTCTACTCCAAATGGAAAGCGATTGAAGCAATGGAACAGGGGCAGATTGCCCTCATTGCCGGTGGTACCGGTAACCCGTTTTTCACTACCGACACCGCATCAGCACTCCGGGGAATAGAAATCGAAGCCAATGCCATGTTCAAGGGTACACGGGTCGATGGCGTTTACACCGCCGATCCTGAGAAAGATCCCACTGCCACGAAGTTCAATTCCATCACCTTCGATGAGATATACAAAAGGGGGTTGAAAGTGATGGATCTCACTGCCACCACCCTCTGCCGGGAAAACAACCTACCTGTCGTAGTCTTCGACATGGAGCGTTACGGCAACCTGAACAGGGTGATCGATGGGGAAGAGATTGGTACTTTGGTTCATTTGTAGGAGCCATTCAAAAGTTTTGACTATTTTTGCCACTGAAACAATTTTAAATAGGTATGGATACAACAACAATCAGGAAAGAAGCTGAGGAGAAAATGCAGATGAGTCTCGAGTTTCTCGAAGAGACTTTCTCCCGCATCCGCGCAGGACGTGCCAATGCACACATCCTCGACGGCATCCGCGTGGAGTATTACGGAAGTCATGTGCCCCTGTCCAACGTGGCTACCATCACTACCCCTGACGCCAAGACCATCATGGTACAGCCCTGGGAGAAGCAGATGCTCAAGGTGGTTGAGAAAGCGATCCTCGACTCTGACGTGGGTATCACCCCCGAGAACAATGGGGAGGTGATTCGTTTGGGTATTCCACCTCTTACGGAGGAGCGGCGCCGTCAGTTGGTGAAGCAGACCAAACAGGAGGCTGAGGAGGCTAAGATCAGCATCCGCAATGCTCGCCGCGAAGGGATTGATGAGTTAAAGAAAGCGGTGAAAGAGGGGATGCCGGAGGATATGGGCAAGGATGGCGAAAATGAACTACAGAAGCTGCACGATAAATATATCCGGAAGGTGGATGAGATGTTCGCCGAGAAAGAGAAAGAAATACTGACAGTTTGATGACTTCAGCCTGCGGTGAGGAGGAACTGCAACAGCGCAGCGGACTGGTAATCAGAAATACCGGGGACAGGTACCTGGTGCGTGATGAGCAGGGCAATGCCCTGCTCTGCCGCGCTAAGGGAAACTTCCGGTTGAAAGGGATCCGTAGTACCAGTCCCGTGGTGGTGGGCGATCGGGTGACTCTTGACGTGAACCCGGATGGCACTGCTTTCATCACCGATATTGCGGAACGGAAGAACTACATCGTCCGACGGGCATCCAACCTATCCAAACAGGCTCATATCCTGGCTGCCAACATCGACCGCGCACTGCTATGCATCACCTTGCGCAGCCCGGAGACCAGCACCGTCTTCATCGACCGCTTCCTGGCGACCGCCGAGGCCTATTCGGTACCGGTCACCCTTCTCTTCAACAAGATCGATCTCTATGATGCAGCGGATCAGGAGTACCTGCAGGGAATGATCCGGCTCTATACCACCATAGGCTATCACTGCCTGGAGAGCTCAATGGTTACCGGTCAGGGAAGAGATGAACTGGAGGCCCTCACGCGGGGTAAAACCGTGTTGCTGGCGGGTCATTCCGGCGTAGGTAAGTCCACCATCGTCAATACCCTTCGCGGAGAAAACATACAGAAAGTGGCAGCGATATCCGGTTATCATCAGAAAGGGATGCACACCACCACCTTTTCCGAGATGATTGAGCTGGAGAACGGCGGGTTCATCATCGATACACCGGGTATCAAAGGGTTCGGTACCATCGATATGGTCGCTGCGGAGGTGTCGCATTATTTCCCGGAGATTTTCCGCACATCGAAGCAATGCCGCTATTACAACTGTCTCCACCTGCAAGAGCCTGACTGTGCTGTGCGGGAGGCGGTGGCAAAACAGCTTATCAGCGAGAGTCGTTATCACTCTTACCTCAACATACTGGAAGATATGAGTGAAGGTAAATATCGATTGTAGTCATGCCCCTGAACCAAACAGTGATCACCCTTATTGATATCCTTTACCTCCTTACGGTGGTGAGCATCGTGGTGGTGGTCATTACCGAGAACAGGAATCCCATCAAAACAGTGGCATGGGTGTTGGCGGTGCTCTTTCTGCCGGTCATTGGTATCATCTGGTATGCTGTCTTCGGACAGGACGCCACCCGCAAGTATCTCATCTCACGACGCATGTACAGCAAGCTGAAGAAGAGACCGCTGGATGAGATGGGGACACAGGTGGAACTGAATTATCCGCCGGAATATGCCAATCTGATTAACCTGCTCCGTCGCATGGATTATAACCCTCTGCTGGGAGGTAACCAGGTGGAGTTTTTTACCCATGCCAGAGAAAAATTTGATCGTCTTTTCAGCGATATTGATCAGGCCCGGAAGCATATCCACCTTGAATATTATGTACTTAACGACGATGAGATCGGGAAAAAGTTGCAGCAGGCGCTCATCCGTAAAGCTCATGAAGGGGTAGAGGTGCGCATCATCTACGACAGTTTCGGCTCCCGGAAAACAGGAAAAGCATATTTCGAAGCGTTTCGTATGGCTGGTATCGAGGTAGAACCCTTTCTGAAGCTGACACTTCCCTTCCTCACATCACGAATCAACTACCGGACACACCGCAAGATCATCGTGATCGACGGTGAGATCGGTTACCTGGGTGGTATAAATATCGCAGATCGATATCTGAATGGACTGGAGTGGGGACCCTGGCGAGATACCCACGCCCGCATCAGGGGGAAAGGGGTTCAGGGGTTGCAATCGGTCTTTCTGATCGACTGGTTCTTTGTCTCCCAGACACTGATCACCTCACGCAATTACTTCCCCCTGCTCGATAACTATGGCAACTCGCTGATGCAAATTGTCAACAGCGGACCGCTGAGTGATGAGAATGAACTGTTGCACGGTATCATGCAGGCTATCTATGGTGCCGAAAAATCGATTTTCATTCAAACGCCCTATTTTTTCCCGCCTGAATCGATGACCGACGCCCTGCAGGCCGCGGCCATTCGGGGTGTGGATGTGAGACTCATGCTCTCTCGTCGCTCCGATGTGCCATTGGTGCAGCTGGCATCCTACTCCTTTATCGGACATATGCTGCAGGCAGGGGTGAAGGTCTATCTCTACCGCGCGGGTTTTCTCCATTCCAAGCTGATGATCTTCGACGGTTCGCTCACCCTGATTGGCTCTGCCAACTTTGACACTCGCAGCCTCGAGCAAAACTTCGAGGCAGAGGCTTTTATATATGATAAGGAGGTAGCTGATCAGGCGCTGGAGATCTTTGCCGGTGACCAGCGTTCCTGTGATGTGGTTTCTCTGAAAGAATGGAAAAAAAGACCATTGACCAGGCGTTTTCTGGAATCGCTGCTGCGTCTCTTCGCACCGCTGTTGTAAAAACGTTTATGG
>WOYT01000091.1 GCA_011620695.1 Proteiniphilum sp.
GGAGCACTGCTGGCCATCGACGTGACCGAAGAGGTGGTGGAGGAGGCCATTGCCCTGGGATGCAACCTGATCATCTCGCATCACCCCATTGCCTTTCGTCCTTTCCGTTCACTTACCGGCAAGAGCTACGTGGAACGCTCCATGATCATGGCCATCCGCAACGACATTGTCCTCTATGCTGCTCATACCAACCTCGACAATGCCGGGGGTGGGGTGAACTACCGGCTGGCAGAGATGCTGGAGCTGCAGAATGTGAAGGTGCTCAGCCCAAAAGAGCATGCACTGTTCAAGCTTGTCACCACTGTTCCGGTGCATCATGCCGAGAGTGTGCGTAATGCACTCTTTAATGCCGGTGCCGGACATATTGGCAACTACGACAGCTGCAGCTATAACCTGACAGGTGAGGGTACTTTCCGGCCGGGTGCAGGAACAAACCCTTTCGTGGGAGAGACCGAGAGGCTTCACTTTGAACCGGAGGTGCGGATTGAAACCGTGGTGCCGGTGATGAAAAAAGAGGAGGTGCTGCGTGCACTGCTGGCGGTGCATCCCTATGAGGAGCCGGTGTTTGACTTCTATCCCATTGACAACGAGTGGGGTCAGCATGGCAGTGGCGTGGTGGGTGTGTTGCCGGAGCCGATGCCGGAGCAGGAGTTTCTATACCTGCTGAAGGATCTCTTCAATCTGTCAACCATCAGTCATACCAAGCTTCAGGGAAAAGAGATACGCGATGTGGCCATCTGTGGTGGCGCCGGTGCATTCCTCATACCCCGTGCGGTGGCTTATGGTGCCGATGCTTTTCTGACCGGTGAGGCCAAGTACAATGATTTTTATGATGTAGAGGGGAACATCCTCCTTGCAGTGGTAGGCCATTACGAGTCGGAGATCTGCATAAAAGAGCTCTTTTTCGATCTGCTTTCAAAAAAATTCACTACCTTTGCACTACATAAATCGGCATTCGACGTGAATCCGGTAAAGTATCTGTAACAGAAAGCGGTCCGACTTGTTCCCGCAGTTACAGTGAATGTGGTAACGAAACGATTTTTTCCATCGTTTGGTTACTACATTTTTTCGTTACAGGCACGTTGTCTGGCTCAATGCCTGCCACATGGGGCAGTTGCGGGATTACCACCAGCTGAACATCAACATAACATTATCAAAAAAAAATAGCATTCATATGGCAACAAAAAAGAAAGTCGTGGAGCAGGAAATGTCGGTAGAAGACAAACTGAAGTCACTTTACAAGCTGCAGTCCTATCTCTCAGAGATCGACCGCATCAAAACCCTGCGGGGGGAACTACCCCTGGAGGTATCTGACCTGGACGACGAGATTGCCGGGTTGGGTACCCGTATCAATAACTTCGAGTTGGAGCTCAAGCAACTGGAGGATAACACCAAGTTACAGAAAGGTAAGATCGAAACCAGCAAGGCGAAGATCGAACGATACACCAAGCAGCTGGATAATGTGCGCAACAGCAAGGAGTATGACCATCTCTCCAAAGAGATCGAGTTCGAAACGCTTGAGATTGAACTTTCGGAAAAGCATATCCGTGAATATGAGCAGCAGGTCGTGGCGATTAAGGAGCAGATAGCTGCAGCCAAAGAGCTGCTGAAAGAGAAAACAGGCGACCTGGAACACAAGAAGAAAGAGCTCGAAGATATCGTCTCAGAAACAAAAGCGCAGGAGGAGAAGATACGTGAGAAAGCCAAGAAAACGGAGACCACCATTGAACCTCGTCTGCTGGCAGCGTTCAAGCGTATTCGCAAGAATGCCCGCAACGGACTGGGTATCGTGCCCATTCAGCGGGGTGCCTGTGGTGGTTGCTTTAACAAGATACCACCGCAGAAGCAGATGGACATCAAACTGGGTAAGAAGGTCATTGTTTGTGAGTATTGTGGGCGCATCATGATTGATCCCGAGATGGCGGGTATTGCTGAGAAATAGCGAGTGGGGGAAGCGAGGTGAGAAGAGGGCAGATTATGGATTTTTTTCCCTATTTCTCTCCTGAATCTGCATTGTTTTGAGACAAATGATTTATCTTTGCAATCCAACTGGAATCATGCTCTCATGTCCATTCACAGCTAACTAAAAAAACCTTTTGATTGATAATTGATTACTCAAAAAAAGATTATTACCGGGTTATTTATTACACAACTATATGGCTAATCGAATAAAAATTAAGAAAGGCTTACGGATCCCGTTGTTGGGTGAGTGTGAAGAGACACTCCGCGGCACGGTGAGAAGTGAGGTGGTGCGAATCTGCCCCGAGGATTTTCAGGGCATCACTCCCAAGTTAGCCGTCAAGGCGGGCGACAGCGTGAAAGCGGGGTCCCCTCTCTTTTACGAGAAGAACCAGCCCGGCATGTTGTTCGCCTCACCTGTGAGCGGTGTGGTGACCACCATTGAACGGGGTGAGAAACGTCGCATTCTCTATATTGAAGTCAAGGCAGATGCCACTACTGAGTATCTGGATTATGGCATAAAAAAACCAGCTGACCTCTCTGCTGAAGAGGTGAAACAGTCGATCCTGGATGCCGGCATCTGGTTTCTGATCAGACAGCGCCCCTATGATGTGGTGGCTGCACCCGGAAAGGCTCCACGTGACATCTTCGTCACGGGCTTCGATACGGCGCCGCTGGCTCCTAACTACGATTTTATCCTGCAGGGGCAGGAGGCAGACCTGCAGGCCGGGTTCGACGCACTGTCGAAGCTGACCGCCGGCAGGATCTATCTCTCCATCAGCCCGAAGAGCAGCAACAAGGGGTTGCGTGAGGCGAAGAACGTGATCATCACCGAGTTCGACGGCCCCCATCCGGCAGGCAACGTGGGTGTGCAGATCAACCACCTGAAGCCGGTAAACCGCGGCGAGACGGTCTGGACCCTCAATGCTTTGGATGTGGCCATCATCGGCCGCCTCTTCAACAAGGGTATCGTGGACCTGACACGTACCGTAGCCCTTACCGGCTCGGAGGTGAAGCAGACCGGCTACTGGAAGATGGTGATCGGTACACAGCTGAAGCAGCTCTTCCAGAACAACGTGACCGAAGGGATCACGCTGCGCTACATCAGCGGCAACCCGCTGACAGGTGTGAAGATCGATGCGGATGGGGTGCTGCGTGCCGGTCATTCGCAGGTGACGGTGATTCCTGAGGGTGACGACGTGCATGAGGCTCTCGGCTGGGCATCGCTCTCCCCTAAGCGCTACAGCGCCGGTTGCACCTATCCCAGGCTTAAAAAAGCCTACCGCCTGGATGCACGTCTGCTGGGCGGTCGCCGTGCCATCATCGTCTCCAACGAGTATGACAAGGTGTTCCCCATGGATATTTACCCTGAGCAGCTGATCAAGGCGATCATCGCCTTCAACATCGATAAGATGGAGGCGCTGGGCATCTACGAGGTGGCCCCGGAAGATTTCGCGCTCTGCGAGTTTGTTGACACCTCGAAGCTGGAGTTGCAACACATCGTCCGCAGCGGTCTCGACTTGCTCCGCAAGGAGATGGAGTAACGGAAGAGCGGGATCATTTGAATAATAACTACTAAAACATAGCACTTTGAAAGCGTTAAGAAACTATCTTGATAAGATAAAGCCCAATTTTGAAGAGGGGGGAAAGCTGCATTGGCTCTATTCCACTTACGACGCGTTTGAGACGTTTCTGTTTGTCCCCAACACTACTTCCAAAAGGGGCGTACACATTCACGATGCGCGCGACTCGAAGCGTACCATGATCATCGTGATCCTGGCCCTGATACCAGCACTGCTGGTGGGCATGTACAACGTGGGACTGCAACACTATATGGCCATCGGCCAGGAGGTGTCGCTGCTCAACAAATTTCTTTTCGGCCTGCTTGCCATGTTACCGCTGATCGTGGTCTCCTACGTGGTGGGTCTCGGCATCGAGTTTGCCATGGCGCAGGTGAAAAAAGAAGAGGTGGCCGAGGGCTTCCTGGTCTCCGGGATATTGATCCCGATGATCGTGCCCATCGACACTCCTCTCTGGATGGTGGCCGTGGCTACTGCCTTCTCAGTTGTTTTTGTCAAGGAGGCGTTTGGCGGTACAGGTTACAACATCTTCAATGTGGCACTCATTGTACGTGCGTTTCTCTTCTTCTCTTATCCCTCAAAGATGTCGGGCGACCAGGTATGGGTGCGCACGGCTGATACCTTTGGCATGGGGAGAGGGAGTGTGATTGATGGCTACTCTGGTGCTACACCGCTGGGACAGATTGCCACCACCGAGGCAGGCAGCTTCAGTGAGTTCACTTTCCACGGCATCACGGGTGATCCCCTCTCCATTAGCGATATGTTCTTCGGCTTCATCCCCGGCTCGGTGGGTGAGGTCTCAACTTTTGCCATCCTCCTGGGGGCGCTGATCCTGATTGCCACCGGCGTGGGCAGCTGGAAGACCATGCTCTCGGTCTTCCTGGGCGGTACAGTGGGTGTGTTGCTGGTCAACACCTTTGCACAGAATACCATCATGGAGATGCCTCTCTACTATCACTTCCTGCTGGGAGGATTTGCTTTCGGTGCCGTCTTCATGGCTACCGACCCGGTGACATCGGCCCGTACGGAGAGAGGTAAATGGATTTACGGCTTCCTGATCGGACTGATGGCGATCACCATCCGCGTCTTCAACCCTGGCTACCCGGAGGGGATGATGCTGTCGATCCTGCTGATGAACGCCTTTGCACCGCTCATCGACTTCTACGTGATCGATGCCAACATCAAACGGCGGTTGAAACGTGCCGCGGCTGTGTCACAACAGGCATAACGACTGTAACAGAATAGCATCAAGATTGCATAAATCAAACGATATGAACAGAGAAAACAGTGGATACACAATCATATACGCAGCAGTAATGGTGATCATTGTCGCGCTGGGGCTTGCCTTTACCCATCAGGCACTGAGTGAGAGACAGACCGCCAATGTGAACATCGACAAGATGCAGCAGATACTGCGTTCGCTTAATATGGATGTCTCTGCTGCCGAAGCGCAGCAGAAGTATGATGAATTGGTGAAGAATGCCTACCTGATTACCCCCGAGGGGGAGAAGGTGGAGGGTAGCGAGGGTACCTCCCCCGATGATCCCGCTTTCTCCACCGAGCTGGATGATGAACATGCAGCGGGTCTGCCGGTATATGAAGCGGAGGTGGATGGTTCGGTAAAGTATATCATCCCGATGCAGGGTACCGGACTGTGGGGACCCATCTGGGGATACCTGGCCGTGGAGGCTGACGGCAGCACCATCTACGGTGCTGAGTTCGGTCACCAGGGCGAAACCCCGGGGCTGGGAGCCGAGATTGCAACACCCTCTTTTCGTAAGCAGTTTACCGGTAAGGAGCTGATCAAGGAGGGGAACTTCCGCTCCGTAGCGGTGGTGAAGTCTGGTCAGACGGCTGCCGGCCGTGACTATGTGGATGCCATCTCCGGTGGTACCATCACCAGCAAGGGGGTGGATGCCATGCTGCTCAACAGCGTGGGGAAATACAGTAAATTTTTGGTGAACCTGAATGCTGCCCAATGAGGTCAGTCAACATAAAACTATAAGAATATGGCATTATCGACAAAAACAAAAGCGGCCCTGCTGGGACCGTTGAATAAGAACAACCCTGTGATCGTGCAGGTGCTCGGTATCTGCTCCGCGCTGGCGGTCACCTCTAAGCTGGAGCCCTCGCTGGTGATGGCTGTAGCCGTGACGCTGGTGCTGGCTGCAGCCAATGTGATCATCTCGTTGCTGCGCAAGACCATTCCCAACCGTATCCGTATCATTGTACAGCTGGTGGTGGTGGCTGCGCTGGTGACCATCGTGAGTGAGGTGTTGAAAGCTTTCGCCTATGATGTAAATAAACAGCTTTCGGTCTTTGTGGGTCTGATCGTGACCAACTGTATCCTGATGGGACGCCTTGAGGCGTTTGCCCTGGGCAACGGCCCCTGGCCCTCTTTCCTCGACGGCATTGGCAATGGACTGGGGTATGGCTGGATTCTGGTGGCGGTGGGCTTCTTCCGTGAGCTGCTGGGATCGGGTGAGCTGCTGGGATATAGGGTGATTCCGCAGTTCATGTATGACGCCGGATACCAGAACAACGGACTGATGATGCTGGCTCCCATGGCGCTGTTCCTGGTGGCAGTGATCATCTGGGTACACAGGTCCCGCAACAAGGAATTGCAGGAGGAAACCAATTAACAGAAACTGAAAAACGACTACAAATATGGATGCAATTAGTCTGATTGTCCGGTCGATCTTTGTCGACAACATGATATTCGCATATTTTCTTGGGATGTGTTCCTTTCTGGCGGTATCGAGGAATGTGAAAACAGCCCTGGGACTCGGTATCGCCGTTATCTTCGTATTGGTGATCACGGTACCTGTCAACTTTCTGCTGGAAAACTACGTGCTCAAAGCTGGTGCGCTCTCCTGGCTGGGTGAGGAGTACGCGGATGTGGACCTGAGTGTCTTCAGCCTGCTTATCTTTATCTCCATCATCGCTTCCATTGTACAGCTGGTGGAGATGGTCATCGAGCGATTCAGTCCCTCGCTCTACGCCTCACTCGGTATCTTCCTGCCGCTGATCGCCGTGAACTGTTCCATCCTTGGTGGATCGCTGTTCATGCAGCAGCGCCAATTTGCCAATATTGGGATGGCTACTGCCTACGGCTTCGGCTCCGGCATCGGCTGGATGCTGGCCATCGTGGGGCTGGCTGCCATTCGCGAGAAGCTGGAGTACTCGCAGGTGCCCAAGCCGCTCAAGGGATTGGGTATCACCTTTATTGTGACGGCGCTGATGGCCATCGGCTTCATGAGCTTCTCCGGGATCAATATATAATCATCCACAGATAGCAACAGAAATAAATATAAATAAAATACATAAGTATGAGTGTATTATTGAGCACGGGCGGACTGACCATATGGGCGAGTGTCATCGTATTCCTGCTGGTCATTCTGGTCCTGGTAGTGATCATCCTGGTAGCAAAGGCAAAACTGATGCCCTCGGGCAACGTGAAGATCATCGTGAACGAAGAAAAAGAGCTGGAGGTGCCGATGGGAAGCACGCTGCTCACCACCCTGCAATCGCAGGACATCTACCTCTCTTCAGCCTGTGGCGGTGGAGGTACCTGCGGCCAGTGCCGTTGCCGTGTGCTTGAGGGGGGGGGAGAGATTCTCCCCACCGAGAAGGGTCACTTCAGCCGGAAGGAGCAGCTGAACAACTGGCGACTGAGCTGCCAGTTGAAGGTGAAGGAGGATATGAAGATCATCGTTCCCGAAGATGTGTTCGGCATCAAGGAGTGGGAGTGTGAGGTGGTCTCCAACCGCAATGTGGCATCGTTCATCAAGGAGTTTGTGGTGAAGCTGCCGGAGGGGGAGAAGCTCGATTTCAAGCCGGGCTCCTACATCCAGATCAGGGTGCCTAAGTATGACCAGATCAAATATTCTGACTTTATCATCGAAGAGGAGTACAAAGCGGAGTGGGACAAGTTAAAGATGTGGGATCTGGTTGCCAGGAACGACGAGGAGACTGTGCGCGCTTACTCCATGGCTAATTATCCCGCCGAGGGGAACGTCATCATGCTCAACGTGCGTGTGGCCACCCCGCCGTTCGACCGTGCCAGGGGCACCTGGATGAATGTGAACCCGGGGATTGTCTCTTCCTATATCTTCAGTCTGAAGGCGGGTGACAAGGTGATGATATCTGGTCCCTACGGTGACTTCCACCCCATCATCGACAGCAAGCGTGAGATGCTCTGGGTGGGCGGTGGCGCCGGTATGGCACCCCTCCGTGCACAAATCATGCACCTTACCAGGACGCTCCACATTACCGACCGCAAGATGTCTTACTTCTATGGTGCCCGTTCGCTGGTGGAGGCCTTTTATCTGGAAGATTTCTACGAACTGGAGCGTGAGTTCCCCAACTTTTCGTTCCACCTGGCGCTCGACCGCCCCGACCCGGCTGCGGATGCTGCCGGCGTGAAGTACACTCCCGGATTTGTTCATCAGGTGATTTATGATACCTACCTGAAAGATCATGAGGCTCCGGAAGATATCGAGTACTACATGTGCGGTCCCGGACCTATGGCAGCCGCCGTACAGCGGATGCTTGATGACCTGGGCGTGCCACCGGAGATGATCATGTTCGATGATTTCGGATAAATAGCGAATCGTGAATGGTTTACAGGCGGTTTTTATGTGAAATGAAAAGATAAAATGGCATCCTGTGATCAAAATGTAATTTTTTTAGCAAAATAATTGTGAAATATTTTGTTGGTTCATTTTTTTGGCTTTACTTTGCAACCATCAAACAGTAAACAGTAAACAGGTACAACACTATGATTCGCAATATTGATATTCTAGTCATTTCTATTCTACTTCTGGAAGAATTCAGAGGGTGAGACTGGCATATCATATCGTGTACTGACGCAGATAAATAGATTTTGAAGACCTTTCTCACCCGGTGAGAAAGGTCTTTTTTAGGTTACGACTAATCAACAGGAATGAATAATGGAGCGTATTTATGTTTTTGATACCACATTGAGGGATGGCGAACAGGTTCCCGGCTGCCAGCTCAACACCATTGAGAAGATACAGATTTCGCAGGCTCTTGAGCTGCTGGGTGTGGATGTGATTGAAGCTGGATTTCCGGTATCGAGTCCCGGTGATTTCAAGTCGGTGGTGGAGATTTCAAAGGCTGTAACCTGGCCCACCATCTGTGCACTGACCCGTGCGGTGGAGAAAGATATCGAGGTGGCTGCCGAGTCGCTGAAGTATGCGAAGCGGAAAAGGATCCACACCGGCATCGGCACTTCCGACAGCCATATCAGGTACAAATTCAACTCCAACCGGGAAGAGATCATCGAACGGGCTGTGAAGGCAGTGAAATATGCCCGCCGCTTCGTGGACGATGTGGAGTTCTATGCCGAGGATGCGGGACGCACCGACAATGAATATCTGGCCCGCGTGGTGCAGGCAGTGGTGAACGCCGGTGCCACCGTGGTGAATATCCCCGACACCACCGGCTACTGCTTCCCCGACGAGTATGGTGCCAAGATCAAATACCTGATGAACAACGTGGATATGAAGGATGCGATTCTCTCCACCCACTGTCATCAGGACCTGGGTATGGCCACTGCCAACACGCTCTCGGGCGTAATCAATGGCGCCCGTCAGGTGGAGGTGACCATCAACGGCATTGGCGAGCGAGCTGGCAATACCTCTCTCGAGGAGGTGGTGATGGCACTCAAGAGCCACAAGGAGAGAGGGTTCGACACCAATATCCACACGCAGCATATCTACTCCACCAGCCGGATGATATCCAGTTTGATGAACATGCCGGTGCAGCCCAACAAGGCGATCGTGGGTCGCAATGCCTTTGCACACTCTTCCGGCATTCACCAGGATGGGGTGCTGAAGAATGTGGAGACCTACGAGATCATCAATCCCAAAGATGTGGGCATCGACGACAATGCGATCGTGCTGACCGCCCGCAGCGGACGTGCCGCACTGAAGAACCGTCTCAACCTGCTGGGTGTGAAGCTGGAGTCGGAGGAGCTGGACAAGGTGTACCAGCAGTTCCTCGAGCTGGCGGACAAGAAGAAGAACATAAACGACGACGATATCCTGATGCTGGTAGGCAAGGAGGCGCGCCTGCATCGCATCAAGGTGGAGTATCTGCAGGTGCTCTGTGGCATTGGTGTGCGCGACGTGGCAAGCATCTGCCTCAACATTGCCGGCGAGCGCTTCGAAGCCACCGCCAGCGGCAACGGCCCGGTGGATGCCGCCATCCGCGCCGTGAAAAATATCATCAAAAGAAAAATCAAGATCCAGGAGTTCCTGATCCAGGCCATCGACCACGGCAGCGACGACATCGGTAAGGTGCATATGCAGGTGGAACACAACGGCACCATTTACTACGGTTTCTCGGCCAATACCGATATCGTGGCGGCTTCAGTGGAGGCGTACATCGACGCGGTAAATAAGTTTGTGTGAAAAGCTGTAGGTGGTAAGCAATAAGCAATAAGCAAATCAACAAATCAACATAAATGAAGACTCTTTTCGATAAAATCTGGGACGCGCACGTGGTGACCACCGTGCAGAATGGTCCTACGCAGTTATATATTGACAGGCATCTCTGTCACGAGGTGACCAGCCCGCAGGCATTCGCGGGACTCCGTAACCGGGGACTGAGCGTTTACCGCCCGGAGCAGACCACGCTCACGGCGGACCACAACATCCCCACCATGGGGCAGGACCAGCCGATCAGTGACCAGGTGTCTCGCTTTCAGGTGGATACACTGGCAAAGAATGCCCGTGATTTCCGCCTTACTTACTATGGCCTCAACAACCCGAAGAATGGGATCGTGCATGTGATCGGCCCCGAGAATGGCTATACCCAGCCGGGGATGACCATCGTCTGTGGCGACAGCCACACCTCCACGCATGGTGCTTTCGGGGCGATCGCGTTCGGCATCGGCACCAGCGAGGTGGAGATGGTGCTGGCTTCGCAGTGTATCCTGCAGACCCGTCCCAAGACCATGCGGATCAACTTCGAAGGAGCGCTCAGGGAGCATGTCGGTGCCAAGGATATGGCGCTCTACATGATCTCACAGCTCACCACCGGGGGTGCCACCGGTTATTTTGTGGAGTATGCCGGCGAGGCGGTGCGCAACCTCACCATGGAGGAGCGGATGACGCTCTGCAACCTGAGCATCGAGATGGGTGCCCGCGGCGGACTGGTGGCACCCGATGAGACCACCTTCAACTACCTTCGCGGTCGCGAGTTTGCACCCAAGGGTGAGCGATGGGAGGAGGCGATGGCCTACTGGCAGACGCTCCATACCGATGAGGGGGCGCAGTTCGACAAGGAGGTGACTTTCGACGTGTCGCAGATCAAGCCGATGATCACCTACGGGACCAACCCTGGCATGGGTATGCCGATCGACGGCACCATCCCTACGCTGGATGAGATTGACGAGGCGGGCAAGATCTCCTTTGAGAAATCGCTCCGGTACATGGGCTTCGAGCCGGGTGAGAAGCTGGAGGGGAAACCGATCGATTATGTCTTCCTGGGCAGCTGCACCAACGGCCGCATCGAGGACTTCCGCGTCTTCGCAGGCTATGTGAAAGGCAAGAAGAAAGCGGACAATGTGACGGCCTGGCTGGTGCCCGGAAGCTGGCAGGTGCGCAGGCAGATCGAGGCGGAGGGACTGGATAAGATCCTGGAGGAGGCCGGTTTCACACTGCGGCAACCTGGTTGCTCTGCCTGCCTGGCGATGAATGATGACAAGATCCCCACCGGCAAGTATGCTGTTTCCACCTCGAACCGCAATTTCGAGGGACGGCAGGGTCCCGGTGCACGCACCATCCTGGCCAGTCCCCTGGTGGCGGCTGCAGCGGCGGTGAATGGGAAAATAACGCAGCCCTGATGTACATTTTAAAGA
>WOYT01000039.1 GCA_011620695.1 Proteiniphilum sp.
TCTTTTCCGGATCGGTGTCGAACATGATCTGGAGCAGCGTTTGTCCTTCCGGATAACGGGAAATAGAGCCTCCCGCATATACGCCGTAAGTCCCCCCTTCATCCTCGCGCACCTTTTCAGTATAAACGATGTCGAGGATCTGGTCGAACATGCTCATCAGGATCTGGTTTTTCATGTTACGCTCCATGTTGCCGGTGACTGCGTTGAAGACAGATGCTTTGGGGTTCTGCATTTCACGAGTGAAAATGTTCTCCATTTTACCCGGAGTGAATGACATCGGTACCCGGGTGAACTCCCCTTTTACGGCCTGGCCGGGCAGGGATGCAAGATATTGTTCCACCACGGGACGTACTTTCTCTTCATCGATATTGCCGACAAAAGTAAATACAAAGCTGCCGGGATTGCTGAATTGCTGTTTGTACATCTCCATAATCCGGTCGTAATTGAGTTGCTTTAAATCAGCGACCCTGGTTCTTGCGGTCAGCGGATTGTCACCATACAGGGCAGCCGTGATGGAATCACTGAAGGCCACCATCGGTTCCGCTTCCTGATTCTTCAGCTGCGTCTCCATGCGTTGCACGAACGATTGAAACGCATCGCTGTCTTTCCGGGGGGCGGTGAAGTAGAGATAGACCAATTGAAGCATGGTCTCGAAATCCTTGATCGAAGAGGAGCCGTTGAAGTCCTGCGTGGTGAGGCTGATGCCCGGGCTGGCCGATGCTGTTTTTCCGGCAAGCACCTTGGGCAGGTCGGTGGCGCTGAAATTGCCTACACCTCCCACTCGCATCACGGCATTCATCATCTTGCTGTTGACCGGATCCTGCACGGCATATGGCGAATATCCGCCCGCGCTGGTTGCCGTCATCCTGATCTCATCATCCTTGAAATCGGTATTTTTCAGGATTACTTTCATGCCGTTCTGCAATGTCCAGACGGTAGCGTCCATTGCCATATCTCTCTCCTCTTTCGTGATCTTTCCCGGTGCGGGCGGGGAAGCCACAAGGGGTTCATCGATCACCTGTTCGGCATAGGGTTCAATGGTTTCGGCCTTTACTGCTTGCAACACAGCCAGCAACTCGTCTTCGGCAGGATAGGCCAGACCTTCTTTTTGGGGGCCGGTGACCGAGATCACGATGTTCTCATCGCTGATCAGCTGTTTGATGGTCTGGTTGACCGCCTCCACTGGTATGTTGGGTGCGACTGCCTGCATAAACTGATACTCAAACTCGATGCCGGGGAAAGGTTCCCCATCGGTGAAGGCACGCACATATTCCTGTGAATAGGCGGAGTTGCGTTGCTTATCCCGATTGTTGTAGGCATCCTCATACCCTTTCAGGATATTTGTACGGGCCACTTCGTATTCCGAGGCCGTAAAACCGTACTGTTTCGCCCGCTCTGTTTCCCGGACCATGGCTGCCAGCGCATCCTTGATCTTATCTTCCGCACTTCCCGCGACCACCGTCCATGCATCTTTTGTCTTGGCTACGAAGTAGTCGTCATCATAAGCATAAGCAGTGGTAAACGGAGCATCCGGCTTTTGTATCATTTCAGCAAAACGCTGATTCATCATGGAGGCGGCTGCATTCAGTATATATTGCGTCAGGTAACCGGCCTGTGTGTTTTTCAGCTCCTGGGGCATCGGATCATGTTTGTTAAACATCATGATGCTGGTATTCCGTGCCTCGGGATCAGTGGCTATGGCCACAATGGGGTCCTTGTTGTCGGGAACAGGATAATATTCCCGTGTGGCCCTTTCTGCATCGAGTGAGATGGGAGAGAACAAATCTTTTATTTTCTGTTCCATCTCATCCACATTCACATTGCCTACCACGATGATGCCCTGCAGGTCGGGCCGATACCATTTGTGGTAATAAGCCCTGATCTCTTCCGGTTTGAAGTTGTTGATCACCTCGATGCTGCCGATGGGCATCCGTTTGGCATACTTACTGTCCGGGTACATCTTGGGAAGCAGCTGATCCCACAGTCGCTGTTGCGCCCCGCCACGTGTGCGCCACTCTTCGCGAATCACACCGCGTTCCTTTTCAATCTCCTCTTCTTCCAGAGCAATGGCATTGGACCAGTCATGCAGCACCAGCAGGGCTGAATCCATCAGGTTCTGGTTGGTGGTGGGTATGTTGGTCATAAAATAGACCGTTTCGTCGAAAGAGGTGTAGGCGTTGATGTTGGTGCCGAATTTAATCCCGTTGTCCTGCAGGTAGTTGAGCATGCTCTTGCCGGGGAAATTCTTTGTGCCATTGAAAGCCATGTGTTCCAGGAAGTGAGCCAGGCCTGCCTGGTTGTCTTCCTCCTGCATGGAGCCTACTTTCTGTGCGATGTAAAAATCGGCTCTGTTCTCCGGTTGCCCATTATTCCGGATGTAATAGGTCAGCCCATTCTCCAGCTTCCCGGTTCTCACCTCCGGATCTACAGGAAGGGGAGGGTTTTGCTGTGCCATGGTCGCAACCGTTGCGACCAACAGCAGTAAGGTGAAAAATTTTCTCATGTTAATACGTTTAATTGATAATTGTTGAATCTGTTAAAGGCACATCGATGCTCCTGGATATCATCATCAGATGCGGTCAAGGACGATTTTAATCAACTCTTCGATGGAACCTTTATAGTTGGCATTCGACTCCAGAGCTACCCGGTTGGCAATAATTGTGCAGACCGTCATCGCCTTGTGTCCCATCAACTTACCCAGTCCGGCAACCGCTGAACTCTCCATCTCGTAATTGGTGATGCAATGCTCACCAAAGCGAAACGATTCAATCTTGGCATTCAGTTCGGGATCAGCCAATGGCAAGCGAACATGTCGCCCCTGAGGTCCGTAGAAACCGATTGCAGAGATGGTGACGCCGCGGATCATATCATAAGCGATTCTTTCGACCAGCTCTTCATCGGCACTCACCACGTAGGGTGAACAGTGAAAGGGAGACCAGTGCACATGTCTCTGGAACGCCTCTTCAAACTCCTCCTCACGGATGGCCTGGGAATTCGCATAATAGTGGATCAGCCCGTCGAAGCCAATCGACTTTTCCGACACCACGTAGGATCCAACGGGACAGTGTGGTTGCATTCCTCCAGAGGTACCTACGCGCACCATGGTGAGTTGTTTGAACTGCTCTTTTACCATCCGGGTGTTGAAGTCGATGTTGGCCAGGGCATCCAGTTCGGTGAGCACGATGTCAATGTTATCGGTTCCTATTCCGTGCGAAAGGGCGGTAATCCGCTTACCTTTGTAGCTGCCGGTAACGGTATGAAACTCACGGCTGGATATGTCGCACTCTATATTGTCGAAAAAGCTGGCAGTCATGGAGACCCTATCGGGGTCACCCATCATCACGATCTTCTCTGCCAGATGTTCAGGCCGGATGTGTAAATGAAAGGCACTGCCATCGGAGTTGATGATCAGCTCCGACTCGGGGATGATTCTCATAAGAAAGTCAAAATTAATGGTTCTGTCTATTGATCCTGTTATTTCTTGTTATGGCCACCACCCTGCGGTTTGGCTATCGAGTCACGCATGTCCGTGTCAGCTTTGATATTCTCCATTCGGTAGTAATCCATGATACCCAGGTTGCCATTGCGAAAGGCTTCGGCCATGGCAATAGGCACCTCGGCCTCCGCTTCTATTACCTTTGCACGTGCCTCCTGGGCCTTGGCTTTCATCTCTTGCTCAAGGGCGATGGCCATGGCGCGACGCTCCTCGGCACGAGCCTGGGCGATGTTCTTGTCGGCCTGGGCCTGATCCATCTGTAGCACTGCGCCGATGTTCTTGCCTATGTCGATATCAGCGATATCGATGGAGAGGATCTCAAAAGCGGTACCGGCGTCGAGACCTTTCTTGAGCACCAGCTTGGAGATGGAGTCAGGGTTTTCGAGCACCGACTTGTGAGAGACAGCCGATCCGATGGAGGAGACGATGCCCTCACCCACGCGGGCGAGGATGGTCTCTTCACCGGCCCCACCCACCAGTTGCTTGATATTGGCTCGCACCGTCACACGCGCCTTGGCGATCAACTGGATCCCATCGATGGCTACGGCAGTCACCGGAGGTGTGTCGATCACCTTGGGATTAACGGACATCTGTACTGCCTGCAACACATCTCGCCCTGCCAGGTCAATGGCGGTAGCCATCTGGAATGGGAGATCGATATTGGCTTTGGATGCTGATACCAGCGCATGGACCACCTTCTCCACTTTCCCACCGGCCAGGTAGTGAGCCTCCAGGTTGTCACGGGTGACATCCTTGAGTCCTGCCTTGTGGGCTTCAATCATCGCATAGACGATGGTGTGGGGCGGTACGCGGCGCAAACGCATCAGGAAGAGCTGCACCAGTGAGATACGCACCCCGGCAGAGAGGGCGTTGATCCAGAGGAAGAACGGTACATAATGGAAGAAGATCATCAGAAAAATGATGATGACGGCAATTGTAATGATTAAAGGAAATGATAAAGCCATAATGTTATTTTTAGGGTGAAAATTTCTTATATTGTTTTGAGAAAAATATCTCTTTTAGCGTGAGCATATCTGCAACTAAAGTTGCAGGAACTAGTTCATCTGGTGATCCGTTATTCTTTTAACCTGTATCTGGTAAGTATCGATTCGCACCACCTCAATCTTTTCATCTTCGTCGATAAACTCACCATTGAACGACTTACCCTCCACCGTAAGGTCATTTACCATCACTTTCCCTGTGGGGTTGAGCCTTGAAAGCGCTACACCTGTGTCACCGACACTGATCTTTGCCAGATCTGAATTATCGACCTTGCTCTCAATGTTGGTCTCAAGTGAGATTTTGCGCAGTTGTTTCGATTTCAGCAGCCAGAAAAAAGAGGCTCCCATTGCTACGGCTGATGCTACCAGGGTGATGTTGCCGGCAGTGCTCCCAATGAAGTGGTAGGCATAGAGGATCCCTCCTATCAGCATGATGGTTCCTGCGATCCCGGCGATGCTGATACCGGGCAGCAGGAAGATTTCCACAAGCATAAAGAGGATGCCAAGCAGAATCAGGGCAACTACAATCAAAAGCTCGAAAGTCATATTTACTCAGTTTAATCGGTTAAATTCCTGATTTCTTCATTACGGGCCTCCTTTTTCAGTCTCTCAATCTGCTGGTGAAGGATCTCACTCTCTCTCTCCTGCTCCAATATCCGTGTGGTGAGGGATCTGCTTGCTTCACCACCCGCGGCAATCCGATCCCTGTTTTCTTTTAGCTCCCTCTCTAGAAGCTCAAGCTGTTTTTCCAGTTTGAGAGCCTGTGAGAATAGAGATCGTGCCCTGCTGTTGGTGAAATCTTCCAATTGGTGGTATATTTTCTCATCGTTGATGATGAATATGAATTCCGATGCTGCGGCAGGTTCTTTTGTTGTATGCTGCCTCGCGGTGGTGAGGAGCGAACTGTAGTCTACCCCTTCGCGCCAGGTGTCGGCAATGGATGCAATGCGTGCCCTGCGATAGATATATGTCTGATCATCACTCTCCACCATTGTTACCTGAGGATTGGGAAGGAACGTGTAGATGCAGACGAAACCCTCCGGTTGAAAACGATCGGAAGCAAACCAGCCAATGCCTTTCTCTTCATCGATGGCCATCATATAGTCGTTGAAAGGAGAGTTGAAAGGCATGTTCAACTGATTGGGGGTGAGGTAGGAGTCACTTCTCATGTTGTATCGTGTTACAAATAGATCATAACCACCCAACGACTGCTGACCGGTAGAAGCATAGTAGAGGGTGAGGCCGTCACTCATGACAAAGGGATAGGCCTGATGACCCTCCCCGTTTATATTATCCGGTAGTCTTTGTTCGTTACCGAAGCGATCGATGAGCTTATCCATGGTGAAAAGGTCGTGACCTGATTGACCGCTCTCTTTCGAATAATAGACCTTATCGCCACGTTCGTTGAGGTAGAGCGTTTCATTGCCGGCCGGCAGGTCGGAGAAGAACGCGTTGATGGGGAGCAGTGAACCGGATGACTGGCTAAGGTGGTAGGCTGAGAGGAATTCACTTTTTGGGAGCACCAGGCTGTCGATGATCTGCACATCTTCTGTGCGAAGAGCTCTTCGTTGCAGCTGAGCAGCCTCTTCCCTGAAACCATCAAGCTTTGCCAGCGCCTCCTTGTTGCGTCGGTGAGCTCTCTGGTATTTCTCAAATGCCTGCTCTGCATCATCAAAGCGATAAAGCTTGCTATAGAGCTCTCCCAGGTAGAGTGTTGCCTCAGGGATCCTTTTCTCCTCTGCATAGGTGAGATGCTTCTCTGCCTCCAGGATCCTGCCTGTTTTCAACAGGCTGACGCCGAGCCACTGATTCAGTGCTGCATCAGTCGAATCGGCTGCATGAGCTTTTTGAAGTACCGGTAATGCTTCGGCATATCGACCTTCCAGGTACCAACTCCTGGCATCATCCAATGTTTGTCCTTTCAGGGCAAAGAGTGAGGTGCTGAGCAGTATCGTGAAAATGATATGTTTATTTTTCATCAGTCATCTATTCTGATTTCAAAGATAGGAAAAATAGAGATACAACTGTTATTTTCACTACTTTTCATTTGTGTATTGCCACCGATTGGGGTGCTTGGCTCAGAAAGAAGCGGAGGGATGATCATTGCCATCCTGTTGCGGATGGAGTCGTTCCGATTCCTCTACCCATGCCAGTATGTCGCCCGGCTGGCAGTTCAATTCCCTGCAGATGGCTTCGAGCGTAGTAAACCGAATCGCTTTTGCTTTGCCGGTCTTTAGGATAGAGAGGTTGGCCGGGGTGATTCCCACCCGGTCTGATAGTTCGTTTAAAGAGATCTTTTTCTTTGCCATCTCTACATCCAGGTTGATTATGATGGGCATAGGTTTGTCATATGTTATATCGTGAGCTCCTGTTCTTCTTTGATGGACAGGGCACGTTTCATTACAGTTGCGATGATCAATGCAACAAGCCCGATCAGTAATAAGGAATTGATGTACTCAGGGTGGGCGATTTGATATTTTTCCAGATCAATGACCGATTTTGCGGCTTGATATTCATATAGCTCGAAAAGGAGCTGATAGCCATAAACAATGATATAATATATCCCAATTTTCTCAATCCTTTTCACGTTGAGTTGGTTAAACACATTGTTGCGGTAAAGAGAGAAGATCAGTTTGTAGAACTGAACCGGTATCAGAATCAGCAAAAAAAGAACAGGTAAGGCGCCAAACATTAGCAATGTCTTGAAAAGAATCATCCCAAGAGATCTGCTATCCCTAAACTGATAATGCAAACGCATCTCATCATATCTCACAGGGATGTACTCTTGAGTCCTACTGTTCAGCACATCATCCGGAAAATAGTCATTCTTGTCTTTTCGTTTCAGCCTCACATAGAATGTCTCCCTCTCTACGTTGTTGTCGGGGTTTTCATCCCATCGTCTGGATTCCGTGAATCCCGATTTTGCTCCTTCTACACCCCCTTCCCATCCACTGATGATTTCAGGTATCAAAATCATCAAGTAAACAACACCTGCCAGGAGAGACAGAATGGCCAGGGAATTTGTGCTTGGTTTGGTTTTCATGAAAAATTATTTTAGATTTTCGTTCTCCTCATTAAGCTTTATCCAATTAATTTTTATCTTTTCACGCTGTAAAGGTACAATAATAATTTTTTAGAACAATAAAAATATATCGAAAAACGATAAATAATTATCATAATACAAGAATTTCTTTGCACCTATGCTATGCTGATTTTATAAAGAATCTGTTATTTCTTTGAAGAGATATTTTTCATACTTTTTGTATCTTTGTCACCTGAAAACTTCATCATACTGAACAGACGTCTTCACGGACAGTCTCAATGCAATCAATCCTATGCACGAAAAAATTGTAATTCTCGATTTCGGCTCCCAGACCACGCAGCTGATCGGCCGCCGCATCCGGGAGCTGAATACCTTTTGTGAGATTGTTCCCTACAACAAGTTCCCGTTTGGCGATGAGTCGATAAAAGGAGTGATCCTCTCCGGTAGTCCCTTCTCGGTGAACGATGAGCATGCTTTCAAAGCAGATCTGCAGGCCATTAGAGGTCATTACCCGGTGCTGGGGATTTGCTACGGAGCACAGTTGATGGCCGCCACCTCGGGAGGTGAGGTCGGGAACCACGGGACAAGGGAATATGGACGTGCGCACCTGCGGGTGACTGAGAGCAGTGACCCGCTTTTGGGGAGCATTGCACAGGAGAGCCAGGTATGGATGTCACACGGCGACACCATTGTTCGGATCCCTGACCACTTCAGGGTAATTGCCTCCACCGAAGATGTAGCGTTGGCTGCCTATCGTATTGAGGGTGAGCAGACCTGGGGGGTACAGTTTCACCCTGAGGTGTTCCATACCGAACAGGGGACGAAGATCCTTGATAACTTTCTCACCATTTGCGGGGTGAGCAAAGACTGGACACCTGCATCTTTTATCGAATCGACAGTGAAGGAGTTGCGTGAGCAGCTGGGGGACGATAAGGTGATTTTGGCTCTTTCCGGAGGTGTCGACTCCTCGGTGACTGCCGTACTGCTCAACAGAGCTATCGGTCGCAATCTCACCTGCATCTTCGTGGACCACGGGCTGTTGCGGAAGAATGAGTTTGAGACGGTGCTGGAGAACTATGAACATCTGGGGTTGAACGTGATCGGTGTGGATGCCAGGCAGCATTTTTACAATGCGCTGGCGGGGGTGACCGATCCGGAGCAGAAGCGGAAAATTATCGGGAAGGGGTTTATTGACACGTTCGACCGGGAGGCACACAAGCTACAAGATATCAAATGGCTGGCACAGGGAACCATCTATCCCGACATCATCGAATCACTCTCCATCACCGGCGCGACCATCAAGAGCCACCACAATGTGGGAGGGCTTCCGGAGAAGATGAACCTGAAGTTGTGTGAACCGCTGAAGCTGCTCTTCAAGGATGAGGTGCGCCGTATCGGCCTGGAATTGGGCATGCAGCCTCACCTCATCCATCGTCATCCTTTCCCCGGTCCGGGATTGGGTATTCGTATCCTGGGAGAAATTACCCCGGAAAAAGTGCGTATCGCTCAGGAGGCAGATGATATTTTCATTTCAAACCTGCGCAACGCCGGACTTTATGATAAGGTGTGGCAGGCCGGGGCAATTCTTTTGCCGGTGCAGTCGGTGGGGGTGATGGGCGATGAGCGCACCTATGAGAATACGGTTGCACTGCGTGCGGTCACCTCGACCGATGCGATGACCGCCGATTGGGCTCATCTCCCCTATCCGTTTCTCGCCAAGGTATCGAATGAGATCATCAACCGTGTGAAAGGGGTCAACCGGGTGGTCTATGATATCTCCTCAAAACCACCTGCAACGATAGAGTGGGAGTAGTCCACCTCCACCCTGACCGGCCGGTTTTGCTACTCTTTACTCATCTCTTTATCTGCTGCGTGATCCTCTTCACGCGGCTCTTTTTTTTCCGGTTGTTTGAGTTCGGGATAGGCAATGCGGGAGTGATATATGGTCTGCAATTTATCCACGAATACATCTTTCACCGTCTGAATATCCCTGAAAGTGATGGGTGCCAGCTTGAAATATCCTTCATTGACTTGTGAATCGATAATCTTATCCACCAGCGTTCGTATCGACTCTTCCGAGTAGGAGGGCAGACTACGGGAAGAAGCCTCGGTCGCATCGGCCATCATCATGATGGCCTGCTCGCGCGTAAAGGGGTTGGGTCCGGGATAGCGGAAATCGGCCTCATTGACCTCCTTTCCGGGGTTGGCATTTTTCCAGGAGATGTAGAAGTACTTGGGCATGCTGGTGCCGTGGTGTGTCTCAATAAAATCAATGATCTGCTGTGGGATGTTGTTTTTCTGTGCGATCTTTACTCCATCTTTGACATGGTTGATGATGATGCGGGCACTCTCCTCAAAAGGGAGTCCTGCATGCGGGTTCATACCTGGTGTCTGGTTTTCGGTGAAGAAAGCAGGGTTCACCATTTTGCCAATGTCGTGATAGAGTGCGCCGGTGCGGATCAGCGAAGCGTTGGCACCCAACTTCACGGCGGCAGCCATCCCCAGGTTCGAGACCTGTAGTGAGTGCTGGAAAGTGCCGGGGGCTTTTTCAGAGAGCTCTTTCAGTAAAGGCTTGTTGATGTTGGAGAGCTCAACCAGCGATACGCCGGAGATAAAGCCGAACGACTGTTCAACCAGGTAAACCAGTGAGTAGGAGAACATGATGAAAATGAAGTTGATCAGGAAGTAGATCAGCATCACCCAGTTGGCCTCATTTATGCTTCCCTCCTGGTAGAGTGTGAGTCCCAGATAAACCAGGATATAGGTGAGCAGGATGAAGAATGAACTCCTGATGAGCTGCGACCGCTCTGACAATTCTTTCAGCATGAAGATGGAAGCCATGGCTACTGAAATCTGAATCACAATGAACTCAAACGGGAAAGGAACCATCAGCGAGCTGAGGATGATGGTGATCAGGCTGGCGAAAAGAGCGGTGCGCGAGTCGATGAATGTACGGATCAGAATGGTGACGATGGCATAGGGGATGATAAAGACGTTGAAAAGATCAAAGCGTATGGTGACTGCTGTCAGTAAGAGGAAGATCACGATCAGCAGGAGCATGAAGAGCACATGCTTGCGGTTCCGGTATTCGTTGGGACGGAAAAAGAGCAGGTACATGTAGAACGATCCGAACATCATGAGGATGAGTATCAGTTGTCCCAGAATCAGGCCGTTGTTCTTGCCTGAAGTGCCACTGCGTTCCTCTGTTACCCGTTTCAGGGAGGCGAGAATGTTGTAGGTACGGGCATCCACAATCTCTCCCTGATCGATGATACGCTGCCCCTGTTGCACCATGCCATGGCTGATGTCCACCTGCTGGATAAACTCTTTCTCTGCTTTTTCTGATGTCGCGGCATCGTAAATGATGTTCTCACGGATATAGTCGTTGATATTGGCAGCTTTCACCATCTCGGCATCCATCGACTCTGGCAAATCTTCAAGCACTTTCTGATAGGCGGAGCGGATGGTATAGAATGATTCAATCTTTTTTGATACTGCCATATTTCCCTCCTTGATACGCAGTCCCCCCGTAGCAGAAGCTGCGATGCGATCGTAGTCCTCGGAACGCATGATCCCATTCTCATAGACCTCCTGTAATTTGTTGCGGATGTACAACTTGTAATCAGCCGGCAGTTCGGCCAGCCTCTCTTTCAGGTTCACATCGGCATCAAAATCGGCCAGCGCATTTTTCTCCACCTCTTCGTCGATTACGAAATAAGGCTCATAATATTGCAGGATGCTGTCTTGTTCAGCCTTCAGTTGTTCAGCCGTCTTGTAGATAGGGAAGTCAAAAGGAGCGGTCAGCAACCCGTACTGCCAGGGCCTTCCCTCATTAAAGGAATATTTGAAGCTTCCCTGGCGGGGAA
>WOYT01000085.1 GCA_011620695.1 Proteiniphilum sp.
TCTCATGCACCTCTGCACGGATGATATCAGCCTCATTGCGCCACTTTTTAGCATAGCTTTCTTTGTTGAGTAACTCGGCAATCAGCGATGCCCGGTCGAAAGTCACCCAGCTCATCACCTTGGAGAAGACAAAATGCATCTCGCGCGTGCGGAACTCCCAGATGCTGCGGTCCGGCTTGCGCCAGGCAGCCATCACCGAGCGCACCATGTTCTTGATGATCTCCCAGATCTCCTCCACCTCGTCGAGCGTGCCAGGGAAGTAAAGATAATATTTGTAAATCACATCCATCAGGTAGCCGATGGTGTCGTTCTGCACCTGATCGTAAGCTGCATTGCCAATCCGTACCGGCCGTGAGTGCTCGTAACCGCTCAGGTGATCGAGTGTCTCCTCGGTAAGCATCCGCTCACCCCGGATGCCATACATGATCTGTATCGGTTCATCGCGCGACGATTTCAGGATCTTTTTGACAAAGCCAATGAAACGTTCAGCGGCAGACCGCTGTTTCATGAAGAGCAGCGTGTCAATCGACATGGAGGCATCTCTCAGCCAGCAGAAACGGTAGTCCCAGTTACGCGTCTCGCCGAGGCTCTCCGGTATGCTCGTGGTAACTGCTGCCAGCATTGCCCCCGAGCTCTGGTAGGAGAGCAGCTTAAGTACCAGCAGACTCCGTTTAATCATGTCGTTATACTGCAGATAATCACGTGAGCGGTTCGCGTAGTTGAGCCAATATACCTTCGTCCGCTCATAGTCGAGCAGGATGCGGTTGATATCCACTGTCACCAGCTTCTGATTATAAGAGAGCAGAAAGAAATGATGATCCTCCAGCACCAACTCCTCCCGGTTGAGCACTTTTTCAAAGTCCAAACTGGAGTAAAGATAGACCTTATCTTCAGAGTCCTCTTCCGAGTGCGTTTTAATATATTGATCTCCTATCTCGTGCCGCACCCTCTCACGCGCATAATTGATCTGCGGATCGTAAACCACCCGCACCCTCGGCCGTCCCTTGATCACACGGATGTAGCGGTGGATCTCGGGCGGCATGTAATAGCGATCAGCCTCCGTCAGATAGCGCGGCATATAGTCAAAGACAATAAAGCCGTGCTCGGGCGATTCGAACCGTGTGAGTAGAATATTGGTATGTCCGTGATATTGTTGGGTGATTTGGTAATCCCCGCTCACCTCGAAGTGAAAACTGCCGCCTTTCTCGCGGTCGAGCAGTGCGGCGAAGATGGAGGGTGAGTCGAAGTCGGGCAGGCAGAACCAGTCGATGCTTCCCGTTTTGGATACCAGTGCTGCCGTACGGCAGTTGCCGATGATCCCGTAGTCAAGATTTTGCATAAATAAGCTGTTTCATCTCTGCCGACCGCCATATTGAACCTCAACAGTTCCCCATAGTTGCCGTCAGAGCGTTTTCTGAATCTGTTTTGAGCGGAACAAAGATAAATAAAAGAGCATTCACATGAAAGAAATTATCCACTCACCGTGAGCTCACCACGCAACGAACGATGCATCAACTCTTTCACTTCACCGGGCAGATGCCCCTTACCAAAGAGCATCATCAGCTTGGCGAGCGCCGCCTCGGTAGTGATGTCACAACCGCTGATCACTCCAATCTTCTCCAGTCGTTGTCCGTTCTCATAACGATGCATCGCCACTGAACCGTAAAGACATTGGGTCACATTGACCACCACAATGTCGCGCGCCAGGGCATCCCGGATCATCTCCATAAACCAGGGATTGATGGGTGTATTACCGGTACCGTAGGTCTCCAGCACCACCCCCTTTAGTCCGGGAACAGTGAGATGTGCCCGCACCACCTCCCGGCTGATACCGGGAAACAACTTCAGGATCACCATGTTCCTTTCCATTTCATAATTGAAACGGACCGGATTGCGCTCATCGGGTTGAAGAATGACCGGTTTATTGTAACGGATGTCGGGACCTGCCTCTGCCAGGTAAGGGTAGTTGGGACTTCTGAAAGCACTGAAATTGTCGGCATTTATTTTCGTGGTGCGATTTCCGCGCATCAGCAGTTTCTGCATGTAAATACAGAGCTCCGGCACCTCAGGGCGCCCGCGCTCATCCTTGTCGGCAGCGATCTCCAGCGCCGTGATCAGATTCTCTTTCCCGTCGGTACGCAACTTACCGATGGGTAGTTGTGAGCCGGTGAGGATCACCGGCTTGGTCAGGTTCTCCAGCATGAAACTCAGTGCCGACGCCGTATAAGCCATGGTGTCGGTACCATGGAGGATCACGAAACCGTCGTACCGCTCATAGTTCATCTCAATCACGTTCACGATCTGCTTCCAGATAGCGATTGAGACATCCGACGAATCAATGGGGGGATCGAAAAGATAGGTCTCCACATTGAAATTGAGTCGCTTGATCTCTGGCATATTGGAACGGAGGTGACTGAAATTGAATGGCTCCAGCGCACCGCTCTCCGGATTCTCCACCATGCCGATGGTGCCTCCGGTATATATCAGCAATACGTTCGCGTTTGTATGGATCATGTCAGGGAAGTTTGGTGCAAATGTAACAATTTGCGCTGAAATGAATTTCTTTTTGACACACTTTTTCAACGCTCCGGAAGAGTTCAAGGGGCGACAGTAACAATCCGATTCATCGTGATCGAACCAAAGCAGTGACAGTTTGTTTAAGGAGGTGGAAATAATTGAACAGATAAAACAGAATTTATGGCTACACATTCCATTCAGACAATTTGGAGAGAGAACAATATTTTTGATACAGAGATCGACGGGCATACCATCACCATCGATCTGGGAAAAGAGCAGGGCGGTGATGATGCCGGTCCGCGGCCGAAGAAGCTGCTGCTGATCTCGGCCGCCGGTTGCTCCGGGCTCGATATCGTGGAAATGGCACGCAAGATGCGTATCAACCTGAAGAAGTTTGATATCCGCATTGACGCGGAGATGAGCGATGAGCATCCCAAGCAATACACCTCCCTGAAAGTGATCTATCAGTTTACAGGTGAAAAGCTGCCGCAGGCAAAGCTGGAGAGAGCCTGCAAACTATCGTTCGAAAACTACTGCGGGGTGCTGGCGATGTACAAAAAGGCGGTACCGGTGAGCTACGAGGTGGTGGTGATGGAGGGCTGAACAATTTGATGCGATTGTGGAAATTTTTCTGTAAAAAATAGCTATCTTTGCAGTCAGTGTTATCACTCAGTCAGAGAATTCTCACATCAACAAAATAAACAGAGAACTATGCAAACAATGGACTCATTCAATTTTGCCGGTAAAAAGGCATTCGTTCGCGTGGATTTCAACGTGCCACTCGACGAGAACTTCCACATCACAGACGACACCCGCATCCGGGCGGCCGTTCCCACGCTGAAGAAGATCCTCAAGGATGGTGGCAGCGTGATCATCGGATCACACCTGGGCCGGCCGAAAGGGGCGACCGATAAGCTCTCCCTCCGTCACATCCTGCCCCGTGTTTCGGAGCTGCTGGGTGTAGATGTTCAGTTTGCCAACGATTGTATCGGTGCGGAGACAGAGGCCAGGGCCGCCGCGCTGCGCCCCGGTGAGGCACTGCTGCTGGAGAACCTACGCTTCTATGCCGAAGAGGAGGGTAAACCCCGCGGGGTGGCAGAAGATGCCACCGAAGAGGAGATCGCCGCTGCAAAGAAAGCAGTAAAAGAATCACAGAAAGAGTTCACCAGGAAACTGGCATCCTATGCCGACGTCTATGTCAATGACGCTTTCGGCACGGCTCACCGTGCACATGCCTCTACAGCTCTGATAGCCGATCACTTCGATGCGGATCACAAGCTGTTCGGTTACCTCCTGCAAAACGAGATCAACGCCGTAGAGAAAGTGCTGAAAGATACGGAACGTCCTTTCACAGCCATCATGGGCGGCTCAAAGGTATCGACCAAGATCGAGATCATCCGCAACCTGCTCGACAGGGTGGATAACCTGATCCTGGCAGGTGGCATGACCTACACCTTTGCCAAGGCATTCGGTGGTAAAATTGGCAATTCAATCGTGGAGAACGATAAGCTGGAGCTGGCCCGTGAGATGGTGGAGATGGCGAAAGCCAAGGGCGTGAACCTGGTGCTGGCCACCGATGCCAAAATTGCCGACAGCTTCAGCAACGATGCCAACACCGGCTTCGCTTCGGTGAAAGAGATTCCCGACGGGTGGCAAGGTCTCGACATCGGCCCGGAGTCTGAGAAACTGTTTGCCGAAGTGATCAGGAATTCCAAGACCATCCTCTGGAACGGACCGGTGGGCGTGTTTGAGTTTGACAACTTCGACAAGGGATCACGCGCTGTCTCCGATGCCATCGTGGAAGCTACCAGGAAAGGTGCTTTCTCGCTGGTGGGCGGTGGCGACTCGGTAGCCTGCGTGAACAAGTTCGGTCATGCCGACCAGGTTTCCTATGTCTCTACCGGCGGGGGTGCCCTGCTGGAGATGATCGAGGGGAAAGTGCTTCCCGGCATCAAGGCGATCCGCGGTTACTAATGACCGGGCGTTAACGCCATCACAATCCATATTGACAGGGGTGAGACAGCAGGTTGTTTCATCCCTGTTTCTTTTTCCGCGAGGGTCAGGCCAGCAACGCCTCCAGCTCTTCCACGGTGAGCTGTGATCCCATAAGCCCATCTGCCAAAGCCTGCTTCTTTTCCTGTAGGTGACGGATCTTCTCCTCAATGGTATCGCGGGTGATAAACCGGTAGAACGTGACCGGTTTGTGCTGCCCGATGCGGTGAGCGCGGCTCACCGCTTGCAATTCGGCAGAGGGGTTCCACCAGGGGTCAACCAGGAAAACATAATCGGCTGTGGTAAGGTTGAGGCCGGTACCTCCCGCCTGGAGAGAGATCAGGAATGCCTGCTTCCGCTCATCCGTTTCAAACTCGCGGATGACCGCCTCACGGTTGGTGGTGCTTCCGCTAAGCCAGGCATAGGACCAGCCCCGCTCGTCAAAATAACGGGAGATCAGTTTCAGCTGTTTCACGAAGGAAGAGAAGATCAGCACCTTATGCCCTTCGGCAAACAACACCTCCGCCTGTTCCACGATCTGTTCAAACTTGGCAGCATCTCCGCTATAATCATGTTGCAGCATAGCCGGATGGTTGGCCAGCAGGCGCAAGCGGGTGAGCCCGGCCAGTACGGTTGCCGAGAGTGATCTCCGCTCCCGTTGATCAGCATCCAGTAATGTATTGCGGATCCTGCTCCTCTCTTGCTCATAGATATCGGCCTGCATTTCACCCATCTCACACCAGATGATCTCACTGGTGAGCGAAGGCAGTTCGGGGGCCACCTCCTCTTTCGTCCTGCGCAGGATGAAGGGTTGGATGATCTGTTTCAGCTTCTGCCGTTCTTCTTCATCATTGATCACGTCCGACTCACGAAAACGGGATCTGAAGGCTGACAAGGGTTCCAGGATCCCCTCGTTCAGGAAATCCATCTGTGCCCAGAGATCGGTAAGCGAGTTCTCAATGGGTGTTCCGGTCAGGGCCAACCGATAGCGTGCACTGATCTGTTTTACCGCACCGAAGTTCTGTGAGGCCGGATTCTTGATATGCTGGCTCTCATCCAGTACCAGGTAATGAAACCGGCACTTGCTCAACAGCCCGATGTCCTGCCGCAGCAGCCCGTAGCTGGTCAGGACAATGTTCGCCCTTCCCATCATCCGCAGAAAAGCCTCTCCTTTGAGGCGGCTGGGACCGGTGTGGGGATAGACCTCTAAGGCCGGCGCAAACTTGTTGAACTCATTCTTCCAGTTGTGGATGAGCGAGGTGGGCATCACGATCAGTGAAGGTGGAAGATCGCCGCGGATGTCGTTGTGTGGGGAGGGGCTGTCTGCAACGTCATCATCGTCGAAGAGCGAGAGCTGGCGGGGCCGTTGTGGCATAACAGCCGCTATTCCGTCAGGTGCCACATAGATCCATTGCAGCAGTGCAATGGCCTGCAGCGTCTTTCCCAGTCCCATGTCATCAGCCAGACAACCGCCGAAGCCGTTCCGCCATAGATGTACGAGCCAGCGAAAGCCATTGAGTTGATAAGGTCTCAGAACAGATGACAATCCGGGAGGCGGCATTGCACTCACCGCCCCGGCATCCAGCTCTTCAACAGGGATAAAACCTTTCTCCGCCAGCTCCTTCACGGGGTAATGAAAGCGTTGCAGCCGTATCCGCTGCTTTTCCGTTTTCCCGTAACGAAAGAGCTCTTCATACCTGGTGAACCAGGCTTTCGGAAGGATCGCAACGCGGCCGTCGGGCAGCTGGTATCTCCGTTCATGGTTGAGGATATGATCCTTGAAACAGATAAACGGTATTTCAATCTCTCCGAAAGAGACGATGCTCTCGATGTCAAACCAATCGATGTGATCGCAGATATTCATCTGCAAGGCAATGGGACCGGTATAGAAATGGGAGCAGCTCTCCGACTGCAGAAAACGGAAAGTATTCAGAATCGCTCCGTGGTTGTTGATCCACTCCAGCAGATCGTCACCCGCCGGTTCCTTTCCGCTGTCCTCCACCACGAACTGCCCGGTAGGGGTAAGAAGCAATCCGGAGTCGCTCAGCTTCTTGATCTGCTCTTGCTCCCATGCCGCATCGCGGTAATACCAGCCGACGGCGTTCTCTCCCGCCACCTGGATCAGCTCCACCTCCTTCTGACGAGGCTCGTTCACTGCAAAATAACGGCTCCCGTAGCGAAAACGAAGCGTGAGTACCGGTTGCAACTGGAAGTCGGTTTCAAGGGTCAGCTCCGCCACGGGCTGATGATGCAGCTCAACAATCGACAATCCTTCGCCCGTGGTATCGTACCTCTTCACGCACTTCAGCACAAAACCACGGATGTATGCTTCCACGTTTCGTTCCGGCACCACGATCTGTTGCTGTTGGAGGAAGGGTTTCAGCTTCTGCTCATCCACGTCAACAAAATGATGGAGCTCCTGACCGATCACGCAAACGGCCGGTTTGGACACCAGCGGGATGTACTGCCGGTCCAGCAGCGCAACCTCTCTCTCGTTGTTGAACACCCTGGCCCGATAGGTGAAGATCTCCTTTCTGCTGAAGTGAAAATGCATCCTGGAAGGTTCCTCTAACAGCACAACCGCCTTCTCCCGCCTGAAATGACGTTCCTTCAGCTCATCCCGCACAAACAAGGGGATGAGGCTGCCCTTGATCAACCGGATCAGCTCCAGATGCCGCTTCTCGATAAAGGGACGAATATACTGGGTGATCTCCCGGTCGGTCACCCTCTCCAGGAAATCAGCTTCCCGCTTCTCTTTTGAATAGCTTTTCATCAGGTTTTTCACGGAGTAGCGCGCGGCCAGCTTCACCACCTCCTGCTCGACGGGTTGTAATGAACTGAAACAGCTGGATGCCGGTGTCACAGCCTCGGTGATGGAATATGACTCAGGCAGGGGATCATAATCGGCCATCACCGGAAGCATCAGGTAACCTAGCCGGCTATGTGGGGTAAGGGTGATAATCAATTGCTGTTTCATTCTTCCGGGCAAAATGTGATGGCAAAAGTAATCACAAAAATTCAATCTGAAAACCGGTAGCGGGTATGAATTTCTCCGACTGACAGCCGGATCTTCTGCAAGCGCTGCTCATCACAACCAGGAAAATGATCATTTCTCTTCCTATTCAACGGTTTTTTTTGTAATTTTGGCTTCAATTTCAAACAGACAGAAGCAGAAACATCGGGACCGATTTCCAGATTGGCTGCAATCTGATTCATTCAGATACCACCTGCTTCCGACTGTTTCAATCTTTCAAACATGAATATTTCGTACAACTGGCTCAAGGAATATCTGCAATTTGATTTGACGCCGCGGGAGACGGCCGACAGGCTCACCTCTATCGGGCTGGAGACAGGCAGCGTGGAGGAGATTCAAACCATCCGTGGCGGACTGGAGGGTCTGGTGATCGGCGAGGTGCTCACCTGCACCGGGCATCCCAACTCGGACCACCTGCATCTCACCACCGTGAACATCGGCAACGGCGGCGAACCGCTGAAAATTGTCTGCGGGGCACCCAACGTGGCTGCCGGACAGAAAGTGGTGGTGGCTACCGTGGGCACGAAGCTATGGCCCGGTGAAGAGGAGATCACCATCAAGCGCTCGAAGATACGCGGCGAGGAGTCGTTCGGGATGATCTGCGCCGAGGATGAGATCGGCATCGGCAGCTCACACGACGGCATCATCGTTCTGCCGCCCGATGCAGTGGTGGGTACCCCCGCCAGGGAGTACTACCATGTGAAGAGCGACTGGGTGCTGGAGGTGGATATCACCCCCAACCGGGTGGATGCAGCCTCGCACTACGGGGTGGCGCGCGACCTGGCAGCCTGCCTGACAGAAGCGGGTATCCCCTGCAAGCTGCAGAAGCCATCGGTCGACGCGTTTGCCGTCGACAGCCGGGAGGGCGGCATCGAGGTGATCGTGGAGGATCTGGAGGCCTGTCCCCGCTACTCCGGTCTGACCATCCGGGGTGTCACCGTCAAGGAGAGCCCCGACTGGCTGAAGAACCGGTTGCAGGTGATCGGCCTGCGCCCCATCAACAACATTGTTGACATCACCAACTACCTGCTGCACGAAACGGGTCACCCCCTGCATGCGTTCGATGCGGCACAGATCAAAGGTAACGAGGTGGTGGTGCGTACCCTGCCCGAGAAGACAAAGTTTGTGACACTCGACGAGCAGGAGCGGGAGTTGAGCGACCGCGACCTGATGATCTGCAACAGTGAAGAGGGGATGTGTATCGCCGGCATCTTTGGCGGACTCCACTCAGGTGTCACCATGGCTACCCGCGACATTTTCCTGGAGTCGGCCTACTTCAACCCCACCCGGATACGGAAGACCGCCCGCCGCCTCGGCCTCAACACCGATGCCTCTTTCCGCTTCGAGCGGGGAGCCGACCCCAACAACACGATCTACGTGCTGAAGCGTGCCGCGCTGCTGGTGAAAGAGATTGCCGGCGGCAGGATCGAGGGCGAGATCCGGGATATCTACCCCAGGCCGATTGAGAGAGCCCAGGTAACCCTCACTTATCAAAAAATAAATTCACTTATCGGGAAAGAGATTCCCACAGAGAGGGTCAAACGGATCCTCCACAGCCTGGAGATAGAAACAGAGCAGGAGAACAGCGAGGAGCTGACGCTGCGCATCCCTACTTACCGCGTGGATGTGACCCGCGACGTGGATGTGATCGAAGAGATCCTCCGCATCTACGGCTACAACAACGTGGCGTTCAGCCACTCCCTGAAAGGGAACCTTTCCTACCAGACCGCTACCGACCGCAAACACAAGCTACAGACGCTCATCTCAGAGCAGCTCACCGCTGCCGGCTTCAGCGAGATCCTCAATAACTCGCTCACCAGGAAGAGTTACTATGAACCGCTCACCTCCTACCCCGCCTCTCACTGCGTCTCACTGGTCAACCCGTTGAGCAGCGACCTGAATGTGATGCGGCAGACACTGCTGTTCGGAGGCCTGGAGAGCATCGCCTATAACCGCAACCGCAAAAACTACGACCTCCGATTCTATGAATTCGGCAACTGCTACCGTTACGACGCGGAGAAGAAACAGGAGGAGCAGATCCTGGCGCCCTACTCCGAGGAGACGATGGCTGGACTCTGGCTTTGTGGCAAGCGCACCCGCAAGAACTGGGCTGCCGCAGAGGAGCAGACCAGTGTCTATGAGCTGAAAGCTCATCTTGAGAACATCCTGAAAAGGCTGGGCATCCAGGACAACGGCATCCGCTACGAGGAGTTGCAGTCCGACCTCTACAGCTCGGCGATGAGCCTGCGCACACGCAAGGAGGTGATCGGCAGCTTCGGCATCGTTGCCCCGCAGCTCTGCAAAAGGTTCGACATCGACACCGGCGTTTACTATGCAGAGATGAGCTGGGACAAGCTGATGCAGGAGAGCGACAGGCAAACGGTACGCTTCTCGGAGATCGCCCGCTTCCCGGCCGTGAGCAGGGATCTGGCACTTCTGATCGATAAGAGCGTCACCTTCGCACAGATCGAACAGATCGCCCGCAGCACCGAGAAAAAGCTGCTGAAGCAGGTCGTTCTCTTTGATGTGTATGAAGGAAAGAACCTGCCGGAGGGTAAGAAATCCTACGCGGTCAACTTCCTCCTGCAGGATGAGACGAAGACACTGAACGACAAACAGATCGACGGGGTGATGAAACGGTTACAGCAGAACCTTGAGCGAGAACTGGGTGCCGTACTGCGTTAATACACCCCCAAAGAGATAAAAAAACAACAAAAATTATTCACCACAACATTCAAATCCCCTCACGCCCCCCTCAAAGGAGCATCCGGGGTAACAGAGAAACATGGGAAGAGCATTTGAATACAGAAAAGCAACCAAGCTGAAACGCTGGGGCAACATGGCCCGCGTTTTCACCAAACTGGGGAAACAGATCACCATCGCCGCACGCGAGGGGGGACCCGATCCCGACACCAACCCCCGTCTCCGCGTGCTGATACAGCAGGCCAAAAAAGAGAACATGCCCAAAGAGAACGTGGAAAGGGCCATCAAGAAAGCCACCGACAAGGATGTGTCGGACTACAAGGAGATGGTCTATGAGGGCTATGGACCTTTTGGCATCGCCATGGTGGTGGAGACCGCCACCGACAACCCCACCCGCACCGTGGCCAACGTGCGCAGCTACTTCAACAAGCATGGCGGCTCACTCGGCACCTCCGGCAGCCTCGAGTTTTTGTTCGACCATAAATGTGTGTTCCGGATCGCCGAGAAAGAGGGTGTCTCACTCGAAGATCTGGAGCTGGAGCTGATAGATTACGGTGTGGATGAGCTGGAGGTGGAGGATGGAGAGATCCTGCTCTATGGCGACTTCAAGTCCTATGCCGACATCCAGTCCTACCTCGAGGAGCATGGCTTTGAGATCCATTCCGCCGAGTTTGAACGGATCCCGCACGACACCAAGGAGCTGGACGAGGAGCAACGCGCCCAGATTGAAAAACTGCTCGATAAGTTCGAAGAGGACGAGGATGTGCAGAACGTGTTCCACAACATGGCGTAAAGAAGATCTGGACCAGAGATATACTAAATTGTAACACTACCCGGTAAAAAAATGTACAAAATGAACGAGATTATTTTTATTGTAAAAGAATCACCTGAAGGGGGTTATGAAGGAAGAGCTCTTGGATTTTCCATTTTTGTAGAAGGAGATACTTACGACGAAATTAAAGAAAACATCCGGGATGCAATTCATTGCCATTTCGATGAGGAACTCCCGAAAATTATCAGGGTTCATTTTACAAAAGAAGACGTTTTTGCGGCATGAAGAAAATTCCTCGGGATATTACGGGTTATGAATTATCCAAAATAATCGGAAAATTCGGTTATCAAATTACCCGGCAAACAGGAAGCCAC
>WOYT01000105.1 GCA_011620695.1 Proteiniphilum sp.
TCGTAGTTCTTGCAGGCCCAGACGAAGCCGCCGTGCCACTTCATCACGGAAGCCACCATGTCATCGATCAGCCGGTGCTCGTAGGTGATGCCTGCTTTCCCGAAGGCATCCTTGAATTCCTTCTCATACACCTCCTGGAAGATATCCTTGAAGCGACCGTCGTACGCCTTCAGAATGGTGTTCTTTGTGGACATGTAGAGCGGATATCTTTTTGTCAGCGCCATCTGAAAGGAGGAACGGGCAAAGCCGTAGATCGACTCATCGGTGTTGTACATGGCCATGGCCACACCGTCACCCTGGAAGTCATACACCTCCCAGCTTTGGGTTTCACCGTCTTCGCCGGTAAAGGTCATGGTCAGCTTTCCCTTTCCCTTTATGACGGTATCGGTCGCGCGATACTGGTCACCGAAAGCATGACGACCAATGATGATCGGCTCGGTCCATCCCTGCACGTAGCGGGGTATATTGCTGCAGATGATCGGTTCGCGGAAGACGGTACCCCCCACGATGTTGCGGATGGTACCGTTGGGCGATTTCCACATCTTCTTCAGTCCAAACTCTTTCACGCGCACCTCATCGGGCGTGATGGTGGCACACTTAATGCCTACATTGTACTTATTGATTGCCTCGGCAGCATCGATCGTCACCTGGTCGTCGGTGGCATCACGGTTCTGGATGCTCAGGTCGTAATATTTGATGTCGAGATCGAGATAGGGAAGGATCAGCTCCTCTTTGATAAATGACCAGATAATTCTGGTCATTTCATCACCATCCAGCTCCACCACCGGATTCGTTACTTTTATTTTCTGCATGTGATAGGTTTATCTTTCATTGATGGGGACAAAAGGCTGTTTCTCGCGAACGTTCTTGTATGCCGGGCGAATGATGCGCTTACTGGTGAAGTTCAGCTCTTCGATACGATGTGCCGACCAGCCCACAATGCGGGCCATGGCAAACAAAGGGGTAAACACCTCTCTCGGCAGGCCAAGTGCGTCATACACAAAGCCTGAATAAAAGTCCACATTGACGCAGGTACGCGCCTTCGCGGTCTGCTTCTTGAAGCCCAGGAAGACCTCCACGGCACGCTCCTCGATCAGTTCCATGAAGTTGAACTCCTCTTCACGCCCTTTCTCGCGTGCCAGTTCACGGGCCATCTCTTTCAGCAGCTCAGCACGCGGGTCGCTCACGGTATAGACCGCATGTCCGATCCCGTAGATCAATCCGGTACGGTCGTAGGCCTCTTTCTTCAGGATCCTGTTCAGGTATGCATCGATCTGCTCCTTGCTGGTCCAGTCGGTTACATTCTTTTTCATATCTTCCAGCATCCCCTGTACCTTGATGTTGGCTCCACCATGGAGTGGCCCTTTCAGGGAGCCGATGCCGGCAGCGATGGCCGAATAGGTGTCGGTTTCGGTTGAGCTGGTTACACGGACCGAAAATGTAGAGTTATTTCCTCCACCATGTTCTGCGTGCAGGATCAAAGCCAGATCCAGGATTTTGATATCCAGCTCGGTGTAGTCGTCACGCCCTTTCATCATGAAAAGAAAATTTTCTGCTACGGAACGATCTTCATAGGGGTGACGGATATGCATTGAACGTCCCAGCTGATCATGACGCAGTACCTGGTAGGCATAGGCGATGATGGTAGGGAACTTGGCAATCAGGTTGATCGATTGCCGCACCAGGTTCTCAGGTGAGATATCATCGGGGTTATCGTCATAGGTATAAAGCTCCAGCACGCTTCTGGCGAGGATGTTCATGATGTTTTTCCCTTTGAGTGAGAGGATGTTCATGGTGGCCAGATGGTTCAGCGGCATGGTCTGTGCTATCAGTTTGTTCACCGCATCCAGCTCCTTCCTGGTGGGAAGACGCCCCGAGAGCAGCAGGAATGCAGTCTCCTCAAAACCGAGCCTGTTTTCCGCCTGCACCCCTTTCACCAGTTCCGCCACATCGATACCGCGGTAATAGAGCTTCCCCGGCACCGGCTTGAGGGTACCATCCTCCTGCTTTTCGTAGCCTACCACGTCACCCACGCGGGTGAGTCCCGCCAGCACACCGGAGTGATCTTCGTTGCGCAGTCCGCGCTTCACACCCATTTTGGTAAAGAGCTCCTTGTCGATATTGCTGGTAAAAGCAACGGAGTCAGATAAAGTCTTCGTTATTTGTTCATTATTCATCTTGAGATATGTTTGATTATTGAATGATCGGTTTTCCAATAAATTGTTGGGTAAAATGGGTAGAGAATGTTCAGATAACAGTTCTTTAAACCATTTTGTTTGTTCGCTCGCTTATATTTTAAAGGGTTTGAGCCACTTTTGGTTATTTCCTCATCGCGTTGAGGGCACTGCCTGCCTTGAACCACTCTATCTGTTGTTCATTGTAGGTGTGCGATGCTTCAAAACGATCTGTCGTGCCATCGGGATGAAGCAGCTCAATGGTGAGGTTTTTACCCGGAGCAAACCCGGTCAAGCCGATCACACTGATCTTGTCGCGTTCCTGCACCTTGTCGTAATCATCCTTGTTGACAAAGGTGAGCGCCAGCATCCCCTGCTTCTTCAGGTTGGTCTCATGGATCCGGGCGAACGACTTCACCAGGATCACCTTCACGTTGAGGTGACGCGGCTCCATGGCTGCATGTTCACGACTGGATCCTTCGCCGTAATTCTCCTCGGCGACCACGACGGAACCTACTCCCTTGCTCTTGAACTTGCGGGCCAGCGCCGGCACCGGCACATATTCGAGCGTCTCGGGGTCGAGTACCGCGTTGGTCTGCTGGTTGAAACTGTTGACAGCACCAATCAGCATGTTGTCCGAGATGTTGTCGAGGTGACCGCGATAGCGGAGCCAGGGGCCGGCCATCGAGATATGGTCGGTGGTACACTTGCCCTGCACCTTGATGAGCAGCGGCAGGTTGATGTAATCCTTGCCATCCCATGCAGGGAACGGCTCCAGCTTCTGCAGCCGGGTGGAATGGGGATCAATGACGACCTCCACGGCAGCATCTGCGGAGGGTGCCAGGTAACCAGCATCTTTCACTTCATAACCCCTGGGAGGCATCTCAAATCCTTTCGGCTCGGGCAGCTTCACCTCCTCACCCTTGTCGTTGAGCAGGGTATCGGTAAGCGGATTGAAACAGAGGTCACCGGCAATGGTGAGTGCCGCCACCAACTCGGGAGAGGTGACAAAGGCATGGGTATTGGGGTTCCCGTCGTTGCGCTTGGCAAAGTTCCGGTTGAAAGAGGTGACAATGGAATTGGGGCGGTTGTCTGCCACATCATCGCGCTTCCACTGACCGATACAGGGACCGCAAGCGTTGGCAATGATGGTGGCACCCGCCTTGCCAAACTCATCCAGAATGCCGTCACGTTCGGCCGTGTAACGGATCTGTTCTGATCCCGGGTTGATCATGAACTGAGCTTTTACCGGCACGCCCTGTTCACGGGCATATTTCACAATGGAGACGGCACGGGTCAGGTCCTCATAGGAGGAGTTGGTGCAGGAGCCGATCAGTCCCACCTCCATCTTGCGGGGGTAGTTGTTCATGCGCACCACCGCTGAAAACTCGGAGATGGTATAGGCCGCATCGGGGGTGAACGGTCCGTTGATGTGTGGTTCCAGCTTGGAGAGATCGATCTCGATCAGCTGGTCATAGTACCGCTCAGGGTTGGCCAGCACCTCCGGGTCGGGCTGCAGATGCTCCATGATGCGGCGAGCCTCATCGGCCACCTCCCCGCGACCGGTTTGCTCCAGATACTGGGCTGATTTATCGTCGAAAGGAAAGATGGAGGTAGTGGCACCCACCTCGGCACCCATGTTGCAAATGGTTCCTTTACCCGTTGCAGAGAGTGTTTTGGCCCCTTCGCCGAAGTATTCGATGATGGCATTGGTGCCTCCTTTCACGGTGAGAATTCCGGCCACCTTGAGGATCACATCCTTGGGGGCGCTCCAGCCGGAGAGGCGACCAGTGAGCTTCACCCCGATCAGCCTGGGCATCTTCAGCTCCCACGGCAGACCAGCCATCACGTCCACCGCGTCGGCTCCACCCACGCCGATGGCAATCATACCCAGTCCGCCCGCATTGGGTGTGTGGGAGTCGGTACCCACCATCATCCCCCCCGGGAAGGCATAGTTCTCAAGCACCACCTGGTGAATGATGCCTGCCCCAGGCTTCCAGAAGCCAATGCCATACTTGTTGGAGACATCCCGCAGGAAGTCATAAACCTCTCTGTTGGTCACGCTGGCCGTCTCCAGGTCGCTCTCGGCGTTGCGGTAGGCCTGTATCAGGTGATCACAGTGCACGGTGGAGGGTACCGCCACAGTGGTACGGCCCGAGTTCATCAGCTGCAACAGGGCCATCTGTGCGGTAGCATCCTGCATCGCCACTCTGTCCGGGGCGAAATCCACATAGTCGGATGCCCGCTTGTAGTGAAGTACCGGTACGCCAGGAGAGAGATGAGAGAAGAGAATCTTCTCGGTGAGCGTCAGGGGGCGCTGCAGCTTCTCTTTGGCTTTATTAATTTTTTCAGGTAGATCCGCGTAAACCCTGCGAATCATCTCAATATCGAAAATCATACGGGTTCAGTGATTTTAATATGTTTGTTTAATATGGTTGCTTAAAAGCGGCAATTTCAGTTTTTAACAAATTTAGCAACCTAAATGTTCGCCGGCTGTTCGCTAAAATTGCGATCAAGTGACTCAACAGGGGATTATTATTGGAGAATAACCCGGAGATGTAGCGGGAGGGACCCGGCAGGGACTGTGGAGAACCTTTTTTTTGTGAGATTTGAAACGTGCAGGATGCTCAAAGAGAGAAAACGATCAGCAGGAACGACCGTTCACAATTAAAGGTCTCTTTAAGTTCAATAAATGCGTATCTTTTCACGAAAATAATCCTTAACTTTGCAAGTCCATAGGAAAAAGAAGAAGAAGCGACAGATTAAAAAAACCACCGTTTCATGATCACACACGAGGGAATTATCGAGAAGATCAACGGAGAGAAGATCACCGTGCGCATCCTGCAGCAATCGGCCTGTAGCAGCTGCCACGCAAAGGGAGCCTGCATGGCTGCCGACTCGAAAGAGAAGCTTGTCGATATCTCTGATCATTCGGGTCAGTTCACACTTCACGAACAGGTGATCATCGAGGGGAAGGAGTCAATCGGTTACAAAGCGGTTTTCTGGGCTTTTCTACTCCCGCTGATCATCCTCATCGCCATGCTTATACTAACCACAAGCTACTGGCACTTCAGCGAGACAGAAGCGGCACTCAGTGCCCTGCTGGCACTGGCACCCTACTACCTGCTTCTCTATCTTCTCCGAAACAGCATGGCTCATACCTTTCAATTCAGTATTAAAAAAAACCATTAATCAGCAATTATGAGTGTAATCCTTACTGCCGTAGCCACACTGGGTGCCATTGGTGCCGGGAGTGCCGGCATCCTATACCTGGTAAGTCAAAAGTTTAAAGTGGTAGAGGATCCCCGCATCCAGGAGGTGCAGGATGCCCTCCCCGCCGCCAACTGTGGCGGCTGTGGCTTCCCCGGCTGCGCAGCCTTCGCGGCGGCCTGCGTCAGTGCCGACTCGCTGGAAGAGCTCTCCTGTCCCGTGGGGGGACAGGAGACGATGGACCGTGTAGCGGCCATCCTGGGTCAGACCGCGTCCAAAACAACAAAGAAGATTGCAGTGGTACGCTGTAGCGGCAGCTGCGAGGAGCGTCCCCGGCAGAACCTCTACGACGGGGCCTCCAAATGCTCCATAGCCGCGGCGCTCTATGGTGGTGATACCGGCTGTTCCTTCGGCTGCCTGGGTCTGGGTGACTGTGTGGATTCCTGCACGTTCGATGCCATCCACATCAACCCGGTCACCATGCTTCCCGAGGTGGTGGAAGACACATGCACCGCCTGTGGTGCCTGCGTGAAAGCCTGTCCCAAGGATATCATCGAGCTGCGTAAGCAGGGGCCTAAGTCTCGTCGCATCTACGTGAGCTGTGTCAACAAAGATAAGGGAGGCGTGGCCAGGAAAGCCTGCAACGTAGCCTGCATCGGCTGCAGCAAATGCCAGCAGGTATGCCCCTTCGACGCCATCACCATGGAAAATAACCTGGCCTATATCATTGACGACAAATGTCGTCTTTGCCGGAAATGTGCTCCGGTTTGTCCTACCAACTCCATCCTGGAACTCAACTTCCCTCCACGCAAGGAGACCCCGCCGGCAGCCAAAGAGAAGGAGGTACCCATAACCGCATAAATAAGAAGAAAAATATATGTTAAAGAGTTTTCGTATCGGCGGCATCCACCCCAAAGAGAACAAGCTCTCCGCCGGAATGGCCATACAACCCATTGCCGTGCCCGAGCAGGTGGTGATACCGCTCTTGCAGCACATCGGGGCTCCCTGTCAGCCGGTCGTCAAGAAGGGCGACAAGGTGAAAGTGGGCAGCCTTATCGGCAAGAGTGTCGGATTTGTCTCGGCACAGATCCACTCATCGGTCTCCGGCACGGTGCTGAAAATCGACAAGGCGATGGATGCCAGTGGCTACAAACGTGACGCCGTCTTTATCAAGGTAGAAGAGGATGTGTGGGAGGAACAGATCGATCGGTCAGATGAGTTGGTCACCGCATGCAGCCTCACCCCGAAAGAGATCCTGGATAAGATTGCTGCTGCCGGCATCGTCGGCATGGGAGGTGCCACCTTCCCCACGCATGTGAAGCTGACCCCTCCGCCCGGCATGAAAGCGGAGCTGCTGATCATCAACGGTGTGGAATGCGAGCCTTACCTCACCTCCGACCATCAGCTGATGATGGAGAAGAGTGATGAGATCCTGGTGGGTATCACGCTGGTGATGAGGGTGCTCAACGTGCAGCGCGCCATCATCGGCATCGAGAACAACAAAAAGGATGCGGTGGCGCTCTTTACCAGGAAAGTAGCTGCCTACCCCGGCATCGAGGTGCAACCGCTGAAAGTACAATACCCGCAGGGGGGTGAGAAACAGCTGATCGATGCCCTTACCGGCCGGCAGGTACCCTCCGGGGCACTCCCCATCTCGGTGGGGGCGGTGGTTCAGAACGTGGGGACCGTGTTTGCCATCTATGAGGCGGTGCAGAAAAACAAGCCGCTGGTGGAGCGGGTGGTGACCGTCACCGGCAAAGAGGTACAACGGCCCTGCAACCTGCGTGCCCGTATCGGCACACCGCTGACGAAACTGATCGATGCTGCGGGGGGACTGCCTGAGAGCACCGGCAAGGTGATCAGCGGCGGCCCCATGATGGGTAAGGCACTGGCGTCGATCGACATCCCGGTCACCAAAGGTACCTCGGGCATCTTGATCGTGCCCGCGCCGGAGGCGAAACGCAGGGAGATGAAAGATTGTATCCGCTGTGGCAAGTGCGTGCAGGTCTGCCCCATGGGGCTCAACCCCACCCTGCTGATGACCCTCACCGAGTATGAGGTGTGGGACCGGGCGGAGAAGAACGCCATCACCGATTGCATCGAGTGTGGCTCCTGCAGCTACACCTGCCCCGCCTACCGACCCCTGCTCGACTACATCCGACTGGGTAAGAGCAAAGTGAACGGCATCATCAGAGCCAGAAAGAATTAACACAAAGGGAGATAGCTGATTATGGAACAAAAACTGATCGTCTCACCCTCGCCACACATACACAGCGGCGACACGATTCAAAAAAACATGGTTGCCGTCCTGATCGCCCTGATACCGGCGTTCCTGGTGGCACTCTACACCTTCCGGCTCGAGGCGCTGCTGATCACCACCCTCTCGGTGCTCTTCTGCGTAGGTTTCGAATACCTGATTGCGCGGTTTGTCTTGAAAAAAGAGCCAACCATTTCCGACGGCTCTGCCATCATCACCGGCGTGCTGCTCGCCTTTAACGTGCCGGCAGGGCTGCCGGTATGGATCCTGGCACTGGGCGCCCTCTTCGCCATCGGAGTGGTGAAGCTTACTTTCGGGGGACTGGGCAACAACATCTTCAACCCTGCCATCGCGGGACGCATCTTCCTGCTGATCTCCTTTCCGGCACAGATGACCAGCTGGCCGGCAACGGCGATCGCCGGTACTGCCACCGACGCGGTGAGCTCGGCCACCGTACTGGGGCTGCTGAAGCAGTCACCCGAGGCACTCGGGGCACTCCCTCTGCGGCAGATGTTCCTGGGGCTGGAGCCGGGCTCCCTGGGCGAGATGAGTGCCGCGGCACTGCTGCTGGGACTGATCTACCTGCTCTGGAAAAAGGTGATCACCTGGCACATCCCGGTTACCATCCTGGCAACCGTGGCGCTCTTCACCGGCATCCTCTTCCTGATCGACCCGCTGCCGCAATACAACCCTTTGATCCACCTCTTCTCGGGGGGACTGATGCTGGGAGCGATCTTCATGGCAACCGATTATGTCACCTCGCCGCTCACCAAAAAGGGAATGATCATCTACGGCGTGGGCATCGGCTTCGTCACCGTGGCGATCCGCCTCTGGGGTGCCTACCCCGAGGGGATCTCGTTCGCCATCCTGCTAATGAATGCCTTTACACCGCTCATCAATAGTTACACAACACCTAAACGATTCGGGGAGGTAGTGAGAAATGGCTAAACTAGAATCATCATTCAGGAACATGTTCCTCTCGCTCTCACTCATCTGTCTCACGGTGGCACTGCTGCTGGCTCAGGTGAACAAGATGACCGCGACACCCATTGCCGAAGCAAAGGCAATGAAACTACAGAACGCCATCCGTGAGGTGGTGCCCGCGTTCGACAACGACCCGGTGGCCGAGGCCTTCCGGATGGCCGACGGCAGTGGCGACTCGCTGCTGGTTTACCCGGCCAAGAAAGGTGATGAGCTGGTGGGCTTCGCACTCAACAGCTACTCCAACAATGGCTTCAGTGGCAAAATCGAGATCATGGTAGGCTTTGACATGGAGCACCATATCATCAACTATGCAGTGCTGCAGCATGCCGAAACGCCCGGCCTGGGGTCCAGGATGACCGAGTGGTTCCGTGATGCCACCAAACCGGGACAGTCGATAATCGGTCGGGATCTCTCACAGGGAGCACTCGCCGTGACCAGGGATGGGGGTAACGTAGATGCCATCACCGCCTCAACCATCACCTCACGGGCTTTTCTGGAGGCGGTGAACAGGGCTTATGCAGTCTATAGCGGTAGCAGGGAGGATGCGCTTTCAGGTGCTACTGTTGCAACGGAGAAAGAAACGGAAGGAATGACAAAGAAAGGAGGAGAACACAATGAATAAGCAATTAAAGATACTGATCAACGGCATCATCAAGGAAAATCCCATCTTCGTGTTGCTGCTGGGGATGTGCCCCACACTGGCTACCACCAGCTCGGCCATTAACGGGATGAGCATGGGACTGGCTACCACCTTCGTGCTGATCAGCTCCAACGCGGTGATCTCGCTGCTGAAGAACGTGATCCCTGACATGGTGCGTATTCCCTCTTTCATCGTGGTGATCGCCACCTTTGTGACCATCATCGAGATGCTGATGAACGCATACGTGCCCGCGCTGGCCGAGAGCCTGGGCATCTTCATCCCACTGATCGTGGTCAACTGCATCGTGCTGGGACGGGCCGAGTCGTTCGCCTCCAGGAATAGCGTGCTATCCTCCATCTTCGACGGCGTGGGCATCGGCCTGGGCTTCACCCTGGCGCTCACGTTGCTGGGGGTATCGCGTGAGCTGTTGGGTACCGGTAAGATTTTCTCTCAGACGATCTACCCGGAGCAATATGGGTCACTGATCTTCGTATTGGCACCGGGAGCTTTCATCGTGTTGGGTTTTCTGATCGCCATCTTTAACAAGTTACAGCACAAAAAGGCATAAACACAAAAGGAACAATTGATTATGGAATATATTGGAATCATCATCGTTGCCATCTTTGTAAACAACATCGTTTACTCCCAGTTCCTGGGCATCTGTCCTTTTCTGGGTGTCTCCAGGAAAGTGGATACCGCCATCGGCATGAGCGCCGCGGTCACCTTCGTGCTGACCATCGCCACGCTGGTCACCTTCATCCTCTACAAAGGCGTGCTGGAACCTTTCAACCTGCAATACCTGCAAACCATCTCCTATATCCTGGTGATCGCCGCACTGGTGCAGATGGTGGAGATCATCCTCAAGAAAATCTCACCCTCTCTCTACCAGGCACTGGGTGTCTTCCTCCCCCTGATCACCACCAACTGCGCCATCCTGGGAGTGGCCCTGCTGGTGATCCAGAAAGATTTCAACCTGCTGGAATCGGTTGTCTATGCCGTTGCTACCTCCATCGGTTTCGGACTGGCGCTGATCATCTTCTCCGGGGTACGGGAACAACTCTCACTGACGCGGGTGCCCAAAGCGATGCAGGGGATGCCCATCGCACTGATCTCTGCCGGCATCATTGCCATGGCTTTCATGGGTTTCTCCGGTATCGATCAGCTGTTCAAATAACGCCCCATTTGTTAAACCATCGGGTAAAAAAAGTGTCATACTGCTAAACAATAGATGTTGCACCCTTTAACAACTACAGATATGAAAGCTTTAAGAACCCATCTCCTTCTCACAGCCATCGCGCTGATGCTGACCTCTTGCTATACTACCAACGACTTATACGCTCAGGGAGGATACTACGATGACGGTCAGGGATACTACAACCAGTATGATGATCCCCAGGGGGCTGTCTCATTCAATCTCTTTTACAATGAGCTTCAACCTTACGGCAGATGGATCAACCACCGCGCCTATGGCCGGATCTGGATCCCCAACGTGGGAGGCAATTTTCATCCCTATGCCACCAACGGCTACTGGGTGATGACCGACTACGGAAACACCTGGGTATCAGACTACTCCTGGGGATGGGCTCCGTTCCACTACGGCCGCTGGTATTACGACGAATACTACGGATGGGCCTGGGTTCCCGGCTATGAATGGGCACCTGCCTGGGTCACCTGGAGAAGTGGTGGCGGCTACTACGGATGGGCTCCAATGGGCCCCGGCATCGACATCAACATCAACATCAACCTGCCGGGACGCTACTGGACCTTTCTGCCACACACCCACATGTATCACCGCAATATGCACAGGTACTATAGCAGATACAGCCCTGCCATTTACAACCGGACTACAATTATCCACAATACCTACGTGTATAACGATAACCGCTATTACAGCGGACCGAGTGCAAGCGACTACCGACGCGAAACGGGCAGGACAGCTCCCGTGCGGCGACTGGAGAGCACTAACAGTCGTTCCGGCAGGACCTCTACCCGGGTAAGCAGCAACGCGGTAAAGGTATATCGCCCCGATGTGACGACCAGCAGGTCGGCCAACAGCAGGTCAGCGGTTAACCAGCG
>WOYT01000081.1 GCA_011620695.1 Proteiniphilum sp.
GGAACTAAATAAAATAATGTAACTTACTGTATGTCTGCCGCAGAAAGGCAATCCCAATATCTTTCATATCGAAAGTGATCCCTACACGTTCATCATTAACGACATTGCGCCAAAATTGTTTGCTCCGGGGAGTATTCACCGGATAAACGACCCAGAAAGTATCGGGACCACTCAGGCGCATAAGTGAATCGGGAGAGAGAGATCGCCCCTCTCCAAAATGAATAAATATGGCATCATAAGTTCCCTCTTCCGGCAGCTGACTGAGCAGGGTGAACTGGCTGCTTCTTGGCGCGGTCAGCTCCCTGGCAAGGGCTATCTGCTCAGCTCTCTCCTCCACACAGGTGCAATGGATATCCCTACCGGGCGAGGAGAGGTACAAGCTATTCACGCCACTCCCGGAATGGATTTCCAGGATCTCTTTTGCCTTAAAATGATTCACAAGCCTGAAAGAGAGGTGATGAAGGGGGAGGTTGAGCGGAATTCCCGGGTGATGTGCAGCAAGATAATCAGCAATCTCATCAAACGCATAGTAATGCATGCCAGATGAGCGTACCTTACGGATCAGCTCATAAGCAAAGGGAGAATGAACACCATATCCTCGCGACTGTCTGAATCGCCGGATCCACCTGAATCGTCTCATGACAGACTACTCTTTAACAATCAGTGCCACGGCATAAGCGGTAATCCCTTCCTCCCTGCCAACGAAACCCATCTTCTCCGATGTGGTTGCCTTGATTGATACGGCATCGGCAGTGATCTCCATCAGATCGGCAAGTTTTGCCTGCATGGCCGGTATGTGGGGATTCAGCTTGGGCTGTTCAGCACAGACTGTCGCATCAATATTCCCCACCCGGTAACCCTCCGATTGCAACAGCGCGAGGGTCTCTTTCAGCAGTTTCTTGCTGTCTGCATCCTTATATGCCGGGGAGGTGTCGGGGAAATGAAACCCTATGTCACGCATATTGGCGGCACCCAGCAGCGCATCGCAGATGGCATGTATCAACACATCCGCATCGGAATGGCCATCCAGCCCGAGTCTGTAATCGAGTTGTATTCCTCCCATCCAGAGAGGGCGACCCTCTTTCAGACGGTGCATGTCATAACCGAATCCTATTCTGATGTTCATCATTATCTCATTATCTTACCAATCCTCTCCAGATTGAATCCCAGTGAGAGGCGCAGAGTCTGATCGAGTGGATTGGATTGAGCAGTGGAGAGCAGGTATGCCACATCGATCAGAAATGCCTCTGTTCTGAAACCGGCACCGAAGGTGACATAACGTCTGTTGCCCTTGTAGGCATCTTCATAGTAATAACCGGTACGCAGTGAAAACTGATTGAGATAGGTGTACTCAGCACCGAGTGACCAGCTCACCTCCTGGAGCTCCTCCCTGAATCCTCCCGGAGCATCGCCAAACGAACGAAACAGGCCGCCAATAGATGAGATGCTGTTGTAATCATCGATACGTCTTTGCGATTCCTCCGCAGTCTCTTCCTCATCCGGCAACTGTGGGGTGGGTACCAGCAGTTTATTCAGATCGGCACTTATTGAAAGGGTGTGACGCTCGTTGAGCGGGTACCCCAATGATGCACCAATCCGCATGTTCGCCGGCAAGAACATGGAGCTGTTTCCCCCGTCGTAAGAGATCTTGGTACCGATATTAGAGAGCGAAAAGCCCAGTCCCAGGAGTGCTTCCGATCGACCCAGGGTGATGTATCCCTCGTTGTATCCCGCGAGATCGGCTGCAAAAGCGTTTCCCGGTGTTGTTTCATCGTCACCGGTGGAATAGTCGGCCCGCAGGTAGCGCAATGTCACCGATCCGGCAAAGGTCTCAGTCAGTTTTCGAGAGTACGCCAGATCGACTGCCAGTTCATGGGGGGAGACACTCTGCCAGAACTCACCGTTCATGTTGTTCACCTCAATGCTGCCCAGGGTGAAGTAGCGAAGTGAAGCACTCAGGGCATCCTCCGCAGTGTTGGAAGGTTTCCAATATCCAGTGGCATAAAGCAGGTGAATATCGTTCACCAGCTTGCTCAACCAGGGGGTATAGGAGAAAGCTACACCCGCATCAGCAGTGATAAAAGGATACTTGGCCGCGTTCCAGTGTTGCGCGTAAAGGTCGGGCATTGTGGCCCCACCAATATCACCCATCCCTCCTGCCCTGGCGTCGGGGGCAAACAGCAGTGAGGGCATAGCTACCGGTATGGGGTTGTAATCCTGTGCCGATGAGCGGTCAAAGTTAAAGAGGGTGCATATGACAATGATGAGGGGGATGATTCTTTTCATGATTGTTCGTTATGATGATACCTGAATGGTTATTTCACCCGGAAGTCGAGTACTTTTCTCTCTTCGATAAACCCCTGCAGGTGATCGTTGATCTTTACCGGGCCGACACCTGCTGGGGTACCGGTAAAGATGAGGTCACCAATCTTCAGGGTGAAGAAACGGCTGATAAAAGCAATGATCCGGTCAATGGAGTAGATCATCTCACTGCTGTTCCCCTGTTGTACAGTCTCACCATTGATGTCAAGCCGGAAATTGAGCTCCTGTAGCAATCCTATCTCCTCCCTGGGGATAAAGGTGCCCACAGCTGCCGACTGATCAAAGGCCTTGGCGATCTCCCATGGCAACCCCAGCTCTTTCTGTTTCTTCTGGAGGTCACGTGCAGTGAAATCGATCCCCACCGTAACCTGATCATAATAACGATGGGCAAATTGTTCTGCAATATTCTTTCCCAAGCGACAAACCCTGACCACCAGTTCGGTTTCATACTGCACATCTTCAGAAAAGTCGGGCAGAAAAAAAGGCTTACCATCTTTGAGCAAGGCGGTGTCGGGTTTCATGAACAGCACCGGCTCACTGCTTTCAAACGTACGCTTCATCTCTTTATTGTGCGAAGCATAGTTGAGACCCACTGCAAATATCTTCATGACAACAAACGGTTAAACATGACTGCCAGATGCGCATAGAGCGACGTGTTCTGCAACACCACCCCATCCGGTACCCGGACGCGGAAGGGAGTGAAGTTCCATATTCCCTTGATCCCCCCGCGGATCATAAAATCTGACACCTCCTGAGCAATGCCAGGTGGTACGGTCAGGATCCCTATTTCAGCCCCGATGGTGCTGTTTCTTTCTATAAACTGATCTGAATGATAGACCGGAATGGCATGGATTTTTTTATTCACCACCGACTCTTTCACATCGAAACCGGCAATGATTTTCAGGCCATATTGTTCCAGGCCGGAGTCGGAGAGCAGTGCAGCTCCCAGGCTGCCCACACCAAAGAGCACAGCTCTGTGTGTCCTGGTGAACCCGAGAAAGGTCTCCAGTACATGGATCAGATCGTCAATCTCATATCCTACCCTGGTCTTGCCATGAATATCCACATAAGAGAGGTCTTTAGCGATCTGCGAGGGGGAGACATCAATCTTCCTGGCGATCTGAGTGGAGGAGACAATCGTCTCCCCCTGGCTCCGGAGTAATTTCACATACGAGAGATACCAGGGGAGCCTTCGAAGTGCCGGCTCTGGTATTTTTGTAAAATGATTCTGATCATCCATACCTTCGGTAATCTTTGTTGAATCACAAAGATAGGTTCTTTTCGGGGATTTTCGGGAATCGCTGTACCATATTTACGGATAAATTTCTTTAATCACCCTCTTCAGGCTTTGCCACTTATACTTATATCCTGATCAATGTCTGAGCCCGGAGACATTTTTGAGTACAGCATGCACCAAACCCACTTTGAGATGTGTATCAATTACCACAGGAATTCGGTTCTCATCGTTGGTAAGAGAGGCTTTCAACGCCTCTTGCTGGTTAGTGAAAGCATCATCCTTTATCGTCATGGAGATGTTGATTACCTCATATTGTTTGCCGTTGTTTGCTTTGAGGGATGAGGTCCCCAGATAAATGACATACATATCTACCAGTTTTCGTCCGGAAATAAACTGGATGTAGCGGTTGTCGCCTGGCTTCATACCCGTGTAATCGATGTTGCGCACGTAAGAGAGCACCGAGAGGTAGTCGTAGGTACAGCGGTCGGTGGTGACCGTTTCGTCGAACCGATCTTCACCGTTCCAGATTCGCACGGCACGAATGGTGATCTGATCTCCCTGATAGCTGTATGCCTGCCGTTCCACGGAATAGTCTTTTCCCTCTGCCGCCTCCTTGGTAAAGAGCAGTGGTCGCAGATCCTTATCTACATAGGAGGTAAGTGTATCGTTCACCGAGTAGAAATTTCCAGCCAACCCTGAAGAGTTGAGGGTCATGACCGTCTTATAGGCATTCATGCCGCGGTAGTTGGCATCGGTTACCGAGAGCGTACCTTTTCCTGCCCGTGCATTGATGATCCCATAATTAAAATAGAGGTCATACGTGATCTTCTCTCCGCTTGTAAATGCGTTATTTGGCACCTTGCACTGCCCGCTCACCCCCATGGTGAAAAGCAGAAAGATGGAAAGCATGAGCATAAATATGAAATGTTTTTTTCTGTTCATCATAACAACTGTTTTTTTTAATCGATCCGCATTATTGCGAACCTACATCTGGCGCATACCGCCAGGTCCGCCACTACTTCTGCCTCCCCCAGCACCGGAAAACGGTGAGCTTTGTTGCTGTTGCTGTCGCTGCCGCTCTCTTTCTCTCTCCATATTGGGATCTCTCCTTTTCTTCTCCTCCGGTTTGTTCTTGGTGATCTCCAGCGGCTTTTGGCTGATTACCGGCACTTTTTCGATGTTCCAATCTTCGAGATGATCAGAGAAAGCCCTTATCACGAGCTTTCCTGGATAATAGAAAACCAGCTCCGGTTGGCGGTTTGCCTCATAATTGCCGGTTGTCCAGTAACCATCCCCATCCTCGTCGATCACCAGGCGTGCATAAAACTCACCGGGGAGCAGATCCTGAAAGCGGGCGCTGCTCTCTTTGACGTAACTTTTCCGAAAAGGTTTATCTTCCTTGTTCAGCAGCTCCACAAAAGCAGCTTTACCTTCAGGGATACCGCCGATCACCATCTCCAGGTTGCCATACTGATCCAGATCCTTCACGGTGAAAGCCTGTTCATAGCCATTGTTCCAGCGTCCGTAATGACTTATGATGGCGGCAGAATCGACCACCAGCTTGTATTTTCCTCCGGGGACCCAGGAGGGTCGAACCGTGTATTTACGGGGGTTAAGTGTATCCCGTTCAAAACGATAGGGTGTGGGATGAAAGAGCGAGTCCTCCTGGAGGAGCAGTTGCAGGTAGGTAGAGTCGAACTGCACCACCGGCTCACCAAATTCTATCCGCACCGGGTTGAAGAGTTCAAACGTGCTCTGTATATTCGTTTTCATCTCCAGAAAAGAGATTGGCTCTGCAATGGTATCACTTTCATCCTTTTTCGTTTTCTTTTCCGTCCGTTGCTGTCGTGCTGCCCCGCGAACGGTAAATAAAAGCGTGTCGGTATCGATGTAATCACGATTGAGGGAATCGGTTCGGAAATAGTTGATTTTCATTATGACGGAATCCTCACGATATACCAGAGAGTCGGTAATCCAGAGTTGCAGAGAGTCATTCCCTCTGTTTTTCTCCAGGACATACCACTCCTCATCGGGCTGTTCGGGACGCATGAGTGTGAATGTGGGCATTGGTGCGGGTGCAGCAAACTGAAGCAGGAGACGATGCGGTTCAGGCCGCTCATGCTGCTGCAGGTATTTCCGCTGAAAATCACTCACAAAAGAGCGAAGCAGTAAATTGTCCGGCAGAAAACGGGTATATTGAACCGTTTTGATGGTGTCAATGGTGAGGCTGTCAAGAAAGATGGTATCCTGGCGTACTGCCTGCATCACCGAGGGTGTAACCGTTGAATCGAGAAAAGCAATCACCTCCTGCGGATTGTCATACTTGTAATCTCTGTTCAGGTCACCCAGAGCAAAGACCCTGTACTTTCCCGGCGACATTCCCCTGACAGTAAACTGACCGCGTGAATCGGTGCGGGAGATGCGTTCAAAGGGGAGACGGGTGAAAACGGTATCATCGAAGTTAGAGTGGATACCCACATAGATACCGGTAGCAGGTTCCAGGTCGGATGCCGACAAGACCTTGCCCGAGATCGACAATGTGTCGAGCTGATCGCCGGTAGAAAAGGAAAAGACGAAATTCTCGAGGGGATTCTCTTCGTTGTTGTCCACAATTGCATCGGTGAAGTCAATGGTATAGGTGGTGTTTGGCAGCAGCTCATCGTTTAGTTCCACCACTGCCTTTCTGCCGATGGATCGAATCACCGGCATGCTCTGCTGAGGTGGGGTGATGATCACTTTTTCATTGGGTGTCTTGATCTTGATGTTCTCATCGAATTCAATCTCAATTCTTTTAGGGGAGCTGTTGCGTGCGTTGAAATCGGGTGTTGAACCTCTCACCACCGGTGGATCCACATCATATGCACCACCCGTGGGGGCTGCCATGTTGGCGCAGGAATGAAGGACAACCACAGTTGTCATTGCAAGAAATAGAAACGAGAAAAATGAGAAAATCTTGTTCAACATTGTACGACGTTCGAATGAGTTTGGCAATTCCCCCGGCAAAAATACAATCATTTACCCATTTTATTGAAAATGAATTCAGAAAATTAGTGAAAATAGCGCTGAAAGATCAACGAATGAATGGTTCCGGAGAGGAAAGAAGGGAATGACCTATCCTGCAATACAGACACTTTTTGGGATCACAATACTCCTTTTTGAGCTGTATCAATGCCTGGCTATGGAAAGCGCTGGCAGGCTCAATCCCCACATCAAGGAACATCTGTATGATCCTGTTTTTCTCCGGCTTGAGAGAGCATAACAGCTTCAAGGCCCTTTCGCAGTACTCTTCCAGGTCGGTATATCTACCGTATGCAAACAAAATTGGGACAACGGTGTTAATGAGCAGGATGTCAATAGAAGCAGCACCGAGTGATTTGGTTGTTTTGGGCGACACCTTCCCAAAGGAGTAATGGGTAGCCCAATAGGGAGAGGGTTCACAACGAAAGAGCCGGGTGAGCCGGAGAAGATCTTCTGTTTCAAGAATCGTTGAGAATAGACGACCCGCCTGCTGAAGGAGTGAGGCTAGCTGGGCAATACGAACGTGAGGGAAAGAGTAGGGACGGATCCTCATCTTCCGGAACAGGTGGCTCTCCAGGCTTTTCAACCCATACTTGGCACTGAGGAATTGATAGTCTGACTGCAGCTGCCGGTAATAGGGATCACTCACTCCAGACTCCATCAGCAGGCCAGCCTGTCCGAAAAGCAATGCCTCCACCATCATCAGCTCATCGTTGTGCCTCAGGATATAATTGAATGGGAGTGAGAGTGCCAGCAACTCGAACGGACGGCTGTTGATGCCGAAGCCGAAGTTCCGTGTGAGCATCACATAAAAAACCTCATCCCATGAGTGGTGAAAACGTTCCAGGTGGGTGTCTATCTCGTTGCACTTGCGCTCCAACCGCTCCAGGCTAAGATCATCCAACCATGAGCGGATCAGCCGTTGATCCATGGAGGCGAGAAAATCACGGCAGGGAAGAGGATGATCACTCTGCAGCAGATAGTCAGCGTTTGCTCTCACCCTTTCGGGAAGAGGCAGCAGCGACTGGGGTACGCTCTCTCCTTTTTGATTCACCACCTCTCTGTTGATCCGGCCGGTAAGATGAAGAATCACTGAGTTGTAAACCGGATCGAGGTGATGCCCATGTAGATACCATTCTGCCGATGAGGTGTGAATCTCCACGTTACCGGCCCACAACACATCACCGATTCGCACTTTGGCATTGAAAAAATCGGGACCGGCATGCATGTTTTGCAACCCGGGATCAATCACCTCCACCCGGTTGCCATCAGCGGTTACCAGGCTGTCGCAGGGATACAACCGGTACTTCCACACGTAGTGTAGTAACTGCTCCTGACTAATCATCACTCCACAGATTAACATCCAAAGATAGAATCAATTATCGAAAAATACAAGGGCTGGGCCAAAAAAAGGAGTCACCCTTCAAACTGGGATTGTGAAGAATTATGACTATTTTTGCATTCCCTGTGACAGCTCAGGAGGAAATTGCCGATGAGGATATCGACCAAACCCTCCGCAACCTGGCACTGATCGGCAACCGCGGTAAGCAGGAACCTGACAGGCTGGCACTTGAGATCATGAGAATAAAACAGGTTATTAGAATTTTATATTTTGCAAACAGAAAAAGAAATAGCATTCCAAACCAAAAAGATCAGCAGTCTGGTGTGGGACTATGCACTGCCGGGCATCGTGGGGACGATGGTCTCTGTGATGTACAATGTGATTGGGCGCATCTTCATCGGGCAGGGAGTGGGCGCACTGGCTATTTCCGGGCTGGCCATCACCTTCCCGGTAATGAATCTCACTGCCTCGCTGGGCATGCTTGTGGGCGCCGGTGCAGCAGCGCGCATTTCCATCAGCCTGGGAAAAAGAGATAAGGAGACCGCCGAAAAGATACTGGGAAACTCGCTGCTGTTGACAGTGATCCTGAATGCCGTCTTCATCACCCTTTTCATCATATATCTCGACCCCATCCTGCGGGCATTCGGGGCGAGTGATCTTACCCTCCCCTACGCACATGATTACCTGCAGATTGTGTTGTTGGGTAATGTGTTCGTGAGTCTCGGTTATAATTTCAACGCGATGATGCGCTCTTCGGGATATCCAAAGAAGGCGATGATCACCATGCTCATTGGCGCCGTTTTCAGTCTCATTCTCACGCCGATCTTTTTATATGGTTTTGATTTAGGGATCAAGGGTGTTGCGTGGGCTACCGTGATATCCATGTTTCTCGGGATGCTTTTTGTCATGCATCATTTCCTGCAGGAGAGCAGCCTGATTCGTCTGCGCTGGAAAAACATACGGCTCGACAAGAAGATCATTGTCTCCATCGTTTCCATCGGAATGTCGCCTTTCAGTATGCAGGTAGCCGCATCGGGTGTCGCACTATTGATGAATACCTCCCTCTTACGCTACGGGGGTGACCTGGCTGTGGGAGCCTACGGCATCATCAACACCGTGCTGATGATCTTTCTGATGATCATCATGGGCCTCAACCAGGGTACCCAGCCGATCATCGGCTATAACTACGGGGCAGGCAATTACAAGAGAGTGCGCGAGACACTTTTTTATTCGCTGAAAGTCGCTTCGTTGATCACCGTGGTCGGGTTTCTGTTCGGGACATTTTTCCCGGGACTCTTTGCTACAGCCTTTACCACCGATGCCGAATTATTGGGCATCACCAAAAGAGGTATCCGCATAGCCGTGATAGCCATGCCGCTGGTGGGGTTTCAGATTGTATCGTCCAGCTTCTTTCAGAGCATCGGTTTCGCGGCCAAATCCATTATCCAGAGCCTGAGCAGGCAACTGATATTCATGATACCGGGCATCATCTTCCTACCCCGTTTATGGGGACTCGACGGATTGTGGATCGCCATGCCTGTCTCCGACACGCTGGCAGCCCTGCTGTCGCTCTACCTGCTGCTGATCCAGCTGAGGCAGCTTAATCGGATGGAAGAGGGAGATATGCAGAGAAATTTGCCCTCCCATGCCACAAATTAAGTGGATATTATGTAATTTTGTATAGCGTGAATCAGCATGCAGCAATATGCCCCATTTACCCACAAAATAAAATAAGTGTATGAAGAAAGTAGTCTTAATTCGCCATGGCGAAAGTGTCTGGAACAAGGAGAACCGTTTCACGGGCTGGACCGATGTCGATCTCACCGAGAAAGGTATTGAGGAAGCCCATAAAGCAGGTAAATACCTGAAACAGGAAGGGTTTCAATTCGAAAAGGCCTATACCTCTTATTTGAAGAGGGCAGTGAAAACATTGAACGTGATCCTCGATGAGATGGATCTGGACTGGATCCCGGTGGAAAAGACCTGGCGACTGAACGAAAAACATTACGGCATGCTGCAGGGACTGAACAAGGCCGAAACAGCTGCCAAATATGGTGACGAGCAGGTACTCATCTGGCGTCGCAGCTACGATGTGCCGCCACTGCCCCTGGAAAAGGACGATCCACGCTCTCCGTTTCAGGACCCACGATACCGGGGAGTGGATGAAAACGATCTGCCCCTTACCGAAGCGTTGAAAGATACGGTAGAACGCATTCTGCCCTACTGGAACAATACCATCGTCCCGGAGATGAAGACAAAATACAACGAAACAATCGTAGCTGCGCACGGCAACAGCCTGCGGGGCATCATCAAGCATCTGAAAAACATTTCAGACGAAGAGATCGTGAGCCTCAACCTGCCCACGGCCGTGCCCTATGTGTTTGAGTTCGATGATGAGATGAACCTGCAAAAAGATTACTTCCTGGGTGACCCCGAAGAGATCA
>WOYT01000148.1 GCA_011620695.1 Proteiniphilum sp.
CAACCATAATGTTAATTTTACAAGATTAATGTAACATTTTTCTCTTTTTTGTTTTGGATTTAAAACAAAGTGCTTATATTTGCACCGGAGTTCTTTCATAATCCCTCTAAAAAAAACAGGTTATCAGAACCTCCACAATAAAAAAACTGTGTAATATATGTCAACATTACGATTTAAAGCTGTAGCAGAAGCGTCGAAAAGAGTTCCCGTCGAGATTGCCGCACCCGGTCAGTTACCTTCGGAGTATTATGGCAAGTATGTCTTTAACAGGACACAGATGTCGAAATACCTTTCTAAAGAAACAGTGGGGGTTATCCTCCAGGCAATTGATCAAGGTACCACATTGCATCGTGAAATTGCCGATCATGTGGCGGCCGGGATGAAGATGTGGGCCATCGAGATGGGAGCAACCCACTACACCCACTGGTTTCAGCCTCTCACCGAGGGGACAGCGGAAAAGCACGATTCGTTCATCGATTATGCAAACGAACCGGGCGGAGACATCATCGAGCGTTTCTCCGGCAAGCTGCTGGCACAGCAGGAACCCGATGCCTCCAGCTTTCCCAGTGGCGGCATCCGCAATACTTTTGAGGCGAGGGGATACACTGCCTGGGATCCCTCTTCTCCGGCCTTCATTATTGATGACACACTGTGTATTCCCACTGTTTTCATTTCTTATACCGGCGAGGCGCTCGATTACAAGACTCCACTTTTGAAAGCCCTTTCAGCAGTAGACAAAGCAGCTGTAGAAGTGTGTAAACTCTTCTACCCCGATGTTAAAAAGGTATATTCTTTCCTGGGATGGGAACAGGAATATTTTCTGGTTGACCAGGCTCTGTATGCTGCACGGCCCGATCTGAGCCTGACCGAACGCACCCTGATGGGACATGAAAGTGCCAAAAACCAGCAGCTCGAAGACCATTATTTCGGGGCTATTCCCCCGCGGGTTGCAGCCTTCATGAAAGAGGTTGAATTTGAAGCCTACAAGTATGGCATTCCCCTGAAGACACGCCACAACGAGGTGGCTCCCAACCAGTTTGAGCTGGCGCCCATTTTCGGGGAGACCAATCTGGCAGTAGATCAAAACCTGCTGGTGATGACACTGATGCAAAAGATTGCGGCTAAGCATCATTTCAAGTTGCTGTTACACGAAAAACCGTTTGCCGGAATCAACGGATCGGGCAAGCATAACAACTGGTCCCTTTGCACCGATACCGGGATCGGACTTTTTACCCCCGGAAAGACAGCCAACGAAAACCTGCTTTTCGTAACGATTCTCGTGAATACGTTGTTGGCGGTGTACAAGTACAACGGCCTGCTGAAAGCCTCTATCATGTCGGCCAACAATGCCCACAGGCTGGGTGCCAACGAAGCACCTCCCGCTATCATCTCGGTTTTCCTCGGCAAGCAGATATCGGCGGTGCTCGATAAAATTGAACAAAGCTCGGAAGACGATGATATCACCGTGGATGAGTTGAAAAAGATGAAGCTGGGTGTTGCACACATTCCGGAGGTATTGATCGACAACACCGACCGCAACCGTACCTCTCCGTTCGCTTTTACCGGGAACCGCTTTGAGTTTCGCGCGGTAGGTTCTTCGGCAAACTGTTCATCGGCCATGACGGCGTTGAATTCCGTAGTCGCCGCTCAGTTGATCGATTTTAAAAAGGAGATCGACACGAAAATGAAAAAAGGGATGAAAATGGAACAGGCCATCTTCGACACCCTGCGCCTTTACATCAAAGCATCGAAACCGATCCGGTTTGAAGGGAACAACTACAGCGAAGAGTGGAAAGAAGAAGCTGCAAAGCGCGGCCTCGACTGTGAAACAAGCGTCCCTATCATATACGATGCCTATACGTCGCCACAGTCGGTGGAGATGTTTGAAAGCATTGGCGTGTTGAACAAAAAAGAACTCCATGCCCGCAATGAAGTGAAATGGGAGACCTACACCAAGAAGATCCAGATAGAGGCACGCGTACTGGGCGACCTCTGCATGAACCATATCATCCCTGTGGCCACTGAGTACCAGTCAATGCTGCTCGACAACCTCTTCAAGATGCGGGCGGTGTTCGACAAGGAGAAAGCGGATCGCCTCTCCAGGGAGGATGCCGCACTGATCGAAGAGATAGCAGATCACATCTCTGCCATCAAAACCAATGTAGATGACATGATCGATGCCCGCAAAGTGGCCAACAAACTGGAGGATGCCCGCGAAAAGGCTGTAGCCTACCACGACACGGTGGAAGTTTACTTCAACGTGATCCGCTATCACGTGGATAAACTGGAGCTGATTGTGGATAACCAGATGTGGACGCTACCCAAATACAGGGAACTGCTATTCATAAGCTGACATACATTCTCTATAAATCAGATAGCTGTTTAGAAAACAGTTTTGGAATAGCGGGTAAGTGATTATCTGCTATTTTTTGACAAAAAAAAATTAACAATGAAGATGACGCAACAAGAAAATATCTACCGACAAATCAGCGAGTCCGGGCAACATTCACTCTACAGTTTTGACAACGAGCATGATGCCTGCGGTGTAGGGATCGTGATGACCCTCACGGGTGAAAAATCGCACGACATTGTGGAGAAAGGGATGCAGGTGCTCGAGAACATGGTGCATCGCGGTGCGGAGAGTGCCGACATGGTTACCGGCGATGGCGCCGGCATCTTGGTGCAGATCCCACACGAGTTCATACTGCTGCAGGGTATTGCTGTCCCGGAGGAGGGACGATACGGTACCGGGTTGATCTTCCTCCCGAAAGAGGAAAAGAAGAGAGCCCTCTACCTGCAGGTGATCAGAGAGGTGGTAGCCTCTGAAGCGCTCACGCTGATCGCCCTGCGGGACCTGCCTGTCAACAGCAACTGCCTGGGCGAGATAGCCCTCTCCAACGAACCACATATTGTTCAGATCTTCCTATCAGGGCCCGGTAGCCGGGAGGAGCTGGAAAGAAAGCTTTATCTTACAAGAAAAAAGATTGAAAAAACCATATATCAATCGGGACTGGGAGAGGATAGGGATTTTTACGTGGTGAGCCTCTCTACAAAACAGATGATCTACAAGGGAATGCTCTCCTCACTTCAATTGCGCAGCTACTTCCCCGATCTCTCCCACCCCCATTTTACCAGTCGTGTGGCGCTGGTCCACTCCCGATTCAGCACCAACACTTTCCCCACCTGGGATCTGGCGCAACCGTTCCGCATGCTGGCTCACAACGGCGAGATCAACACCATTCGTGGCAACCGGCAGTGGATGCAGAGCCGGGAAAGCGTGCTCTCCTCTCCCCATTTTCCCGACATGGAGGCACTCTACCCGGTGATTCAGCCGGGCATGAGCGACAGTGCCTCTTTCGACAACACGCTGGAGTTTCTCGTGATGTCGGGCAAGTCGCTGCCTCACGCCATGGCGATGATGGTGCCGGAGAGCTTCAACGACAAGAATCCCATCTCCGACGGACTGAAAGCTTTTTATGAATATCACAGCATGCTGATGGAGCCCTGGGATGGTCCCGCCACCCTCCTTTTCAGTGATGGACGCTATGCCGGCGGTATGCTCGACCGCAACGGTCTCCGCCCGGCACGCTACACCATCACCTGTGACGGTATGCTGATTCTCGCCTCTGAGACCGGTACCCTCGAGACAGAGGGGGCCAACATCCGGGAGAGGGGAAGGCTCAAACCGGGTAAAATGATGATGGTCGATACCTATACCGGCCGTATCTATCGTGATCAGGAACTGAAAGAGGAGCTGGCTTCCGCCTTTCCCTACCGGCAGTGGCTCAACAACAATTGCCTACATCTGGAGGAGATTGCATCCGGAAGGAAAGTGAACAACGAATTGGATAACAGGGAGACGCTGCTCAAAGCGTTTGGGTACACCACAGAAGATATCGAGCTGTTGATCAAGCCAATGGCGCTGGAGGGCAAGGAACCGGTCTCCTCGATGGGCAACGATGTCACTCCTGCCGCTTTCTCCGATAAGCCGCAGCGGCTTTTCAACTACTTCCGGCAGCAGTTTGCGCAGGTCACCAATCCACCCATCGATCCCATCCGTGAGGAGCTGGTGATGTCTCTCACCGGATACATCGGTGCCATCCACCAGAACCTGCTACAGGAGATACCGGAGCTTTCGCCCATCGTCAGGATCAAAAGTCCGATCCTCACCAACACCCAGATAGATATCCTCACCAACCTGCGCTATAAGGGATTCTCCGCCGCGGTGATCCCCATGCTGTTCGATTCGGAAAGAGGCGTCGAGGGGTTGCAGGAGTCACTCGACACCCTCTGCCGTTCCGTGGAACAGGCTGTGGATGAAGGGAAGCACTTCATCGTGCTCAGTGACCGCGACGTGGACGCCACACATGCCCCCATCCCCTCGCTGCTGGCCACCTCGGCGGTACACCTCTACCTGGTGGAGCGGCGCAAGCGGATGCAGATCGACATCGTGGTAGAGAGCGCAGAACCGCGCGAGGTGATGCACTTCGCCCTGCTCTTTGGCTTTGGCGCAAACGCGGTGAACCCCTACCTGGTCTTCGCCGAGCTGGCCCAACAGGTGAAGATAGGAGCGCTTCAGCTCGATTTCGACACGGCAAAGAGAAACTATATCCAGGCAGTGAACAAGGGATTGCTCAAGGTGCTCTCCAAGATGGGCAACTCCACCCTGCGCAGCTATCGCGGTGCCCATATCTTCGAGGCACTGGGAATCTCCTCCAACCTGCTCGACCGCTATTTCAGGGGCATCTCCTCCAAGATCGGCGGCATCGGACTGGAGGAGGTGGCACAGGAGGTGTTGCAGCCCCACCGGGAGGCATTTTTTCAGGAGGAGAATGAACCTTTTCACCTGCGCAACCTGGGACAGTATGCCTACCGCATCGAGGGTGAGTACCATGCCTGGAACCCGGAGACGGTGTCACGTTTGCAGATAGCCACCCGCACAGGCAACTATGAGCTCTTCAAGGAGTACACGCGACTGATCAACGAGAAGGAGAAACCGGCATTTATCCGTGACATGCTGGATTATGCCAGGGCCCCGATCGATATCTCGGAGGTGGAGCCGGCGGAAAAGATCATGAAACGGTTCTGCACCGGCGCCATGTCTTATGGCTCCATCAGCCGCGAGGCACATGAAGCGCTGGCCATCGCGATGAACATCATCGGCGGGCGCAGCAATACCGGCGAGGGTGGTGAGGATCCCGCACGCTTCCAACCACAGGAGGATGGTCTCTCCCGCAGGAGCGCCATCAAACAGATCGCCTCAGGTCGCTTTGGTGTCACCACCGAGTACCTGGTCAACGCTGACGAGCTGCAGATCAAGATCGCACAGGGTGCCAAGCCGGGTGAGGGGGGACAGCTCCCGGGTTACAAGGTGGACCAGATCATCGCTAAAACGCGCCATTCCATCCCCGGCATCTCGCTCATCTCTCCCCCGCCCCACCATGATATCTACTCCATAGAGGACCTGGCACAGCTGATCTTCGACCTGCGAAACGTGAACCCCCAGGCGGTCATCAGCGTGAAGCTGGTGTCCGAGAGCGGCGTGGGCACCATCGCGGCCGGCGTTGCCAAGGCGAAGGCCGACCTGATCGTGATCAGCGGTGCGGAGGGAGGCACCGGCGCCAGCCCCGCCAGCTCCATCAAGCATGCAGGCCTCCCACTGGAGATAGGGCTGGCCGAGACGCAACAGACGCTGGTGATCAACAACCTGCGCGGCATGGTGACCCTGCAGACCGACGGACAACTGAAGACAGGCCGCGACATCGTGATCGCGGCGATGCTGGGTGCCGAGGAGTATGGCTTCGCCACCAGCGCCCTGATTGTGCTGGGCTGCGTGATGATGCGCAAGTGTCACCTCAACACCTGCCCGGTGGGGGTTGCCACCCAGGATGCAGAGCTCCGTAAACGGTTCATGGGCAGGTATGAATACCTGGTCAACTACTTCCGTTTTCTGGCAGAGGATGTGCGCGAACAACTGGCAGCGATGGGCTTCCGTTCGCTCGACGAAATCATCGGCAGGTCATACCTGCTGCAGCGGAAGCACTACCCTGAACATCCGAAGACGGAGAAGATCGATCTCTCCCGGATCACCTGGTTCCCGGAAGAGGGACAACGCAACGCGCTCCGCAAAATGGGAGACCGCAATCAGTTGCCTGAAGAGCTGACCGACCGGAAGCTGCTCCAGGAAGCTCTGCCGGCCATCGAGTTCCGTCAACCGGTAGGGATCAAGTTGAAGATACACAACACCGACCGTACCACCGGTGCGATGCTGTCGGGCGAGATTGCCCGCCGCTACGGGAATGAGGGCTTGCCCGACCATACCATTTCCGTCTGGTTCGATGGATCTGCCGGCCAGAGTTTCGGCGCTTTTCTGGCGAAAGGAATCACTTTCTACCTGCACGGTGACACCAACGACTATCTCGGCAAGGGACTCTCGGGCGGCCAGATAGTGGTGACCCCCCCGCGTGGCAGCACTTTCAGGGCGGAAGAGAATATCATCTGCGGCAACACAACCCTCTACGGCGCTACCTCCGGCGCGGTTTACATCAACGGCGTCGCGGGTGAACGCTTCTGCGTCCGTAACTCGGGTGCCCTGGCCGTGGTGGAGGGTGCCGGCGACCACTGCTGCGAATACATGACCGGTGGCTGTGTGGTGGTGCTGGGACCGGTGGGTCGTAACTTCGCCGCCGGCATGAGTGGTGGCGTGGCCTATGTGCTGGATGAACAGGGCGACTTTGACTACCACTGCAACATGGAGATGGTGGAGCTCTCCCTGGTGGAGGAGCTATCTGACGCACGAGAGTTGAAAGAGATGATCGGGAAGCATCATCAGTACACCAACAGTGATCAGGCCGGTCGTATACTGGCTGAATGGGATCGTTATCTGGAGAAATTCATCAAAGTAACACCCATCGAGTATAAGAAGGTTTTACAGGAGCGGAAGATTGCCGAACTGGAGAAAAAGATCGCCGTGGTGGAGAGAGATTATTAACAGGCTCTTCCCGGTGAGGAGCACAAAAAAAAAGATTGCATGGGTAATCCAAAAGCATTTATGACGATCGGCCGGAAGGTAGCCGGCTATCGTCCCGTGAGCGAACGAATATATGATCATGCGGAGGTGGAGCAGACACTTAACAGGGAGGACCGCCGCGAGCAGGCCTCCCGCTGCATGGACTGTGGCATCCCTTTCTGTCACTGGGCCTGCCCCCTTGGCAACAAGATGCCTGAATGGCAGGACTACATTTACAAAGGAGACTGGAAGAGAGGGGTGGAGGTGTTGCATGAGACCAACAACTTCCCGGAGTTCACCGGTCGTGTCTGTCCCGCGCCCTGTGAGAAATCATGCGTGCTGGCGCTGCACGAGGCACCGGTGACCATCCGCGAGAATGAGGCTTCAGTGACCGAGGTGGCATTCATGGAGGGGATGATCAAAGCGCGTCCACCGAAACATCGTACCGGCAAAAAAATCGCGGTGATTGGCTCGGGACCTTCGGGTCTGGCCGCGGCACAACAGTTGAACCGCAAGGGGCACAACGTCACCGTCTTTGAAAGAGACAAGAGCCCCGGGGGATTGCTTCGCTACGGCATTCCCAACTTCAAGCTGAACAAGAACGTGATCGACCGGCGACTGGCGCTGCTCCGCGAAGAGGGGATCGAGTTCATCACCGGCACCGAGATTGGCAAGGATATCTCCGGGAAAAAGATCATGGAGCGTTATGATGCGGTATGTCTGGCCGTAGGTGCCGGCAAACCCAGAGACATCACCCCAGAAGGACGCGACCTGAAAGGGATTCACTTCGCGATGGAGTTTCTCTCGCAACAGATTCGCCACCTGCAGGGTGAAGCAGCAGAGAGAGAAGAGCCGATCAGCGCTGCCGGGAAGCATGTGCTGGTGATCGGCGGCGGTGACACCGGCTCCGACTGCGTAGGGACTGCCAAGCGGCAGGGAGCCCTTAGCGTCACCCAGATAGAGATCATGCCCAAGCCGCCGGTAGGTCACAACCCCACCACTCCCTGGCCCCACCCCTATCCGCAGGTGCTCAAAACCTCCTCCTCACACGAGGAGGGTTGTACCCGCCGCTGGCAAATCAATACCCTCGCTTTCCGTGGAGAACAGGGAGAAGTGCGCGAAGCGCTGGTAGAGGAGATCCGCTGGGAAAAAGATGAAAACGGACGATTTACCATGGTCTCCACAGGCAAAACGGAAACCATCCAGGCGGAACTGGTGCTGCTGGCACTTGGCTTTGTGCACCCTGAACATGAAGGACTGCTCAATGAGCTGGGGGTGGCCTACGATGTGCGGGGCAATGTAGCGGTAAACAAGCAACACGGCAGCAGCGTCCCCAAAGTCTTCGCCACGGGCGATGCCATGATGGGAGCCAGCCTGGTGGTGAAGGCGATCGCCTCGGGACGCAAGGTAGCGGAGGATATCCACTGCATGCTAAAACAGTAAAAGAGCGATCATCGAACTTCAAACATCGAACCAAAAATCATCAAATCAACAACCATGTGTGGAATCGTTTGTACATTCAATATAAAGAGAGAGGAAGAGCAGTTACGCCCGCAACTGTTAGAGATGTCAAAAAAACTACGTCACAGGGGGCCCGACTGGTCGGGTATCTTCAGCTGCAGCCGTGCCATCCTGGCACACGAGCGGCTGGCGGTGGTCGACCCGGTATCGGGGAAGCAGCCGCTGATCAGCAGCGACGGCAACCTGGTATTGGCGGTAAACGGTGAGATCTACAACCACCGGGAGATACGCAAGAAGTATGAGGGGAGATACGCTTTTCAGACACAGTCCGATTGTGAGGTGATCCTGGCACTCTACCAGGAGATGGGACCATCCTTTCTGGAGGAGCTGAACGGTATCTTTGCCTTTGCCCTCTACGACCAGGAGAAAGATCTCTTCCTGATTGGCCGCGACCATATCGGGATCATCCCCCTCTACCAGGGATGGGACCGCGACGGTGCTTATTACGTTGCCTCCGAGCTGAAAGCGCTGGAAGGGTACTGCAACAGGATCGAAGAGTTTCCCCCCGCTTCCTATTATTTCAGTGCCGACGGGGAAATAAGACAATGGTATCACCGGGAGTGGAGCGACTACGACAAGGTGAAAGATAACCAATCCGATGTGTCGCTGTTGCGTGAGGCGCTGGAGGCGGCTGTGCAGCGCCAACTGATGAGCGACGTGCCCTATGGGGTGTTGCTCTCCGGGGGACTCGACTCCTCCATCATCTCGGCTGTAGCCAAGCGGTATGCCTCGAAGCGGATCGAGAGCGACAACAGGGAGGATGCCTGGTGGCCTCAGCTTCACTCCTTCGCTATCGGCCTGAAAGGGTCTCCCGACCTGGCAGCGGCCAGGAAAGTGGCAGAGCATATCGGATCGGTGCATCATGAGCTGGAGTACACCATCCGCGAGGGACTCGATGCCATCCGTGATGTGATCTACCACATCGAGACCTACGATGTGACCACCGTGAGAGCCAGCACCCCCATGTATCTGATCGCCCGTTTCATCAAGTCGATGGGCGTCAAGATGGTGCTCTCTGGTGAGGGTGCCGATGAGATTTTCGGCGGCTATCTCTACTTCCACAAGGCTCCAAGCCCTGAGGAGTTTCACAAGGAGACGGTACGCAAGCTGAGCAAGCTGCACCAGTATGACTGCCTCCGCGCCAACAAGTCGCTCGCCGCCTGGGGCGTGGAAGGGCGTGTTCCCTTTCTCGACAAGGAGTTTTTAGATGTAGCGATGCGTCTCAACCCGAAGGATAAGATGGCCGGCAACGGCAAGATCGAGAAGCATATCCTCCGCGAAGCATTTGCCGACTACCTGCCCGAAGAGGTGGCCTGGCGACAGAAAGAGCAGTTCTCCGACGGAGTGGGTTACGGTTGGATCGACACGCTTAAGGAGATTGCCAGTCGCGAGGTGAGCGATGAGCAGATGGAGAATGTCCACTACCGCTTTCCGGTCAATCCCCCCTTGAGCAAGGAGGAGTATCTCTATCGCACCATCTTCTCTGAGCTCTTTCCCTCCGATAGTGCCGCCAGCTGCGTACCATCGGTGCCGTCGGTGGCCTGCAGCACACCTGTAGCCCTGGAGTGGGACGAGGCATTCAGGAAGAATGCAGATCCTTCAGGCAGAATGGTGTCATCTGTACACAAAAATCCCTCAACAAATGTTGTGATTTGATTTTTTTTTCTAACTT
>WOYT01000104.1 GCA_011620695.1 Proteiniphilum sp.
ACCCTGACGGTAAAATCAAACCGGGACAGTCGGCCAAAATTGAGATCAAACTGGACCAGAAAGAGAATGCCATCATGATCCCGAGTATCGCCAGTGTCAAGGAGATGGGACGCGATATTGCCTATGTCTATGAAAACGGTAAGGCGAGAGAGGTAGAGATCATTACCGGTATGCGCACCTCCTCATCTGTTGAGGTGATCAGCGGCCTCACGGTGGGCGACACCCTGCTGACCACCGGCGTGATGCAGCTCAGAAGCGGCATGCCGGTCAGGATAGGGCAGATGGTACCAAACAGCGCAGAATAAAAGAGATGAACTTTTCGGAATTAAGCATCAAAAGACCGGTACTCGCCACTGTGATGGTCCTGATCATCATCATCTTCGGCATCATCGGTTACACCAGTCTCGCCGTGCGGGAATACCCGAGCGTGGACAACCCCATCATCACCGTGCAGGTCTCCTACCCCGGTGCCAATGCAGAGGTGATCGAGAACCAGATCACCGAGCCACTGGAACAGAACATCAACGGTATCCCGGGTATCCGCTCGCTGGTCAGTCGCAGCAGCCAGGGCAGCTCCCGTATCACGGTTGAGTTTGAGCTGAGTGTCGATATGGAGACTGCGGCAAACGATGTAAGGGATAAGGTATCCATTGCCCAGCGTTATCTGCCGCGGGATGCCGACCCACCTACTGTTTCCAAGGCCGATGCCGACTCCGACCCCATCATGCAGATCACCATACAGAGTCCTACCCGTTCGCTGCTGGAGCTCTCCGAGATTGCTGACCTCACGGTAAAAGAACGGCTTCAGACCATCTCCAATGTGAGTGCGGTGGATATATGGGGTGAGTACCGCTACGCCATGCGTCTCTGGCTCGATCCCATTCAGATGGCCGCTTACAACATCACACCCATGGATGTAAAAAATGCACTGGACCGTGAGAACGTGGAGCTGCCCGCGGGCAGCATCGAGGGGGACTATATCTCACAGTCGATCCGTACCATGGGGCTGATGCAGACACCTGAAGAATTCAACAACCTGATCCTGATCGAGGACAACTTCCGTATCGTCCGTTTCCGCGATGTGGGGTATGCCGAACTGGATGCCGCCGACCGGCAGAATATCCTACGCCGCAATGGCGTACCGATGGTGAGCTGCGTGATCATCCCACAACCGGGTGCCAACCATATTGAGATTGCCGATGAGGTACGCAACCGCATGGAACAGATGAAAAAAGACCTTCCGGAAGATGTGATCCTCGATGTAGCCTTCGACAACACCAAATTTATCAGGGCCTCGATTGCGGAAGTACAATCAACGGTAATCATCGCATTTATCCTGGTGGTCTTCATCATCTTTGTCTTCCTGCGCAACTGGCGGGTCACCCTGATTCCGGCTGTAGTGATTCCGATATCCCTCATCGGAATTTTCTTCGTGATGTATCTCGCCGGATTTTCCATCAATGTGTTGTCGATGCTCGCCGTGGTGCTTGCCGTGGGACTGGTGGTGGATGACGCGATTGTGGTGACGGAGAACATCTTCCAGAAGGTGGAGGCCGGGATGAATCCCAAAGAAGCCGCGATTAACGGCTCCAAGGAGATCTTCTTCGCCGTCATCTCCACCACCATCACCCTGGTGGCCATCTTCTTCCCGATCGTCTTTCTGGAGGGGATGACGGGACGATTGTTCCGGGAATTCAGCATCGTCATCTCAGGAGCAGTGATCATCTCCTCTTTCGTGGCACTCTCATTCGTGCCAATGCTTGCCTCCAAGCTATTGAAGAAGAAAGAGAAACACAACCCGTTCTACGACAAAACCGAGGTTTTCTTTACCGGGATGAATCGCTTCTACGACCGGATGTTACGCGCTTTCACTCAACGCAAATGGTTGGTGCTACCCATCCTGATTCTCTCCACCCTGCTGATCGTTCTCTTCTGGAACATCGTTCCATCAGAGATGGCACCCCTGGAAGACCGCTCCCAGATCATGATCCGCAGCACGGCTCCGGAGGGAGCTACCTTTGAGTTTGTGCGGGATTATACCGACCGCATCGCCGCCCTTGCCGACTCAATTGTCCCGGAAAGGGAGTCGAACATCGTATTCACCCGTAATGGCTTCAGCATGATACGCCTCATCCTGCCCGACATGCAGGAGCGAGAGCGGAGCCAGATGGAGATTGCCGCGGAACTGTCGGCAGCTGTAAGGAATGAGAATGCCGCCCGCGCGTTCGTCCAGCAACAGTCCACTTTTGGGGGACGACGTGCGGGAATGCCGATCCAGTACGTGTTGCAGGCACCCAATATCGAGAAACTACAGGCGTTCATCCCTCCTTTCCTGGAAAAGGTGAATGCCAGCCCCTATTTCCAAATGGCCGACGTGGACCTGAAGTTCACCAAGCCGGAGACCCGTATTCTGATCGACCGTGACAAGGCAGCACTGCTCGGGGTAAGTACCCGTGACATCGGTCAGACGCTGCAATACGCGCTGAGCGGTCAACGGATGGGATACTTCTACATGAACGGTAAACAGTACCAGATACTGGGGGAAATCAACCGCCAGCAGCGCAACACGCCGGTGGATCTGAAAACCATCTACATCAAGAACAACATGGGACAGATGATTCAGATGGACAACCTGGTAAAACTGGAAGAGTCGGTAGCCCCTCCACAGCTCTATCGTTACAACCGCTTCAACTCAGCTACCATCTCGGCGGGTCTGGCACCCGGTTATTCACTCGGAGACGGACTGGAGGAGATGGACCGCATTGCAGCCGAGGTGCTGGACGACAGCTTCAGAACCGCGCTGGAAGGTGAGTCGAGAAACTTCAGGGAGAGCTCATCCAGCCTGCTCTTCGCCTTTGGACTGGCCATCCTGCTGATTTTCCTGGTGATGGCCGCTCAGTTCGAAAGCTTCAAAGACCCGTTTGTCATCATGTTCTCCGTGCCGATGGCACTCTTCGGAGCACTGCTGTTCATGTGGCTCTCCGGCGTAACAATGAACATCTACAGCCAGATCGGCATCATCATGCTGATCGGCCTGGTAGCCAAAAACGGGATTCTGATCGTGGAGTTCGCCAACCAGCGTCAACAGGCAGGGCTCAGCAAGTACAATGCCATCATCGAAGCATCGGTGCTGCGTCTGCGTCCCATCCTGATGACCAGCATCTCCACCATGCTGGGCTTGCTGCCGCTGATGTTTGCCACTGGCGAAGGTGCCAATGGCCGCATCGCGATGGGAACAGCGGTGATAGGCGGTCTGCTGATTTCCACCCTGCTCACCCTGTTCGTGGTCCCGGTGATGTACATCTACCTCTCTACCGACAGGGAAGCAAATAACAAAAAGATGAAACAAGAAGAAACCAATCATGCACAGGACTAAAGAGTGGTTCATCATACTGCTTTGCTTTCTGCTCCCCCTTGCCTCCTCTGCACAAGAGCTGATGGATCTGCAGGAGTGTTTACGGAAAGGACTGGAGAACAACTACGCGCTCCGGATCGTCCGGAACGAGGAGCAGATATCAGACAACAACGTCACCCTGGGTAATGCAGGATTCCTGCCCTCCGTAACCCTCAACTCAGGATATAACCTCCGTAGCAGCAACAGCGATCAGTTTCCCGCCGGCGAGGAGGCCACCCTCCAGCAGCGCAATGCTTCTACCGGCACCCTGGATGCAGGGGTGAACCTCAACTGGACCCTCTTTGAGGGATTCAGTGTGCAGACCAGTTACAGGCGGTTACAGGAGTTGAAGAGAGTGGGTGAACTCAACACCCGCCTGGCGGTGGAGAATTTTATCGCCAACCTCACTGCGGAGTACTACAACTACGTCCAGCAGCAGATACGTCTGGGCAACCTCAAATATGCGGTGGCGCTCTCCAGGGAACGGCTCCGCATCGTGGAGTCACGCTATCAGGTGGGGTCACTCTCACGACTTGATCTGCAACAGGCAAAGGTTTACTTCAATGCCGACAGCTCACTGCTGATCCAGCAATATGAGATCCTGCACAGCTCCCGTATCCGGCTAAACGAGATGATGGGTGGCGATGTGAATCACACTTTTGCTGCAATCGATACAACGATTTCCTACAACGCCTCTCTGCAGAAAGAAGAACTGCTGGAGGATGCCCTGCAGCAGAACACCCAGTTGCTGCTGGCTGTGAAGAACAAAACGCTCAGCGAGCTGGAACTGAAGAGCCGCCAGAGTCAGAATTTCCCCTATCTCCGGCTCAACACCGGATATGGGTTCACCCATTACAACTACAACAGCGGCACATTGGACCGACAACGCAACTGGGGCCCCACGGTGGGTGTGACGCTGGGTTACACCCTCTTCGATGGCTTCAATCGCAGGCGAGAACAGAAAAATGCACAGATATCCATTCAAAACCGGCAACTGGAGCTGGAGCAGAGCAAGCTGGCGCTGGAGAGCGATTTTGCCTATATGTGGATGGCCTATCAGAACAACCTGGAGCTGACACAGCTGGAGGTGGAGAGCCTGGAGAATGCGAAGCTGAACTATGAGATTGCCATGGAGAGGTATCAGATCGGCGACCTCTCAGGTCTGGAGCTACGTGAAGCACAGAACAGTCTGCTGGAAGCAGAGCAGCGCCTGCTTACCGCACAGTACAACACCAAGCTATATGAGATCTCACTGCTGCAGGTCAGCGGCAGAGTAGGCGAATACCTGATACCCTTATCACCTCCGGCAGGTCGATCATCCCCAACAGAGGTACGGTAATGTTGGTGATGATGTTTGGCAATGCCTGTTTGATCGGATAAGACAACAGCTAAGAAAAATTAACATTCTGATGCGATGAAATGTTCCTTTTTTTGGGAAATAGCAATAGATTACCCATTTTTTTGTAACTTTGCTTACTCCATAACAGCATAAAACATGCCTGCATAAGAGCTCCATTAACCGGAGTTTCATGAGGGGTAACGATGGCAATTAAGCGTCACGCGAGAAACAACATTTAGGAACTACCATATGGATAAAATTCAGGAACTTACCTCAAAGCTTTACACTGAGGGGGTGGAAAAAGGCAGGGAAGAGGCTGAGCGAATCATTGCTGAAGCCAGGAAAAAAGAAAAACAGATCCTTGAGGAGGCTGAAGCAAAGGCGACCGAGATGATTGCATCAGCACAGAAAGAGCAGGAGGAACGAAAGAAAAACACGGAGGCAGAACTGAAGCTTTACGCCACACAGGCCGCAGAGGCACTCAAAACAGAGATCATCAACCTGGTAACCGACAAGCTGGCCACCATGAACGTAAAAGCAGCAATGGAAGATAAGAACTTCATGAAAAAGCTGATCAGCGAATTGGTGATGAACTGGGCCAGGAACGAAAGCCTTACCGTGGGTGTAGAGAATGCTGAAGCACTCAATGCATACATCGCCTCCAACGCGAAGCACCTGCTCGACAAGGGATTAAAAATCGAATCGGTCAACGGTATCGGGAGCGGGTTTACCCTCTCGCCCCAGGACGGATCCTACAAGGTGCGTTTCGGCGAGGAGGAGTTCATCAACTACTTCCGCGAGTTCCTGCGTCCGCAGATACAACAGCTCCTCTTTTAACACAGAGAGGGAGTAAATCACTCCCCCTGATTGTACTTGCCTATGCTATTCAAAAATCAGTATTACTATTTTGTTTCAGGTTTACCTGACTTCTCGTTCGACAGCACCAAACTCCCTTTCACTGTTGATAGATTTCGGGAGATGCTCTTCGATGCCATCAAACCGGAGGACAGAAAGCTTTTATCCCGCTATTTCCTGCGGTACGACAACGACAACCTCTTTCATTACCTGAAGAAGAGCGGCGCTGCATGGCGTCCCGCGGGTAACTTCACGCGCGAGGAGCTCGAAGAGCTGGTCAACAGGGTGAAAGCCGATGAGCCCATGGAGCATCCGCTGGCACCCGACTACTTCGCAGCAGCTGTCAAAGCCTGGCTGAATGATGAGGGAACCAATGGTGCACGCACCCTGGAGGACCTGATCAGCTCCTTCTACATGGACTACGGGCTGGAAGCCAGGAACAGCCTGATTGCCCGCTGGTTTGAGCTGAACCTCAACATAGGAAATATCCTCTCAGCCATCTACGCCCGCAAATATGGAATCGACATCCAGAAGGTGGTAGTGGGCAACAATCCGCTGGCTGTCACCATCCGGGAGAATCCCAACGCCCGTGATTTCGGTATCGGACAGGAGCTGGACTGGTTCGAAACCATCGTGCGCATCTCGGAGGAAAGCGACATTTATGAGCGGGAGCGCAAGCTGGACAAGTTTCGCTGGGATTGGCTCGAGGAGGAGACCGCCCTGGACTATTTCAACATCGAGTATCTCTTTGCCTATCTCTGCAAGCTGGAGATACTGGAACGGTGGGTCAGCCTCAATGCTGAGGAGGGTGAACGAATCTTCCGGGAGCTGATCCAGGAGCTGAAAAGCGGTATCGGCATGCCGGATGATATCTGACAAGGATAAACAACAACAACCATATATGTTAACAAAAGGAACAGTAAAAGGAATCATTGCCAACCTGGTCATCGTGGAAGTAAACGGACCGGTATCCCAAAACGAGATCGCCTACATTGACCTCGAGGGTACCCGCCTCATGTCGGAGGTGATCAAGGTGGTGGGAAAGAATGTCTATGTGCAGGTGTTCGAGAGCACCCGCGGACTGCAGGTGAACAGCACGGTGGAGTTTCAGGGACACATGCTGGAGGTGGTGCTCGGACCGGGACTGCTGGAACGTAACCTGGACGGGCTGGAGAACGACCTCGACAAGATGGAGGGTGTCTTCCTGAAACGGGGGGAGTACACCTTCCCGCTCGACGAGGAAAAGGAGTGGTCGTTCAAGCCGCTGGCAACACCCGGCGACAAGGTGACCGGCGGCTCCTGGCTGGGCGAAGTGGATGAGAACTTCCAGCCGCACAAAATCATGGTTCCATTCGTGATGAAAGAGGAGTATACCCTCAAGAGCATCGTGGAGGAGGGCAACTACAACATCCACCACACCATCGCGGTGGTGACCGACCAGGCCGGCAAGGAGCATGCCATCACCATGGTGCAGCGCTGGCCGGTGAAGGTACCGATCACCACCTACAAGGAGAAGCCGCGTCCCTACAGGCTGCTGGAGACTGGTGTCCGCTCCATCGACACACTCAACCCGATCGTGGAGGGAGGTACCGGCTTCATCCCCGGCGCCTTCGGTACGGGCAAGACCGTGCTGCAACACGCCATCTCCAAGCAGGCGGAAGCCGATATCGTGATCATCGCTGCCTGTGGCGAACGCGCCAACGAGGTGGTGGAGATCTTTACCGAGTTTCCCGAGCTGATCGACCCCCACACGGGACGCAAGCTGATGGAGCGTACCATCATCGTGGCCAACACCTCCAACATGCCGGTGGCGGCACGCGAGGCATCGGTTTACACGGCGATGACCATCGGCGAGTATTACCGCTCCATGGGACTGAAAGTACTGCTGATGGCCGACTCCACCTCTCGTTGGGCACAAGCCCTTCGCGAGATGAGTAACCGACTGGAGGAGCTGCCCGGCCCCGACGCCTTCCCGATGGACCTGTCGTCCATCATCTCCAACTTCTACGGCCGCGCGGGACATGTCACGCTCAACAATGGCCAGGAGGGATCCATCACATTCATCGGCACCGTGTCGCCGGCCGGTGGTAACCTGAAAGAGCCGGTGACGGAGAACACCAAGAAAGTGGCCCGTTGCTTTTACGCGCTGGAGCAGGATCGTGCCGATAAAAAACGATACCCGGCCATCAACCCGATTGAATCCTACTCCAAGTATATTGAATATCCGGAATTTGAAGAGTTTATCTCGGAACATATCTCCTCCGACTGGATAGAAAAAGTCAATGAGGTCAAAACACGACTGCTCAGGGGGAAAGAGATCGCAGAACAGATCAATATTCTGGGCGACGACGGTGTACCGGTGGAGTACCACATCACCTTCTGGAAGTCAGAGCTGATCGACTTCATCCTGTTGCAACAGGATGCATTCGATGAGATTGATTCGGTCACCCCCATCGAGCGGCAGAAGCATATCCTCAACCTGGTGACGGAGATCTGCCGCACCGACTTTCAGTTCGATCACTTCAACCAGGTGGCTGACTTCTTCAAAGAGCTGATCAACATCGGCAAGCAGATGAACTATGCCGAGTTCCAGTCGGAGCCGTTCAACGATTATCAAAAGCAGATGAAAGAGCTGGTATCGGATTTTCGTCTCACTTCGATCGATCAAGCAGCGAATCAATAAAATCAGCAATTCAGCAAATCAACACAAGATGGCAAAAGCATTTCAGAAAATATATACCAAGATCACCCAGATCACCAAGGCAACCTGTTCGGTAAAGGCTACCAACGTTGGCTATGATGAGCTGGCAACCGTGAACGGCAAGCTGGCACAGGTGGTGAAGATTATCGGTGACGAGGTGACCCTCCAGATCTTTGAAGGTACCGAGGGAATCCCCACCAACGCGGAGGTGATCTTCATGGGCAAGGCTCCTTCACTGAAAGTGGGAGAGCAGCTCTCCGGACGTTTCTTCAATGCCTACGGCGATCCCATCGACGGGGGACCCGTGCCCGAAGGTGAAGAGCGTCCCATCGGCGGACCCTCGGTTAACCCCGTGCGCAGAAAACAACCATCAGAACTGATCGCCACCGGTATTGCCGGCATCGACCTGAACAACACGCTGGTGTCGGGACAGAAGATCCCATTCTTTGCCGACCCCGATCAGCCTTTTAACCAGGTGATGGCTACCGTGGCACTGCGAGCCAAAGCAGACAAGATCATCCTTGGCGGGATGGGGATGACCAACGACGACTATCTCTTCTTCAAGAATGTCTTCAGTAACGCAGGCGCCCTCGACCGCATCATCTCCTTCATGAACACCACCGAGGATCCCGCAGTGGAGCGCCTCCTGGTACCCGACATGGCACTGACCGCCGCCGAATATTTCGCTGTGGACAAGAATGAAAAGGTGCTGGTGCTGCTCACCGACATGACCTCCTACGCCGATGCGCTCTCGATCGTCTCGAACCGTATGGATCAGATCCCCTCCAAAGACTCGATGCCGGGATCACTCTACTCCGACCTGGCAAAGATCTACGAGAAAGCGGCACAGTTCCCCACCGGCGGCTCCATCACCATCGTGGCGGTCACCACGCTCTCGGGGGGCGACATCACCCATGCGGTACCCGACAACACCGGTTACATCACCGAGGGACAGCTCTTCCTGCGACGCGACAGCGACGTGGGCAAGGTGATCGTCGATCCGTTCCGCTCGCTCTCGCGACTCAAACAGTTGGTGCAGGGCAAGAAGACACGCGAGGATCATCCGCAGCTCATGAACGCGGCCGTCCGTCTTTACTCCGATGCGGCCAACGCCAAGACCAAGCAGGAGAATGGCTTCGACCTGACCGATTACGATGAGCGTACGCTCTCTTTCGCCAAGGATTACTCCGAGTTCATACTGGCCATCGACGTCAACCTGGACACGGAGGAGATGCTCGACAAGACCTGGAAGCTGCTGGCAACATACTTCAAGCCCGCCGAGGTGAACATGAAGAAAGAACTGGTGGATAAATACTGGCATTGATGGCGATCAGATTTCAATATAACAAGACTTCCCGCCAGCAGCTGGAGAAACAGCTGCAGGTGAGGATACGTGCGCTCCCCACCCTGCAGAACAAGGAGACGGCGCTGCGTATGGAGGTGAAGAAAGCCAAAAAGGATATCGAACAACTGGATGAGGAACTGGAAAAGAGGATCCACTCCTACGACAAGATGGTAGCTCTCTGGAGCGAGTTCGATCCAACCCTGGTGCGGGTGGAAGATGTAAAGCTCTCCAGGAAGAAGATTGCAGGAGTGGTCCTCCCCATCATGGAGAAGGTGCAGTTTGAGACCAGACCATTCAGCCTCTTCAACCGGCCCAAATGGTTCCTCGATGGGGTGAAGACCGTGGAAGAGCTGGCCGAGATAGGTATCCGGCGCGATTTCCAGGAGATACGACTGAACCGGCTCGAATTTGCCCGTAAAAAAACCACCCAGAAGGTGAACCTGTTCGAGAAGATACAGATCCCCGGCTACCAGGAGGCGATCCTGAAGATCAAACGATACCTGGAGGATGAGGAGAACCTCTCCAAGTCGTCACAGAAGATCATGCGTGCCCACCAGGAGAGCCGAAAAGAGGAGGAGGGAAGCATATGGTAGCAAGAATGAAGAAATTCACTTTCCTGGTCTTTCACAGGGATTATGACACTTTCCTGCATGAGCTGCGGGAGCTGGGGATGATTCATGTGGTGGAACAGGATCGCAAGGCGCTCGACAGCGAGGAGTTGCAGCAGTTCATGGCGGAGACACGCCGACTAAACGAAGCAAAGAAGATACTGGAGAAAGCGATCGACAAGAAGTCGCTCCTGCCACCCAATGCTGTCAGCGTGGAAGAGGGGATGTTGATTCCCGATCGTATCGCTGAGATTGAGAATGAGAAATCGACGCTGGCACAGCAGCTGCAGGTAAGCCTCCGGGAGCGGGAAGCACTGCGCCCCTGGGGCAACTTCGACCCGGGGTATATCGCGCGACTGGAAGAGGCAGGCTACTACGTCACCCTCCTCATCGTGCCCGACAGGAACTATAACCCGGAATGGGAAGAACAATATAACGCGCTGGTCATCAGAAGAGAAGGATCGAAAACCTATTTCGTCACCATCACCAAAGAAACTGGTCTGGCAGACCGTCTCAACCTGGAGGAGATGAAACGACCCGAATTGTCGCTTCAGGAGCTCGACCAGCTGATTGCTGAACTGAAAAAACGAATCAGCGAGAAAGATGAGGCACTTAGGCAGCTGACGGCCGACCTGCCCTCACTGGAGGCAGCCATAAAGGAACTGAACACCCGCATCTTCTTCACCCGTGTAGCCCAAAGCGCCACCCGTGTGGCCGATGAGAAGCTACTGATGCTGCAGGGATGGGCACCAGCCGCGAAGGAGAACGACATCGCAGCCTACCTGGAATCCAAAGAGAGCTACTTCGAGACTGCTGACCCGGAACCTGAAGATGATGTCCCCATCCTGTTTGCCAACAACCGCTTCACGCGCCTCTTTGAGCCGATCGCGGAGCTCTACATGCTGCCCAAATACAACGAGATCGACCTCACGCCCTTCTTCGCCCCATTCTACATGATCTTCTTCGGCCTCTCGCTGGGCGATATCGGTTACGGCACTTTCCTCCTGATCGCCTCCACCCTGGCGTTGATCTTCATGAAGAAGGCCGGCAAATCGATGCGGGGCATGCTGCGGCTGGGACAGATCCTGGGAGCCTCCACCATGGTGTGCGGCCTGCTCACCGGCGGTTTCTTCGGATTCAGCATCTACGAGACCAATATCCCCTTCTTCCAGAATATGAAGGAACAGGTTTACTTCGACAACCAGCAGATGTTTGTGCTCTCACTCATCCTGGGTGTGATACAGATCCTCTTCGGCATGATCCTGAAGATCTTCAACCGAATCAAACAGTTCGGCTTTCGATATGCCCTCTCCACCATCGGATGGGTGGTACTGTTGCTGAGCGTGATCGTGGCATACCTCTTCCCGTCGCTGCTGGCGATGGGAAGCACCCCTCACCAGATTGTGATGGGGGTGGCAGCCATCCCGATCCTTTTCTTCAACTCACCTGGTAAGAACCCGCTGCTTAACCTGGGACTGGGTCTCTACGACACCTATAACATGGCAACCGGCTTGCTGGGGGATGTACTCTCCTATGTTCGTCTCTTTGCGCTGGGCCTCTCAGGTGGCATCCTGGCCAGTGTCTTCAACAGTCTGGCACTGGGGCTGAAGCCGGACAACGTGGTGACCGGGTCGCTGGTCTTCCTGATCATCTTCCTCTTCGGTCACGCGATGAACATGTTCATGAATGTGCTGGGTGCCATTGTGCACCCCATGCGTCTCACCTTCGTGGAGTTTTACAAGAACGCGGAATTCAAAGGTGGAGGAAAACGTTACGAACCTTTTAGAAAATAGGTGAACACCATTCATAAAAGTATGAAGTGAAAATAAAAAAATAGATTCAAATTATTAAGAACCAACAGAAAACAACAAACAAATAACAATTCACAACATGGACAGTAACTTATTAATTGCCTATATTGGCATCGGAATCATGATCGCTCTTTCAGGTATCGGTAGTGCCTACGGAGTTACCATTGCCGGTAACGCAGCAGTGGGCGCATTGAAGAAAGATAACAGCAAGTTCGGAAACTTCCTCGTGCTGACGGCACTCCCCGGTACGCAGGGCCTCTACGGCTTTGCCGGATACTTTATGTTCCAGAGCATCTTCAACGTACTGACACCAGAGATTTCAGCCATCCAGTCTTCCGCCGTGTTAGCCGGAGGGCTGGCTCTGGGACTCATCGGCCTCTTCTCATCCATCCGTCAGGGACAGGTATGTGCCAACGGTATCGCCGCCATCGGACAGGGACACGATGTCTTCGGTAACACGCTTATCCTCGCGGTGTTCCCCGAGCTCTACGCCATCGTCGCGCTGGCAGGTGTCTTCCTGATCGGTACCGCCGTAGCATAAGCGCGATCACAAGCAGCCTATCCAGATCAATCCATCGTGATCTCCCGGCGGACGATGCCGATATCCTTCATCGAGGAGGGATCCCCCACCGGCTCAATATGTGTGGAGACAGTTACCGGCTCATCAAACAGGCCGATAATTGTCTCTTCCACATCATCGGCACAGTCATGTCCCTGTTTCACGGTCCATTCACCGGGTACAAGCAGATGCAATGAGATAAACTTACGCTGTCCCGCCGTACGGGTCATCAAAGAGTGATATTCTATTTGTTTTTCCTGCAATGAATCCAGATAGACCCTTATTTTCCGCAGGTCTTCCTCCGGGATAGTGGCATCCATCAGTCCGCTGGCAGAGCGGCCTATCAGTTTATATCCGGTATATATAATATTGAGTGCCACCAGGATGGCGATGACAGGGTCGATAATCAACCACCCGGTAAATTTCACAATCACGATGCCGGCGATCACGCCGGCCGAAGTCCATACATCGGTCATCAGGTGTCTGCCGTCGGCTTCCAGGAGGAGCGATCTCTTTTCCTTCCCGTTTTTGATTAAAGTGAGCCCCACCACCAGGTTTACTACCGATGCCAGGAGTGAGAACAACAGGCCGGTGTTGAGATTCTCAAGCGGTTTAGGTTCAATGATGCGGGGTATGGCAGACCGGATGATGCTTAAAGCCGCGATAAGAATGAGCGCTCCCTCCATAGCACTGGAGAAGTATTCCGCTTTGCTGTGTCCAAATTCGTGACCTTCATCTGCCGGCTTTTGGGAGATATTGAGCATGACCAGTCCAAATACAGCAGCGAACAGGTTCACGAACGACTCCAGCGCATCGGACATAAATCCCATCGATCCTGTGATATGATAGGCATAAAATTTCAGCAGGATGGTGGCTACGGCCGCGGCAATAGAGAGATACAAAAACTTTGAGAGTGGCGTCTGTTTCATTGCAGCGAAATGCTTTATGAACAGACAAAGATAATCTTTTTACACACCTCATCCAATCCTCCCGGCGGTTTTTTTACGCCTTTTCAGGGTACCCACTTTCGCGCCTCATTGGGTGGCAAAACGGTAGCTCCCGGAGCCGATCTCTATCTCCAGCTCTGTGCCGGTTTCATTTATCCTGCGGATACCGGCACCGGCCGGTGTTTGAATATGCAAAGCCTTTGGCAGCCGCACAATCGCTGAAGTATTGGCAGGAATCGTGACATCCCAGCTAAATGCATCCCCCTCGCGGGTCCACTCGCTCTTAATTTCTCCATATACCGAATGGTAGGATGCCTTCACATGCGATAATCCTTCCGGAAATTTAGGCTCCATCCATAATTTTTTGTAGGCAACGCTCTCCGGATGATTTTTAATGCCTGCCAGATCCTCGTAGTACCAGATGATCAGGTCACCCAGCAGCATCACATGGTTGGCAGAGTTCATCGCCGGATCGGCTGTATCACCGTTCCAGAGCTCCCAGATGGTGGTGGCACCCTTCTCGATCATATAGCCCCAGCTGGGATAGGTCTTGTTGGTGGCGATCCTGTAGGCCAGGTCCACGTTGCCATGCTCCGTGAGGCCGCGCATCAGCTGCTGGATGCCCAGCACACCGGTGCTGACATGACCGTCGAAATCCTTCTCGGTCTTCTCCACGATGTTGCGGAAGAGCTCCTCTTCCCTGCCTTCGGGAACAAGTCCCAGCTGCAGCGAGAGGATGTTGGCCGTGACCGTGTTGTTGTCGTAGTGAGCAGAATCGGCATCAAAATAGCGGGTATTGTAAGCCTCTTTAATCTTCGCCGCCAGCTCGCGGAACTGCGGGATATCGGCCTGGTTGCCGGTAATCTCTGCGAACTGGGTCATGAGGTTCAGCAGGCTGTAATACATGGTGGTACTTAACACGGGTCCTGCTGTCTTCCGGGCGGGGTCCTGCGAGTGGATCAGATCCTGTCTTTCAGGAGGCATGCACCAGTCGCCATAGGTATCTTTTGTCAGGATACCATCCTGCATGGATACCTCCTGTATCCGTTCCAGGTAGCGTTTCATGGAAGCGTAATGTTTTTTGATCGGTGCTGTGTCACCATACTGCTGCCAGAGCATCTTAGCCGCATAAAACCAGGCTGCCGGCCAGGTCACGTCGTCGTTGTAGATGGTCCAGTAGCGGGGCGACACAACCGAAACACTGCCTTCAGGACTTTGCGAGTCTTCGATATCCTGTGCCCATTTGCTGTAGAGCAGCGCATTATTGAAAACAAATGCTTCACCGAAGCATCCGGTCGCACGATCACCCAGCCATCCCTGCCGTTCATCGCGCTGCGGACAGTCGGTAGGCATGCCGCGATAATTGCCGCGAATACCCCAGTAAGCATTTCTGAATATCTGGTTGATGACTTCGTTGGAGGTCTCGAACTGACCGGTGGTCTCCATCTGGTCATAGATCACCCTGCCGGTGAATTGCGACAGTTCCGGCTGCTCATTCAGCCCCGTGATTTCAACGAAGCGGAAGCCATGATAGACAAATGAGGGTTCCCAGCTGAAAGATCCGTCAGCCGCGGGGGTGTAACTATCGGTCACCTTTGCCGACCGGATATTGGCCAGGTAGAGCGTGCTGTCAGGATTGAGCAACTCCGCGAAACGCAGGGTGACCGGCTGATCCTTCTTCCCCTTGAGGTTGTTGATGCGCAGCCAGCCTACCATGTTCTGACCCATGTCGAGGATAAACTTCCCGTCTTCCAAGCGGGTGATATGCACAGGCTGAATCTCTTCCATCACCCGGATGTTCGGGTTGGGTTGCGCCGTGAGCTCACCTCCCGGAGCATCCATCACATCGGCCTGCTTCCAGCCGGCGTCATCAAATCCCGTTTTGTTCCATCCTTCCATCTCCAGGCGGGCGTCATACTCCTCACCGTCATACTCATTGTTGGCGATGATCGGCCCTTTGGAGGTCACTTTCCAACTGTTGTCACTCACGATGAGTTCCGATGTGCCATCGTTGTATTCAATTTTCAGTTGCGCCAGCAGGCGGGGTAAGCCAAACACCTGCGTATCAGATCCCCGCATCCCGAAAAAACGGCCGTTCCCTAATTTCACGCCCAACAGATTATCTTCTTTTTGCAGCAGCGACGTCACAGGATAGACGTTGTAATAGACCCGTTCGGGATACCAGGAGACCGTAGGTGCGAAAACATCGTCCGATACCCGTTGACCGTTCAGGTAAGCCTCATAGCTGCCGAGTCCCGAGATATAGAGCATGGCGCGTTTAACCTCCTTACTGGTTGTGAAGGGCTTCCGCAGATAGCGGGCTGCAAGCCGTGTGTTTCCCTCGGCAGTCTCTCCCGGGTTGGAGAGTGCATCTTCACCAATCCACTTTGCCTGCCATTCTGATTGATCCAACAGTGCCATGCTCCAGTGTTGCACATCACTCCAGGCTGTTTCACCCTGGTTGGTGACTACCTTCACACGCCAATAGTAGGTTTCTCCTGATAAAAGTTCATCTCCCGCATAGGGGATCAGCACCGACTGATCATCCTGCACCATCCCTGAATCCCAGATCCGTTCCTCTTCTTTATTGAAAGCATCTTCCGATGCTGCGACCTGTATCTGATAGGATTGTTGTACCAGGTCATTCATCGTCGATGCTAACTGCCAGGAAAAACGGGGGTTCAGGGTGGCTAACCCTTCCGGGTTTTCCTGCATCTCAACTTTCGGGAATACCACCTCAGTGTGGATACCCTTACAAGCGGTCATGAGCATGACCAATGTCCATCCGATAAAAAAAATCCGTTTCATGTTTTTTTGTTTATGTTTATCCGTAATCTTAATGGAAGAAGTGATACCTCCCTGCCGGAACCTCAAAAAGGAGATATCCCTCTTTCACGCCAATTTTTTTTGCAAAACCCGATGACTCATGGATGATTTTTCCAGGTTCATCAGGAAAGTAAACCGTGGCCGTGCAGTTGGGGGGGACGGTCAGGTCTATTTCGGCCTTTCCGTGATCCCGTTTCCAGGAGGAGGTGATCATCCCGGCAGGTGAATCGAATGAAGCCCGGGCCCACTGCATCTCTGTTTCGGTGAGTTTTGGGAGACGGATGTCAAATTTCCGGAAACCCGGTTCGCGCTTCCGGATACCCGCCACCCCATCGATGTACCAGGCACCCGGGTAGAGGTAGGAGCTGTGCAGGAGCGAGTGACCCGGCAGATCCTTCTCCCACATCTCCCAGATGGTGGTCGCTCCGTTTTCCCGCATAAAACCCCAGCCGGGGTAGGTGGTTTGTGCTGTCATGGCGTATATGAGATCGTCACGTCCCTCTTCACGCAATACTTTAAAAAGCATCGCCCCGCCGGTGATGCCCACATCAATGTGTCCCTTCTGGTGTACCAGGATCTCCTTTTCGAGCCGTTTCATCACCTTCTCACGCAGTGTATCGGGCATAATATCTCCATAAAGGGCAGCCGCCAGGCTCCGCATCGATTTGTCGGAGTAGCTATGATCATCGGGATGATAATATTTTTCGTGCAGTGAAGCCGCTGATCGAGCTGCCTGTTCTTCCCAACGGACTGCCTCATCTGTTCTACCGATCACCCGGCCAATCTTTGCCGCTGTCTTCAGGTTATAGACCCAATAACAATTGTTGAAAAAGAGATTCTCCTCGGAGTTGTTGTTCATCCCCTGTGCCGTGGCTCCCGGCCAGAGCCAGTCACCCAGGAAATCCCACGGTCCGCCGTACCGTTTCAGCAAATCATTTTCAACATGAGTGTCCAGAAACGCCAGCCAACCGCGAATCATTGTAAAGTTCTCTTCCAGCACCCGCGTATCACCCTGATACTCGTAAAGGAACCAGGGTAATGTCACCACAATGCCACCCCAGGCAGGGCCACCGCCACCATGATAGGTAGGGGCTGACTGCGGCAGGATGCCCCCGCCCAGCTGTCGCCCGCTTCCTACCTGTTTGCGCGCCCACTGCGGATCGTTCATGTTACCCACCATCGGCTCGGTACCCTGCACATCGCGCCAGTCCTCCAGCCACTTGGTGTAGAAAGCACCCAGCTTGTAGTTAAGCAGGCCGGTCTCTGAGGTGGCATGTGCATCACCCCCATACCCGAAACGCTCCCGTTGCGGACAGTCGACAACATATCCGCCCAACGAGAGGTTCTCGAAGGTCCAGCCAACAGTGTTGTAGATCCAGTTCTGCAGCGGATCGGAACATTCAAACCGGGTGGCATCCGCATAACCGGTACGGACAACCCATCCGCTGATCTCCTCCCTGCGCGGGGGCTCTTTCAATCCCTTGATGGTAATCCATCTTCCCGAGCTGTAGTTGAACCGGTTCTCAAAGATGCCTTTCCCCGACGGGCCAATCACAAACTGGTTCATCAGGCCGAAGGTGATCGTCTCCTGTTCCCGTTCCGAGAAGAGAAAATGGATGGTATCTCCGGGGGAGCCCTTCACCGGGATACGGGTCCACCCGGCATAGTTGACCCCCATATCCACACGCCAGCTGCCGTCGGGAAGCGATTCAACAGCGACAGGCTGAATCTCGTCGAGCCCTATATTGGGCTCTACCTGTTGGGCAGAGATCTTTAAGGCAGGGGTATATACTGTGGCCTGTGGCCAGTTGCGGTCATCCAGGGTGGGCAGGTTCCATCCACTGATCTCTTTGCCTGCATCCCATATCTCGCCCCCATAACCGCCCACGCCAAAGCCCCAGTTGCCGATCAACTTATTGGGACTGGGATGCGTTTTCCAGGATGCATCGGTCGTGATCCTGGTCATGATCCTGTTGTCGTCATCATAGAGGTCAGCCTGGGCAATCACCAGCGGTGCGCGTGGCTTGTCTGCCGTGGCATAGGGTGCGAAGATAGACCAGGAGGTGCCCAGCCAGAGCGTAATCACGTTGGTACCCGTGGTGAGTGCCGGCGCAAGCTCATAGGCGATGTAACGAGCCCGCCGTGTATGATCGGTCACGGCCGGTGCCAGCACATGATCTCCAATCTTCACGCCGTTCACATACACTTCATGGTAGCCCACTGAAGCGACAAACAGGGTCGCTTTGGCGGGCTTCTCTTTCAGCTCGAACGTTTTCCTGAACCAGGGATCGTACATCTTGTTGGGACCCTCGGCAGGATCGTAAGCCTCGCCCGTACCGATCCACTTCGCCGTCCACTCATCGTCCGAAAAGAGCCCGGTGCTCCATTGTGACACCTGGCTATAGGCCGATATGCGTCCTTTTTCATCTTGTACTGCCACCTTCCAGTAATAGTCGTGGTCCGACTGGAGGTCGTCTCCCTCGTAGGCTATCAGTTGCATCTTATCCGCATCAACCCATCCGGAATCCCACATATCCCCTTTTTGTTGTTCCAGTAGTTCGTGCCTGCTGCTCACCAGGATACGGTAAGCCGTCTGACACTGACCATACTCGTTTGGGTTGACCGCATCCAGTGTCCAGCTAAAACGGGGATGTCTCACATCCAGCCCACTCGGCCTGGTAAGATACTCACACAGCAGATTGACCGGTAAAACAGAGGCAGACTGCCCGGCATAAAAGGGAAGCGTTACGGTAGTCAGCAAAAGCAGCAGCATCAATTTATTTCTCATCGGTTGAATGGTATCTGTTTGATTATGATTGACAAACTTACGCATTTTTTTTCACACCCGGAATCATTTAAATGATATAAAAACTATGCAATTTGATAGGAAGAACAGGTTATTGTTTTTTTCGTTATCTTTGTCTTCCAATCACAAAACGCTGTAAGAAACTATGTTTGAAAATTTAAGTGACAGACTGGAGAGGTCGTTTAAGATACTGAAGGGTCAGGGCAGGATTACCGAAATAAATGTAGCCGAGACCTTGAAGGAGGTGCGTCGTGCCTTGCTCGATGCCGACGTGAACTACAAGACCGCCAAGGAATTTACCGAGACCGTCAAACAGAAAGCGCTGGGTCAGGATGTGCTCAATGCCGTGAAACCGGAACAGATGATGGTGAAGATCGTGCACGATGAGCTGGCAGCCCTGATGGGGGGTACGGCTGTCGATATCAACATCAAAGGTTCTCCGGCAGTCATTCTCATGGCCGGGTTACAGGGATCGGGAAAGACCACTTTTTCCGGCAAACTGGCCCATATGCTCAAAAGCAAACGGGGCAAAAATCCGTTGCTGGTTGCGGCGGATGTCTATCGTCCTGCAGCCATTGAACAGTTAAAAGTGCTGGGAGAACAGATCGGCGTGCCGGTGTACGCGGAAGAGGAAAACAAGCATCCGGTAAAGATTGCGCAAAACGCCATACAGTATGCCCGTCAGCACGGAAAGGATCTGGTAATTATCGACACTGCCGGACGTCTGGCCATCGACGAGCAGATGATGGATGAGATCGAATCAATCAAGAAGGCGGTCAATCCGCAGGAGATCCTGTTCGTGGTGGATGCGATGACCGGTCAGGATGCCGTAAACACAGCCAAAGAATTTAACCAGCGACTCGACTTCAACGGCGTGGTGCTCACCAAACTCGACGGCGATACCCGCGGCGGTGCAGCACTATCGATACGTTCAGTGGTCAACAAGCCCATCAAGTTTGTCGGTACGGGTGAGAAACCGGACGCGATAGATGTCTTCCATCCCGAACGTATGGCCGACCGTATCCTGGGGATGGGCGACATTGTCTCCCTCGTGGAGAAGGCGCAGGAGCAGTATGACGAAGAGGAGGCACGCCGCCTGCAGAAGAAGATAGCGAAGAACCAGTTCGACTTCAACGACTTCATCGCGCAGATTCAGCAAATCAAGAAGATGGGTAACCTGAAGGACCTGGCCTCCATGATTCCCGGGGTCGGCAAACAGATCAAAGACCTGGACATCGACGACGATGCGTTCAAAGGTATTGAAGCGATTATCCGCTCCATGACACCTGCAGAGCGCAGCAACCCTGAGATCCTGAACGGAAGCCGCCGTGCACGCATCGCCAGGGGAAGCGGCACCAACGTACAGGAGGTGAATAAACTGATCAAGCAGTTCGACGAGACCCGCAAGATGATGCGGATGATGACCACAGGTGGCGGAAAACAGGCGATGCGTAACCTTCAAAGAAGATAATGAAACTGATCGATGGAAAGGCAACAGCTGCCGAGATAAAGAGAGAGATTGCCCAGGAGGTGGCACAGATAAAAGCTGCCGGAGGCAAAACACCCCACCTGGCAGCGGTGCTGGTGGGTCATGACGGCGGCAGCGAGACCTACGTGGCCAACAAAGTACGCGCCTGTGAAGAGGTGGGATTCAAATCGACCCTCATCCGTTATGAGGAGGATGTGACCGAAAAAGAGCTGCTCGCTTGCGTGGAGCGTTTGAACAAAGATGCCGATATAGACGGTTTTATCGTTCAATTGCCTTTACCCGGGCATATTTCCGAAGAGAAAATTACCGAAGCCATCGATTACCGAAAAGACGTAGACGGCTTTCATCCGGTAAACGTGGGACGTATGTCGCTCGGCATGCCCTGCTTTCTCTCGGCTACGCCGGCCGGGATCATTGAGCTGCTGCGGAGATACAACATAGAAACCAAAGGGAAGCACTGTGTGGTGTTGGGGCGCAGCAACATCGTCGGCAAACCGGTATCGATGCTGATGATGCGAAAAGGTTATCCCGGCGACTGCACCGTCACAGTCTGCCACAGCCGCACCCAAAACATCAAAGAGATCTGCCTGCAGGCCGACATCATCATCGCAGCCCTCGGCGTTCCGGAATTTCTGCGGGGGGATATGGTAAAAGAGGGAGCCGTGGTGATCGACGTGGGCACTACGCGGGTACCGAGCGACCAGACCAAGTCGGGCTTCAAGCTGACGGGCGACGTGGCGTTTAACGAAGTGGCACCCAAATGCTCCTGGATCACCCCCGTACCGGGTGGTGTGGGACCGATGACCATCGTCTCACTGCTCAGGAATACCCTGCTGGCAGGAAAAAAGATGATCTACGCCTGACGGTTCCCGGGTTATTATCTCTTCACCTTGATCAGCAGGATGCCCACCAACGTCCAGAAAATCTCCCGGATACGCTTGCAGAGACTCACAAAGACACCATAAGAGAGCGGTAGCGAGAGGATGCCGAAGACGATGACGATGCCCCCTTCGCGGGAACCCATCTGCATGGGCATAAAAAAGAGAATGTTCCCGATCAGTGACTGGATCGACTCAATCAGCACACTCTGTCCAAAGGTAATTGGATGACCCACAGCCTGCATCATCAGGATCACCTCCAGGCACAGAAAGAAACGGGTAAAAACCTCCAGTGAGAGCGAGAGTATAAAATCCTTTTTGCGGTTGCGGTAAAGATCGGCGATCAGTGAATCCATCTGGTCAATCTTCTCCTGATTATTTCTGCGGTATGCCCTCAGGCTTTTCCCGATAAAAGGAAGCCTACCACCCAGCATCATCGCCCTGTCTACCCCACCCCGGGTATAAACCCTGTAAGCCCAAAACAGCAGAAAGAAAGAGGTGGCAGTGGAGAGGATCATACCCAGCTCCACCACATCAGAGAGTACCGGCACCAAAAAAAGGAGCAGAGGAATGGAAACCATCCAGAAGATGAAGTGAGAGACAAAGTGCATCATGGTGGAGAGTAGCACAGATGAGGTAGCCCGCTGAATACCGAGAGTGGACTGCAACTCGATGATCTTATAGGGTTCGCCGCCCATCAATCCGAAAGGGGTGATATAGTTGATGGCAAAACCGCTGATCACCAGCTTGAATAGTCGCAGGAAGCCGATATTCTTTGTCTCCTCACTTCCATCCTGCAGGATGATGTAGAAAGAGTAGGTGTTGAGCAGGTAAACCGGCACCCAGAGTCCGATGATAAGGATGAACCACCAGCCGGTCTGGCGGATATCATGCAGGATATTGTCGATCCCGGTTTTATATATCATGAAGCCCAGTGCCAGGGCACCGAGCAAGAAAAATACATTCTGAGCTATCTTCGCTTTTTTTGCCATATGGGAGCGATTCGTACACAACTGTGGCCCGTTACGTGTAGTATCAGATCACAAAAATAGGGCTATTTCGTGAAAAAAGGGTATGAATCACCAAATTATTTCCGGAATGGGGGCTTCACCACCACCGCTTTCAGCATTCTGTTGCGCACGCTCACGAAAATCTCTGAACCGGGGGTAGCATACGCCGGTTTCAGGTATCCCATGCCAATTCCTGTTTTCAACACAGGGGAGAGGGTTCCCGAGGTGACCACCCCGATCGGTTGTCCATCACTGTTTGTTATCTCATAACCCTGACGGGGTATTCCTTTATCGGTCAGCTGAAAACAGGATAGCTTGCGGGAGACACCCTCTACTTTCTCTCTCTCCAGGACCTCACGTCCAATGAACGGTTTCTCCGGGGTGAACCGGGTGATCCATCCCAATCCAGCCTGCAGGGGAGTGGTGGAATCGTCCAGATCATTGCCGTAGAGGCAGAAGCCCATCTCCAGGCGGAGGGTATCACGTGCGCCCAAACCTACCGGCTTGATGCCAAAGGGTGCTCCCGCATCGAAGAGTGCATCCCATATCTTTTTCCCTTCTTCGGGATAGAAATACAGTTCGAAGCCACCGGCACCGGTATATCCTGTATTGGAAATGATGACATTCTCCACACCGGCGAAACGGGCAGTAACGAATGAATAGTAAGGGATGGATGAGAGATCAGCTGTGGTGAGTTTCTGCATCGTCTCCAGGGCACGGGGTCCCTGCACGGCCAATTGCGCCATATGGTCGGATGCGTTCTCCAGTTCAGCCCCCATCCGATTGTGTTGTATGCACCACTCCCAATCTTTATCAATATTCGCGGCGTTAACCACCAGGAGGTATTTCTCCGGTTCGTATTGATAAACGATGAAATCGTCCACAATTCCACCCTGCTCATTCACAAAACAGCTGTATTGAGCCTTTCCGGGCTGCAACCGTGAAGCATCGTTGCTGGCAATCATCTGCAGGAAAGAAAGTGCCTGGGGACCTTTCACCCAAAACTCACCCATGTGCGACACATCAAACACACCCACTGCATTCACCACCGTGAGATGTTCATCTATAATCCCTGAATACTCGATGGGCATGTTGTAGCCTGCAAACTCATGCATCTTTGCGCCCAAAGCAATGTGCAGATCGGTAAAAGGCGTTGTCTTCATATTTGTATCGGATTTCATTTATTTTACAGTGATGCCTCTTTGGCAACCAGCTCTGCAATTTTCACAATCACCTCTGCAGCTTTCCGGAGTGATGGAACGGGCAGGAATTCATAGCGACCGTGAAAATTCATCCCGCCGGCAAAGATGTTTGGACAGGGAAGTCCCATGAAAGAGAGACGGGCACCGTCGGTACCACCGCGAATCGGCTTGATGTCTGGCTTTATGCCAACCGACTCCATGGCCCGGGAGGCATAATCTACAACAAACATCATCGGCTCCACTTTCTCCTTCATGTTGTAGTACTGATCTTTCATTTCCAGTGACAAACGGTTTTCGTACTGACCATTCAGTCGCTCCACCAGATCATTCATCAGCTGCTTTCGCGACTCGAATTTCACTCTGTCGTGATCACGGATGATGAAAGAGACCATCGCCTCATCCACTGTACCGTTAATGCCGATCAGATGGAAGAATCCTTCATAGCCCTCGGTCTGCTCTGGCCGTTCCTGCTCGGGCAACAGTGACACCAGCTCATTGGCGACATGGAGGGCATTGATCATCTTACCCTTTGCATATCCGGGATGCACGTTACGCCCCCGGATCGCTATCTTCGCTGAGGCGGCGTTGAAGTTCTCATACTCCAGCTCACCCAGCTCACTGCCATCCATCGTGTAGGCCCACTGAGCACCGAATTTAGCGACATCAAACTTATCGGCACCTCTGCCAATCTCCTCGTCGGGGGTGAAAGCAATGCGTATTGTTCCGTGTTCAATCTCAGGGTGATCAACCAGATACTGCATGGCGGTCATGATCTCCGCGATACCTGCTTTATCGTCTGCTCCCAGCAGTGTGTTCCCGTCGGTGACAATCAGATCCTCCCCCTTGTGGTGCAGTAACTCCGGGAAGTCAGAGGGTGAAAGTACCAGGTTATTCACCTTATTGAGAAGGATATCCTCGCCGTCATAGGCTTTTACGATGCGTGGGTTCACGTTTGCTCCGCTCATATCCGGGCTGGTATCAAAGTGGGCAATGAAACCGATCACCGGCACCTCTTTCTGTGTGTTGGAGGGCAGGGTAGCCATCAGGTAACAGTTGTCGTCGAGATTCACATCGGTGAGTCCCATCCCGAGGGCTTCTTTCTCTACCTCCCTGGCCAGGTTGAACTGTTTCTGCGTACTGGGAGTCTGTGTGCTGTTTTCATCCGATTGCGTATCGATGCGTGCATACTTGATAAACCGGTCTACTATATCCATCATGATCTCTTGATATGATTTTTTCCGCGTTAAAGGATTGTTATTCGTACAAAGATAAAAAAAGGGGCTGAAACGCAAAAATCAATTTCATCCTTTTGTATCTAAATAAAAAGCTGTATCTTTGCACGAGGGTAAGTCCTATACGGCCAGCTCCCATTGAATCCCCCAGGTCTTGACCGAAGCAAGGGTATTTGGTTGTAGCGGCGCGATATAGATCGCTTACCCTTTTTTTATGTCATAACAATAAAACCCCTTCTACCGTGATTGGTGAAGGGGTTTGTTGTTCACAGGATGAGCTGTTCACTTATGCCAGCTTAGGCAAAAGTCTGGCGTCGAGCGAGTAGCGGCCGGCACCGATCAGGATGGCTCCGGTAAAGACAATCAACAGATCGAGGGCATGTCCAAACACCATGAAATCATCGCCGGCAGCCAGGTGTGTAGCCAGTGCCACCACCATGGTACCGGTCAGCATCAAGGCGGCAGGACGAAACAAGAGTCCAAGGGCAAACAGTGCGCCCCCTATTGCTTCAGCTACTGCTGCCAGGAACCCCCAGAAAGCAGGTGCAAAATTGATTCCAAAGATCGACATACTGCCTCCGATGTATGTCCACATCTCTACACCACCTGTCAGCTTGGGTATGCCATGCAGGAAGATGGAAATACCGATCCCCGCTCTCAAAATCAACCATCCCAGTTGTAAAAGTTCTTCTTTCTTACGCATACTTTGTGAAATTATTTTGTAACCCAAACAGCTTTTCCAATTGAGGTCACATGGTTCAATATTTGTTTTTAAGTTATCAGCTAAACCGATTTTCCGGATGAATTGTTTATCTTTGGATCATAAATAAAATCGATATGTCAACATTTGCCCCTTTCGCCAAACCGATGTACGTGATGCTGAAGCCGGTAGGGTCCAAGTGCAATCTCAACTGCGACTACTGCTACTATCTGGAAAAGGCGAATCTCTTTCCAAAGAAGAACAACCAGGTGATGAGCGAAGAGCTCCTCGAACGGTTCACCAAACAATACATTGAATCACAGACTCAGCCACAGGTGATGTTCACCTGGCATGGCGGTGAGACGTTGATGCGCCCCCTCTCATTCTACAAAAAAGCGCTTGCGTTTCAAAAAAAATATGCCGGTGGGCGCCAGATCGATAACTCGATACAGACCAACGGGACACTGCTGAACGATGAGTGGTGTGCCTTCTTCAAGGAGAATAACTTCCTGGTGGGAATATCGATCGACGGACCTCAGGAGTTTCACGATGAGTACCGTCTTGACAAGATGGGACGGCCCTCCTTTCACCGGGTCATGCGGGGTATCAATCTACTGAAAAAGCATGGGGTGGAGTTCAACTGCCTGGCGGTGGTGAACGACTACAACGTGGATTACCCGCTGGAGTTCTATCACTTCTTCAAGGAGATCGACTGCCGTTACATTCAGTTCACCCCCATCGTGGAGCGGATCCGCAAAACAGATTCACCGCTAAAGCTGGCCACGGCAGCAGATAATGAAGAGAAGGTGGAACTGGCACCCTTTACGGTGCCTGCAGATAAGTGGGGAAAGTTCCTCTGCGATCTTTTTGATGAATGGATCAAGGAGGATGTGGGTAAGTTTTTTATTCAGATCTTCGATGCAACGCTGGCTAATTGGGTTGGCGAGCAGCCGGGTGTTTGTACCATGGCAAAGAGATGTGGTCATGCAGGTGTGATGGAGTTCAACGGAGATGTCTATTCGTGCGACCACTTCGTCTTTCCTGAATACAAACTGGGGAATATCTACAGCACTCCACTCGCATCGCTCATGTACTCGGAGCAACAACTCACCTTCGGCAATGACAAGTTCGACACCCTACCGCAACAATGCCGCGAATGCGACATGCTCTTCACCTGTTACGGAGAGTGTCCCAAGAACCGGTTTATCCGTGACAAGTATGGCAACAAAGGGTTAAACTATCTCTGCAGCGGATATTATCGGTATTATAAACATGTGGCACCCTACATGGATTTTATGAAGCAGGAGTTGCTTGCAGGACGTCCACCGGCCAATGTGATGGAATGGGCAGGTAACAGGCGGGGCAAAAGGTAACAGCCAGGGATGAAACCACAAAAAAAACCGAACCACGGGTAGTGATTCGGTTTTTTTCATGGTCAGTGAGCGCCTATTGATTCTGGCCCTGACGGGCAGAATAGCTGATCTTCAGCGCATAGGCCTGTCGCAGCGCCTGCTTCACATCGGTGATGTATTGCATACGTGTCTCCTCATCGGCCTTGATCGATACAGTCATCAACGGTTGATCAGCTTCATTCATACTCGCCTTTTCCTGGGCGATGTAATCCTGAATCTCCGACACCTCCGCGAACCGGTCGTTCAGCTGCATCCGCGTACCGGTTCCCAGACGTTCATCCATCGGGGGACCGATATTGATATAGGTCACCAGTGACTTCTTCTCCAGTTTCTGTACTTCGGACGCTGTGGGCAGTTTTATCCGCACCATCAGCGTCTCAGAACGCATGGTGGTGGTCACCATAAAGAAGAACAGAATGGCGAATACAATATCGGGCATCGACGAAGAGTTCAATGCAGGCATCTCTTTCTTTCCACCCTTATTAAATTTTCCCATGTTATTGTCCTCCGTAGTTTTTGGGTTCTGCCTCAGAAATACGCTGAGGATAGAGATCGTTGATCTGATTCTTCTGATCTTCTGTCAACTCATCGTATGAGGTGTTGAAATATTTCCGGGCTCCTTCCTCTCTCAGCTCATTGTAGGCACGCACGACCTCGTTCTGTACAGCGATATACATCTTGTAGCTGGTGGTGGCATCGTTCTGAATGGAAATCACATGCTGATCCGTTACCGGCACGATGCCGATGGGCGGACCAAAATCTTTCTCTGTCAATTCCGGAAGCTGTTCACTGTTTGAAGTGTTGAGTACAAATTCCTTTACTTTATCTTTTAAAGGAACTTTCCCTCCTGCTCCACGCAACTCTTCCACTGTAGCGTACCATTCACTGCTCATCTGGTTCTGTACCATGGTCTCGTTCCGGGAGTTCACCAGTACCACCAACAGGTTTCTGCGCTGCACCTCTTGCGAAGTCTGTTCCTCGCTTTGTGGTGGTGGTGGTAAACGGCGAGCCAACCCGGAATCTACGTCCATATTGGATACCAACAGGAAGAAAGTCAGCAACAGGAAAGAAATGTCCGCCATTGAACTTGCGTTGAGTGCCGGAACTTTTCTAGATGTTTTTGCCATAAAATAAACCTTTCTTTTTAATGTTCTCGCTGCCGGTTAGGCTTTTCTTTTGAAAAGGGGCAGTATCAAAATAGCAAGAAACGTGAGCGCGAGTAAGACATAGGAGCTATAAAGCCACATATCGGTCAGTTTCAATGTCGCCGGTCTGTTGTCGGGCCCATCGTAACCGGGGATATTGAGCCGTGTACCATCACCGATCGAATAGGTGATCAGCAACAGCGCTGCAATACCCACCACCGCGAGCAATCCGCCCAATGCTTTTCGGGGACTCTCTTTCAACTGTTTGATGAAAGAGGTGAGTGCAAAGAGTAAAAGCACCACGATGGTAATCCCCAGGAGGAAATAGCCCCAATACAATACCAGGTCAGTAAACCTGGGCTGACTCATGTCGGCAGCAATCTTTTCATGCCCCGGTACCTGCCCTCCCAGGTAGAACAACGCCATCACCCCTATAGATATCAGGACACCTATAATGAGAGCGGTCTTGGAGGTTCTGTGAATTTTCGTAACAGCCATATTTCTTACAAGTTTTTGTATTTAACGTTGTATTTGATCACCATATCCAGGAATTTGATCGAAGCATCTTCCATCTTGTTGAGGATGCCTTCCATCTTACTGAGGATATAGTTGTAGATCACCTGCAGGATCAGAGCCACGATCAGACCACCTACTGTGGTGATAAGGGCTACCTTCATACCGCCGGCTACAATCGTCGGGCTCATGTCACCTGCTCTCTGGATATCGTCGAAAGCCTGTACCATACCTATTACCGTACCAAGGAATCCGAGTGAAGGGGCAATGGCGATGAAGAGGGTGATCCAGGAGAGGTTTCGCTCCAGCAGACCAGACTGAACACCACCATAAGAGACGATGGAACGTTCTACCACGTCGGGACCCTGGTCCAGACGAAGCATACCCTGGTAAACGATCGATGCAACAGGTCCTCTGGTGTTGCGGGCGATATCCTTGGCCGCCTCTATATCACCTCTATCCAATGCGTCGCCCACTTTGTCGAGCAAAGAATCGGGATCCACATCAGCCAGACTGAGATAGATAATTCTTTCAAGGCAGAAAGCCAGACCGAGGATCAAAGCAATCATGATCAAGCTCATAAAGCTGGCACCACCTTCTATGAATTTTGTCTTCAGCGCCTGATGAAATCCACCATTGGATGTTTCCTCAACTGCCGCAGAAGCGGTTTCAACAGGTGCAGAAACAACCTCTTCTGTTGGTACCTGGGAAGTTGTGTCTTGCGCCAAAAGAACCGATGACAATCCCACGGACATCATTCCGAAGATTGCTAAAATTGCAAATAACTTTTTCATTGTGCGTTCAAATTTTTGATTAATGATCTTTTAGTTGTTTTGTGTATTACGTGTTGTTTAATTGGGTTTTCTGTGCAACAGACTGATGAATAAATCTATCTCTTTTTTACATAAAAACTTGCGGAGAGAGCGGGATTCGAACCCGCGATACACTTTTGGCGCATACACGCTTTCCAGGCGTGCCTCTTCAACCACTCGAGCATCTCTCCCTTTGGACTCTTTTCCAAAAACGGGTGCAAATTACAAAAAATATTTTATTCGCATCCCATTTGGTGGGCAAAATTACTGAATTTATCAATCATATGCTACTCTGATCAGAATTAATTTTAATAAAAGGTTCTTACACTGTCATTTTCCGCCAACAAAGGGCTCAATATCGTTTATCCGGCTAAAAAGGCGGATGGCATTTCGTGTGGTGAGAGCTGCCACCTCCTGCTCGCTCACCTGCCAGATGAGTGCCAGTTTTTGTGCGACAAAAGAGATAAAGGATGACTCATTTCGCTTGCCTCGATGGGGTACCGGTGCCAGGTAAGGTGCATCGGTCTCAAGAATCACCTTTTCTCTTGGACAATCGGCAAGGGTTTCAGCCAGGCCGGAATTTTTAAATGTGACCACACCATTGATTCCTACCATGAAATTCTTCAGGTCGAGAATCTGCTGCAAATCCTGTTTCGATCCACCAAAGCTATGAAAAACACCCCGGAGGCGATTACTGCCCACCCGTTTGATGCCGCGAATCACCTCATCGAGCGCATTTCTGCAATGAATGGCTACCGGCAGATCATGCTCAATGCTCCATTTCAGCTGCTCTTCAAACACGTGCAATTGCTCCTCACGGAGGGAGCTGTCCCAGTAGAGATCGACACCAATCTCCCCTACCGCTACATAACATTCGTTATCCCATTCACCGGCGATCACCTCTAACTGTCTCTGCCACTCTTTTGTGACACTGGTAGGGTGAAGTCCTATCATCGGGAAAAGAAAACCGGGATTCTGTGTAACCGCGGTCCTGAGAGCTGCAATTGTGGTCTCATCAATGTTGGGAAGCAATATCTTCCCCACACCGCTGGTGGCTGCTCTTGACAACACATCAGCAAAATCTGGTTGAAACTCCTCGAGGAAAAGATGAGCATGGGTGTCAATCAGCATCATTCCACCATTTCTCCTTTCCTGTAATAGTAAACAATGCCATACCGGCGGTTCAGTTCCAGACGTTTTTCAGCAGGCAGCTCCATATGGCTTGTCTCTACTTCATCCCAAATCCGACAAATCAGCTGATCGGCCGTCTCCCTGTAATCAGTGATCTCCCCTAGGATACGATTCGTTGCTTTCTTATGCAGCAGCTGGTTCTGGTAAGCCTCCCTGAAAAGCGAATACATCACTTTAACTTTGGCGATGGAGGGGTTGTAGATGGGCACCCCACCCCGGGAGATACGTTCGTTTTCACCCTCGATAATCTTCTCCCCCCAGGAGAGAATCTGTTCATGGGTGGTCATATCGGGTACGACCAACTTCTCACTCCCCAGTCCGTAATATGCCAGCTGCTCTTCCTTGATCTCGGCACGGATGACAGAGAGATACAAAACCTGTACAAAGTGAGAGAGGTACATGCGAACATTCTTCATCTTTACGAGAAACTGCTTGTTGGCCTTTACCTGTAAGGTGTACATCTGCTGATAACGAGCCGACAATCGCTCCAGCCTGGTCAACACCTCTTGCGCTTCGGTAAGCAGCGCCGGTGAGAGGGGTAATTGTTGAAAGTCGGTTTCTGCAGCTTTCTCTATCAATGTATGCAGTGCCTTGATGCGTGCATTGTCCGTATTGGGTAATCTACGATAGGGCATTCCCTTTGTTGCATCTTTTTGTTATTTTTCCCGGTACATCAGGTTCTCCGACAACCAGCATAAATCCTTTTTCCGATTATCTGCCACCCCCACGGAGGAGAGCAGATCCAAAGATGCAAGGTAGTACTTTTCAATCAGATTCTCAGCAATAATTTTCAAATTTAATTGATCATAGATATTTTTAACAAAGTTGATCTTCTCCTCAGGATCATAATCGGTTGCGGTAATCCATCTCTCAAGTGCTGCCCGTTGTACCTCATCGGCTTTACTGAGTGCTTTAATCAGAAGGAAAGTCTTCTTATTGGCCAGGATGTCTCCTCCAATTTTTTTCCCGAAAGTCAGCGGATCTCCATAAACATCCAGCAGGTCATCTTTCAGTTGAAAAGCAAGGCCGATATGAATGCCGTAGTCATAAAGCAACTCCGCGTCGTGGGGTGAAGCCTTTGCCACGATTGCGCCAATTTTGAGCGCACTGCCTAACAACACAGCTGTCTTGAGACGGATCATTTCGAGATAATCAGCTTCAGTGACATCAAGCCGCGATTCAAAATCCATGTCATACTGCTGCCCTTTACAGATATCCATTGCCATGTTGGAGAAAACATCAAGCACCTGCGGAAGGAGGTGTGACGGCACCTTTGTCACATGACGGTAAGACTCAATCATCATGGCATCGCCCGACAGAATAGCACTGTTGACATTCCATTTACAATGCACTGTGGGCATGCCGCGTCGCAGATCGGCATGATCCATCAGATCGTCGTGTAACAGTGAGAAGTTGTGAAAGATCTCCACTGCCAGGGCCGGTTCCAAGGCGATCTCCGGATCAGCGCCAAACATGTCGGCAGCAAGGAGGGTAAGCAAGGGGCGAACGCGTTTGCCACCGATGGAAAGGATATAACGAACAGGGGCAAAGAGGGTATCGGGCTCCTCCTGATGCAATACTGCTCCGATCGCTTCTCTGATCTTCTTTTCAAACAGTATAATCTTATCATTCATGACGATTGGCATGGATTAAGGTGAGTAAGAGTAAAAAAAGCTGCTTCTGTATCACAAAAGCAGCTTCTCGCTTAGAATGTCTCTTATCAGTTCTGAAGGCGGAATACCACTGGCAAGGTGAAACGGACACGTACTGCCTGTCCACGCTGTCTACCAGGTTTCCAGCGGGGCATCATCTGGATCACCCTCACCGCTTCCCTGTCAAGGGAGGGGTCCACACCACGCACCACCTGCACGTCGGTAATACTACCATCCTTTTCCACCACGAAGTTACAGATCACACGACCCTGGATGCCATTTTCCTGTGCAATCACCGGATACTTGATGTTGTCGCTGAGGAACTTCATCATGGCAGCATTGCCACCCGGGAATTCAGGTTGGTTCTCCACCACCACGAAGATCTCTTCGGTCACCTCTTCCTCCTTGGGCTTTGGAGGTGGGGGTGGCACATAGGTCTGTAGCTGTCTTTGTGACTGGTCATCTTCCGTCTTGATCTCCAGCCTCGTTTCCACCTTCTCCTCTACCACCTCAATGATCTCAGGCGTTTCTGGTTCCGGAGGGGGAGGGGGAGGGGGAGGAGTGGGCTCGCGACGAGTAATCTCAATTTCTTCTTCGGCCAACACATCCTGTACGATGACAGTTTCGTCCAGTTTTCTGGTTCGTGTGGACCATTCAAAAGCGAAGAAAAGAAGTGAAAGTCCCACCACGAATCCCATTAGGAAAAAGGTGCTTCGATGCACTTCCAAATTCGCTTTTGGCGATTTTTTTACTTCATCTTTGTCCATTTTTGAAATTTTTTTATCTACTTCTTTTTTTTGTTACAAGTCTGCTTCTCATGCAAAAATAGGCATTTTTTTTTTATCACCTCCTTTTTCAGGGATAAAATTAGGAAAAATAGATTTATTAATGGTTCTCTCTCCTATTCGATGCGGATTTCACATTCTTTTATAAAGTGCGTCAGGCAGCGCTCTATTTCATTTTATAAATATCCTTCAGATTTCTGCCGTAACCATCATAATCAAGACCATAGCCAACAATAAAGTCGTTGGGTATTTCCAGAGCAACATAATCGAGATGAAGCTTTTGTCTCAGTGCAGCAGGCTTGAAAAGCAGGGTCGCAATCCGGACATCACCGGGACGATGCGTTTTCATCTGCTCCAGGAGTGAGACCATGGTGTTACCACTGTCAACAATATCTTCAACGATCACAACACTTCTTCCCTCGATGCTTTCGTTGAGGCCAAGCACCTCTTTTACATTATTCGTGGTAGTGGTTCCATGGTAAGAGGCCAGGCGCACAAAAGTAATTTCACTGGGGATGGTCACCTCTTTCATCAGCTCACCTGCGAACATGAAAGCACCATTGAGTACCGCCACAAATATGGGGTTCTTCCCCACGAGGTCGGCGTTCATCTGGCTGGCAATACGTTTAATCCCCTGTTCTATAACCTCTTGCTCAATGAACATCTCGAACGCTTTGTCTTTGATAGTGATCACTTCTTTCACGATTGTGGAATTTAAGAGGCCAAAATTACTACAATTTTGTGACTTACGGGTGAGGATGAGCGCTTTTTTGCCCAAAATTTGTGTTTCACTACCTTGCAAGCAGGTTACGCATCTTTTTTTTCAGAGGTTGAGGTAGAAATCGCGAACCAGCGCTGCAAACTCAGGTGTATAGTGATGACGCGACTCCTCAATCAACAGTTGGGTCTCCTCCAGCATCCCTTCACTCCGTGAAAGCTCAACCAGTACCCTGCGAACAGGTTTTCCTGGTGCAGGCACCACACGCGTCAGCCTTCGCAGGCAGAAAGAGCGTGATTCCGACATCTGCAGCAGTTCAGGCAACCTGTCAGCAGGCAAGATCAGTGCCAGTCGGCCCTCCGGTGAGAGGCAACGGTCCGCCCCGTGCAAAAGATCATCGAGCGAAAGACTGACGGAATGTCGGGCATGTGCCCTGGCCGCATCGGGAGGAAGAAGGGAACGGGAGAAGAAAGGGGGATTGGAGACGATCAGATCGTAAAGATCAGTACTGACAGCAGCAAACTGCTGAAAGGAAGAAACCTCAACGGCGATCCGGTCGTGGAAAGGAGATGCTTCCACGTTCTCAACTGCCTGCCGGCAGCACTCACGGTCGATATCGATGGCCGTGATTACGGCCCGTGGGCAGCGCTGCGCCATCATCAGGGCTATTAACCCCGAACCGGTGCCCACGTCCAATATATGGATACCATGATCTACCGATGCCCAGGCACCGAGAAGCACCCCATCAGTACCCACTTTCATGGCACACCTGTCATGATAAATGGTAAACTGCTTGAAACGGAAAGAGGAATTTGACATCATGCACCATCATCATACCTCTTTGGCACGGAATTTGTCACGCCATAAGGTACAGGAAAACAAATATAGTCAATTTTCTGTTTTCAGCACAGAACGAAATGAAGAATATGAATCCATTCAAAAAAAATAGTATCCTCACAGAAGAGAGTGAATCCAACGTGATCTCCTTTATTGCCAGCGATTTCATCGATGGTAGCACTGAGATTGATGAAGCGGATCTGAAAGAGTCGCTGCCGCTGTTGCCACTACGCAACACCATTGTCTTTCCCGGCAGCACGCTGCCTATCTCTGTAGGGAGGAAGAATTCACTGGCGCTGATCCGGTCGCTGGATAAGACACAACGTTACATTGGCCTGGTATGCCAGAAAGATGCCACCGTGGAGGAGCCTGAAGGTGGTGACCTGTATCGCATGGGCGTACTGGCGGAGGTGATCCGCGTGATCGAGCTGGCCGACGACAACCTGAGCATCATCGTACAGGCAAAAAAACGGTTTGAGTGGCAGGAGCTCACACAGACCACACCCTTTATGAAAGCAACCTACCGGATCATAGAGAGCATCAAGGCGCAGAAAGATGACAAGGAATACAAAGCGATCCTGGACTCCATCCGGGAGGCGATGGTGCATATGTTACAGATGTTGGGCGATCCGCCCAGGGAGCTGTTACAGACCATCCTGAGCGAAGCATTCTCCGATATGCTAATCGGCTACTGTGGTACCAACCTGCCTATCGACAGCAGGGAGAAGCAGGAGCTGCTGAGCATCCGTGACGAGAAGGAGCAGGCCTATCGCTTGCTGATGATCCTCAACCGGGAATCGCAGATTCTGGAACTGAAGATGAATATCCAGATGAAAACAAGGGAGGATCTCAACAAGCAGCAGAAAGAGTACTTCCTGCAGCAGCAGATCAGGACCATACAGGAGGAGTTGGGAGGAAACACCCAACAGATTGAGATTGATGAGTTTCGCAAGAAGGCGGCAAAGAAGAAATGGAGCAGCGCCGTGGCGGAAACCTTCGAGAAGGAGCTGCTGAAACTGGAACGTCTCAACCCACAGTCGCCCGACTACTCGGTGCAATACGGCTACCTGCAGACCATCGTGGAGCTGCCCTGGAACGAATATTCCAAAGATAATTTCAACCTGAAACATGCGCAGAAGATCCTGGACCGTGACCACTTCGGCATGGAAAAGGTGAAGGAACGGATCATCGAGCACCTGGCGGTGCTGAAGCTGAAAGGCGACCTCAAGTCGCCGATCCTCTGCCTCTACGGGCCCCCGGGAGTGGGAAAGACCTCTCTTGGCAAGTCGATTGCCGAGGCGCTGAACCGCAAGTACGTGCGGATGTCGTTGGGGGGACTGCATGATGAAGCGGAGATCCGCGGCCATCGCCGCACTTACATCGGTGCCATCCCGGGGCGCATCATCCAGAACATCCAGAAAGCGGGTACCTCCAACCCGGTATTCGTACTCGATGAGGTAGATAAGATCGGCAATGACTTCCATGGTGATCCCTCCTCCGCGTTGCTCGAGGTGCTTGACCCGGAGCAGAACATGGCGTTTCACGACAACTACCTCTCCATAGATTACGACCTGTCGAAGGTGCTTTTCATTGCCACGGCCAACAACCTGAACAGCATCCCGCAGCCACTGCTCGACCGCATGGAGCTGATCAACGTGGGAGGGTACATTACCGAGGAGAAGATTGAGATCGCTCACCGCCATCTGGTACCCAAGGAACTGCTGAACCATGGCATCGAAAAAGGGGCGTTCACGATTCCCAAACCCACGCTGCAGCACATCATTGAAAACTACACCCGCGAGTCAGGGGTGCGCGAGCTGAACAAGAAGATTGCCAAAATCATGCGTCGTGTGGCGCGTCATATCGCCGCTGATGAACCCTACCCCCGTTCGCTTAAGGTGCAGGATTTGCGTGAATATCTGGGGGTAGAAGAGTACAGCCGCGATCGTTACCAGGGGAATGAGTATGCCGGGGTGGTAACAGGCCTTGCCTGGACCGCGGTGGGTGGAGAAATTCTCTTCGTGGAGAGCTCACTGAGCCGCGGCAAGGGAGCCAAACTGACGCTTACCGGTAATCTGGGCGAGGTGATGAAAGAGTCGGCCATGCTGGCCATGGAGTACATCCGTTCACATGCAGAGGAGCTGGCGATCGACCCGGAAATATTTGAAAACTGGAATACCCATATCCATGTGCCGGAGGGAGCAATCCCCAAGGATGGACCGTCGGCTGGCATCACCATGATCACCTCATTGGCTTCGGCATTCACACAACGCAAAGTACGCCCCAACCTGGCGATGACCGGCGAGATCACGCTGCGGGGCAAGGTGTTACCGGTGGGCGGTATCCGTGAAAAGATTCTTGCCGCCAAGCGGGCAGGCATCAAGGATGTGATCCTCTGCAGTGAAAACAAAAAGGATATTGAGGAGATCAAGCCCGATTATCTGAAAGGACTCACTTTCCACTACGTGAATGATGTAAGGGAAGTGCTCGAACTGGCACTGCTCCCTGAGAAAGTGGCCCACGCCAAAGATTTATCGGTTGCTAAATAAGAAAGAGCTTGTAGGTGAAGTAGATCAGGTAAGCCCCCAGGAAGATGGCCCCCTGGCTGCGTCTGATGCGTGAGCTGCGCTTCATGAAGAGCCAGAGCAACACGCCGATGCCCAGGTTAAAGAGTCCATCCACATAGTTGATATCGGTTGTATGCAGGGGTGCGATGAGTCCGGTGACACCCAGGATCAGGAAAATATTGAAAATGTTGGATCCCACCACGTTTCCAATGGCAATGTCGGAACGTTTCTTGAGCGCCGCCACCACCGAAGTAGCCAGCTCCGGCATGCTGGTTCCGGCTGCGACAATGGTGAGTCCGATCAATGCATCCGACATGCCCAACCATCCTGCAATGATCACCGCGTTCACCACCAGCAGGTCGGAGCCATAGACCAGCGCAGCCATTCCCACACCGATAAAGAGCATATCGAGCAGCCAGTGCTTGCTTATCTTGATCTCATCCTCCTCTTCACCCTTCTGTGCAGGTTTTTCTTTGCTCGAAGTGATCAGCATATAGGTGATATAGGAAACAATGATCAGCACGAAGATCAACGCCTCCAGGCGGGAGATGGTGGAATCGTGGAAGAAGAGCAAAAAAAGCAGTGAGGAAAGCACCATCACCGGCACATCGAGCCTGAGCAGCTGCCGCTTCACCGCAAGCGGGTAGATCAGCGCAGAGATGCCAAGGATGATGCCCAGGTTGAAGAAGTTAGATCCCAGCACGTTCCCCACAGAGAGGGCACCCTGCCCGTTGAGGGCGGCCTTCACGCTGACCAGCAGCTCTGGCGCACTGGTCCCCACGGAGACAATGGTGAGTCCAATCACCAGGGGGCTGATACCGATCCGCTTGGCCAGTGAGGCAGCTCCCGACACCAACCCTTCGGCACCAAAATAAAGAATTACAAGTGAGAGCAACAACCATACAATCTCCATAACTGATCTTTTGGGGGAGGTATAACCTGTTTATTGGAACAATCCATCTTCCGCGGAAGCAAAGATACCGCTTTTGTTGTAAGCGAAAAGACCTCTTTCCGGGAAAGAGGTCTTTTCATTTATATTCTGTCGCTTCATCATTCCGAATAGTAACGGAAATCTTTCAGCATCTCCTGTAGTCGCTTGCGGGCAAAGAAGATCCGACTCTTCACCGTACCGATGGGCAGCTCCAGGTGACGGGCAATCTCCTCATACTTGAAGCCGGAGACATGCATCGAAAATGGCACCTTGTATTCATCGGTGAAGCTGTTGATCGCCTTGTTGATCTCTTTGATGGTGTAGGCACCATCAGGGGTATCAAAGCCGGAGTCCTGCGGCATGTTCAGATGATAGAGGTTTTCTGTTTTATCAATGATGGTCTGACTTCTCACAATCTTGCGGTAGTTGTTGACAAAGATATTGTGCATGATGGTGAAGACCCAGCCCTTGAAATTGACATTTTCGTAATATTTCTCCCTGTTGTCCAAAACCCGGAGCGTCGTCTCCTGCAACAGATCCTTCGCTTCTTCCCGGTCGGCAGTCAGTGTCAGTGCAAAATTGAACATGTTGTCCTGCAAACTCAACAGCTGTTTCTCGAAAGATTTTTTTGTCTTCATAAGCGTTGACTTTTAATTGTGTTAAATGACCGTTGTCTTTGCAAATATAAAAAATTATATTCAATTCCAACCCTGTTTGTTGAACGAAAAACGATTAATGATTGTTAATAGCAGGCTGATCCACCACATCTCACTGATATTCAGTATTTTTATGATCCAGTTAGCGGCGATACAGCAGTTCTATAAATGATAAATAGTATCAATCAAATTGTTTGTTGGATAAAAAGCAGCGATTCACCCATCCTTGGGCAGCGTCTTTTTTTTGAGATCCATGGCACACTATTTGCAATTTCATCAGAGCAGAAATAACCCTATTAAAAAATAAATATATGGTACAAAAAGGACAGATCGGTGTCACCACCGACAACATCTTCCCCGTCATCAAGAAATTTCTCTACAGTGATCATGAGATCTTTCTGCGCGAAATCGTTTCCAATGCAGTAGATGCCACACAGAAGCTCAAGACCCTCGCCGATGTGGGCGAGTTCAAGGGTGAGCTGGGTGATCTCTCGATACGGGTCTCTGTCGATAAGAAGAAAAAGACCATCACTGTCTCAGACCGGGGTATTGGAATGACGGCCGATGAGCTGGACAAATATATCAACCAGATTGCGCTCTCCTCGGCCAACGACTTCCTGGACCGTTACAAGGAGAACAAAAACGCCATCATCGGCCACTTCGGACTGGGCTTCTACTCCACCTTCATGGTTGCAAAGAGAGTGGAGATCATCACCAAATCGTACAATGAGGAAGCCACTGCCGTCAAATGGTCGTGCGATGGCACCCCTGAGTACACCTTAGAGGAGACGACAAAGGCAGATCGCGGCACTGACATCATCCTCCACATCGACGATGAGAACAAGGAGTTCCTGGAGAAAGAGAAGATTGAGTCGCTGCTGAAGAAGTACTGCAAGTTCCTGCCGGTGCCGGTGGTGTTTGGCAAGAAGCAGGAGTGGAAGGATGGCAAGTATGTGGACACGGAGGAAGACAACGTGGTGAACGAGGTGAACCCTCTCTGGAAGCAGAAACCGGCGGGGCTCAAAGATGAGGATTACCTTCAGTTCTACCACACCCTTTACCCCATGTCGTTCGGCGATGAGCCGCTCTTCTGGATCCACCTGAACGTGGATTACCCGTTTCACCTGACTGGTATCCTCTACTTCCCCAGGATCAAGAGCAACCTTGACCTGCAGCGCAACAAGATACAGCTCTATAGCAACCAGGTCTATGTGACTGACTCGGTAGAGGGGATCGTACCGGAATTCCTCACGCTGCTGCATGGGGTGATTGACTCGCCCGACATTCCGCTGAACGTCTCACGCTCCTACCTGCAAAGCGATCAGAACGTGAAGAAGATCTCCAACCACATCACCAAGAAGGTTGCCGACAAGCTGGAGGAGCTCTTCAAGAAAGAGCGTTCCCAGTTCGAGGAGAAATGGGATAGCCTGAAGCTCTTCATCGAATATGGGATGCTCTCAGAGGATAAGTTCTACGATCGCGCTGTCAAGTTCGCGCTGGTGAAGAACAGTGAACAGAAATTCTTCACCCTGGAGGAGTACAAAGAGCTGACCAAAGGGTCCCAGACCGACAAGCAGGGCGACCTGATCTGGCTATATGCCAGCGACCTGCAGGAACAATATTCCTCCATCGAAGCTGCGCGGGAGAAAGGATATGATGTCCTGCTGATGAACGGACAGCTGGATGTTCACTGGATGGGTCTGCTGGAGCAGAAACTGGAGAAGACTCGTTTCGTGCGGGTTGACAGCGACATCATTGAACATATCATCGAGAAAGATGAAAGGAGCGCGCTGGAGCTAAGCGAGAAACAGAAAGAGTCCCTCACCGAGGTGGTGAAAGCGCAACTACCGGTCATCGAGAAGAGCGAGTTCAGTGTCGATTTCAAGGCACTGGGTGAAAACTCAAAGCCGGTGCAGATCACACAGAACGAGTTTTCACGCCGGATGAAAGAGATGGCTGCCATGCAGCAGCAGATGGCTTTCTACGGGGAGATGCCAGATAGCTACCAACTGGTACTCAACGCCGATCACCCCTATATCAAAGAGTTAATCACCCAAAGTGAATCCAAAGAGAAAGAGGAGCTGATGGCATCAGTCACGGCAGATGCAAAGCTCAAACAGATGATAGATCTGGCATTGCTGGCAGGAGGCCTCTTGAAAGGTGAGGCATTGAACAACTTTGTAAAGCGTAGCTTTGAGATGATCTGAATAACGACCCAACAGATCTGATTGCAGGAAAAAAGGGGATCACCGGTCACGTGAATCCCTTTTTTGCACTTTTTCAGTATATTTGCAGAGAGAAAAGTATGAGAAAATGAACAAAACCTACGAGGTTACCTACTCTCCTTTCCGTGCTTTCACGCGCAAAGAGTGGAGCAAGCTGGAGGAACATCCCATGTTTCCTGTTTCCGACATCGATCTCACCCAGCTGCAAGCCCTTAATGAACCGCTCACCACCGAAGAGGTGGAAGAGATCTATATCCCGATGATCCGGTTGTTGCAGATCCACCTGACCCACTACCGCAACCTGCACAACGAGCGCGATCAGTTCTTCGACAACACCAGCCAGCCCATCCCCTACATCATCGGCATTGCCGGCAGCGTAGCCGCAGGGAAGAGCACCACGGCACGAGTGCTGCAGAAGCTGCTCTCGATGACACCGGGTGCACCGAAGGTAGAGCTGATTACAACCGACGGCTTCCTCTATCCCAATGCGGAGCTCGAACGGCGGGGCATTTTTAACCGGAAAGGGTTCCCCGAGAGCTACGACGCCAAGCGGCTGCTGGCCTTCCTGGCAAGTGTCAAATCAGGTAAGGAGACGCTTGAGGTGCCGCTCTACTCCCACCTCGCCTACGATGTGCTGGAGGGGAAGATACAGACCTTCGAGCGTCCCGATATCCTGATCGTGGAGGGGATCAACGTGCTGCAGGTCAACACAGCCAGGGAACCGAAGCGCAGGGTGTTCGTCTCAGACTTCTTCGATTTCTCGATCTATGTTGACGCCAGCGAACGCAACCTACGGGAGTGGTTCCTGGAGCGTTTCAAGAAGCTGCAGCAGACTGCCTTTCGGAACCCGGAGTCCTACTTCCACCGCTACGCCACCTACACCGAGGAGGAGCTGATGAAATTCGCCAACGAGGTGTGGGATGAGATCAACCTGGTGAACCTGCAACAGAACATCCTCCCCACCCGCTTCCGGGCCGACCTGATTCTGGAGAAGGGGGAGTGTCATTTTGTCAGGGGTGTCCGTATCCGGAAAATCTGACCTTGTGTGACAATTGTTGAATGATCAACTGTAGAGAACAGGAAAAAACATAAAGCGCAGAAAGCACAAAAAACGCAGTTCAGCGCAGCAGCGATCCAAAAAACGCCGGGAACTGATTCCCGGCGTTTCTCTTTGGATGGTTGCCTGAGGTTTAGAATGCGGGGTATCCCGGATTCTGCTCCAGGTTGTTGTTGGTCTCCCATGCGGTTTCGGGTATGGGGAAGAGCAACAGGTGCTCAGGTGATGTCTGCGGTCGCAGGTAACCCGGCTGCAGGAAGGTGCCGAAGCGAATCATATCCTGTCGGTTGGTGTTCTCCCATGCCAGCTCGAGACGGCGTTCCAGGTAGAGCTCGTCGAGGGTCACCGATTCGTAATTATGGCTATCGTCACCGAAAGCACGCTCCCTTATCTCATTGATCAGGCGTGTGGCTTCCGCGTTATCCTGCTCCAATCGAAGCAGTGCTTCTGCTTTCATCAGGTAAACATCGGCCAGTCGAAAGATGGCAAAGTCATTCTCCTGATCAGAATTGGAGAGACCTTTTTCAAAAACCCATTTGTTCACGCGTGCACCTTCCTCCTGGTGCACCTCACCCCACATTCCTTCTCTCTCGGTTCCGGGGATGATGTTAAAGTCGATCGTATGAATGAGGTCACGACCATGACCTGTCACCAACACTTGGCCCGTAGCGGGGTTGATCATTGGCCCGATCAGGAAGGTGCCCTCCTTACGCGGGTCGGCATCGTCGAACTGCTTCACGTAGTCGGGCTGAGCACTCACCCCATTCCAGGTACCGATGTTCATTCCCAGCGCGATGGGATCGAGGTAATGCAGTGTGCGATAGTGCATGTGGTTGCCACCGTCAGCTTTACCGAAAGCGATGGGCAGGATGATCTCCCTGGAGACCTGGTTGTTCACCTCAAAGTTGGTCTTCCAGTTTGGCTCGATGATGTAATCGAGGGCAATCACCTCATCGCATGCATCCACCACACCCTGCCAGTTGGGTGTGCCGGTCCAGACCTCGGCATTCAGGTACATCTTGGCCAGCAGTGTGTAGGCTGCCCCGCGGGTGAACTTGCCATAGCTCTCATCGGTCACATCCTCACGCAACTGATCCTTGATCTCGTTCAGCTCAGAGACCACGAAGTCATAGAGCTGCTGGCGTGAGGTCATCCCCGGCAGCTCGGTGCTATTGTAGTCCGATACAAGGGGTGCATTGCCGAAATAGTCGATCAGGATGTAATACCAGAAGGCGCGTATTCCCCTGATCTCGGCCAGCGTCCGATTTTTCAGCTCCTCATCCATCTCCGACTCTTCGATGGTGGCATAGATCTGGTTACAGGTGGTGATGCCCGACATGCAATTATCCCAGGCGTTGCGGATCAACCCGTTGCGAGGTTCCCAGGTGTGCAGCTTCAACTCCATATGCACACCTCCATCCCACCAGTCGCCTCCCACGCGGGTAGGAGTTATCGCCATGTCACCCGACTGCTCGGAAAGCAGAAAAATATCACCGGGCCACACACTCTTCAGTGTCTTGTAGATGGGAGCAATAATCGCGTTTATTTCCGCTGGTTTCTTCCCGAACTGATCGGCCGGGATGGTATCGTAAACGGTTTCATCGAGGTTGGTGCAGGCAAACATCATTGCCATGAGGCCCAGCACAAAGGGTATCAATGTAAACTTGTATATATTTTTCATTTCTGTTCGTTTTAAAAGATTAGAATGTGAGGGTAACACCTACGGAGAAAGTTCTCGCCTTGGGATAATACTCACGGTCTTCCACGCCGGGAGCCAGACCATTGTTCCGGTTCTCGTCCACTTCGGGATCAAGACCCTTGTAACTGGTGAGTACGAAGAGGTTCTGGCCGGTCACGTAGATACGGGCTTGTTCCAGCCAGTTGATACCCTCTGTGGCGAAGCTATATCCAAGTGATGTGTTGTCGAGGCGCACATGTGAGGCATCCTCCACGTAGAGCGACGAGTACTCGGGCACCACTTTCAGTTGATAGATGAGCGGGTCGTTCAGAGCGTTGGCACCGATCAGGTAACCGGGGTGTCCGTAGGTCATCCGTCCCATGTTGAGCACCTTGTTGCCCAGGGTACCACGCAGGAAGAATGAGAAGTCCCAGTTCTTGTAGTTGAAGCGGTTGCTCCAACCGAAAGTCAGGTCGGGTTGTGCGGAGCCGATATAGGTGTAATCCTCAGCCGTGACGCTGTTCACCTCTTTTCCATCCTTATCGCGGAACACATACTTGCCCTCATCGTCGATACGGATGAACTCAGGCCCGTAGAACTGCCCCACGGGATAGCCCTCTTCCACCACGTGGGTGGTACGACCGGATCCGCCGCGCACCCAGGCGTCACCCACCATGATGCGGCTGGTGGTGTAAACATCGTCGGAGAGCGAGGTGATCTCGTTCTTGTTGTGTGCCAGGGTCACCGATGTGTTCCAGAAAAAGTCGCTTGTGCGTATGGCATCGAGGCTGAGTGCCAGCTCGATACCGGTGTTACGCATATCCCCCACATTGGCCATCATATCGGGATGGAGGTAGGGCGGTGTCGGTACCCGGTAGGTGTAAAGCATATCGCGTGTACGTTTGTCGTACCATTCAATGGTACCGTTGAGGCGGTTGTTGAACATGAAAAAGTCGATACCCACGTTGAACATTGCGGTCTCCTCCCACTTCAGGTCGGGGTTGGCATTCTGGCTGATCTTGTAGGCAGTGAGCCATGCGCCGTTGTCATAGTAAGTACCGCTGGTGCCGTAGAGCTGTAGGGTCTTGTAGGGGTCGAGGCCGGACTGGTTACCGGTCACACCGTATCCCACGCGCAGCTTCAAGTCATCAATCCAGTTCACATCATCCATGAAGGCTTCCTCAGCGATGCCCCATGCAGCCGAGATGGAGGGGAAGAGACCCCACTTATGGTTCGCACCAAACTTGGAGGAGCCATCGCGACGCAGCGTGGCTGTCACCATGTAACGCGACATGTAGCTGTAATGCGTGCGGGCATAGAAGGAGATCAGGCGGCTCATGTTACGGGCCGAACCCACGTCGTTGGGACGGAGTCCCTGTCCCGATTCCAGGTTGTTGGCACCCATCAGATCGGTGGTGAAGTTACGGTTAGCCGCTTTCATGTAGGAATACTCGTTCTCTTCCCAGGAATAACCGGCCATGGCATTGAAGCGATGTTGTCCGGTGGTTCCGAACTCCTTGTTGTAGTCGAGTAGCCACTCCATCAGGTTCTTGTCCCAGACCCTGTTCTCCCGCAAGGCATAACCGCCGTCGTTGCGTCCGGCCTGTGTCTCGGAGTTGTTGTACTGGTTTCTCTCCTCTGTACGTCGTTCCTTGTAGAGCATCGTCTTGATATCGAGGTCCTCGGTGAGGTTGAAGAGGATGTCACCGGAGCCGTAGTAGTGGACGTTCTTCCAGTGATCCTGGTTCAGCTGCTGGTTCCGCACGGGATTTCCCTGGTCATACTCACGGGTATCGAACCACTCGCCGTCTTCCAGCTTCACCGGATAGACCGGCAGCATATTGTAGGCCAACACGAAGTTGTAGCGATTGGGACGATTGAAGTCACGCATGGTAGCCGAACCGGTTAGCCCGATACGGAGCCTGTTGTTGATGGCACGCTGCTGGATTTGAAAGCGGAAATTGTAGCGGTCCATGTCGTTGTCGTGTACCACTCCTTCCCTCCTCTGGTAGTTGAACGAGGCGCGGTAGTTGTTGCCCGAGCCGCCACCGGAGAGGGAGAGGCTGTGGTTCTGTGAGGTACCGTTTCGGGTGATCTCATCGAACCAATCGGTAGAGGCACCGTACTTGTCATAGACAGATGTATCCTTGCCTGTCTCCTGTGCATATGCTCTCCACTCGTCGGCGGTGAGCAGATCCGGTTTGTTGGCGATGGAGGAGACGGCAAAATAACCATCGTACGAGACCCTGGGTTTGGTGGCCGATCCCCGTTTGGTGGTGATCAGGATCACACCACCTGCGGAGCGTGATCCATAGATTGCTGCCGAGGAGGCATCCTTCAACACCGAGATGGACTCGATATCCTGAGGAGCCACGGACAGCAGGTCACCCCCCGGCACACCGTCGATCACGATGAAAGGTCCCTGATCGTTCTGAAGCGTGGAGACGCCTCTCAATCGTATTCTGGAGCCTTCGGTCACATCACCCGAGGGAGTGGTGATCATCAATCCGGCCACCTTCCCCTGCAACAGATCGGCAGCATCACGTGTCACCCCTCTGTTGAAGTTCTCCGCCGTGACATTGGTGATCGAGCCGGTGATCTCCCGACGGCGTTGTTCACCGTAGCCCACCACTACCAGCTCATCGAGCACTTCGGTATCATCGGTCAGCACAACATCGATCTGAGAGCGCCCTTCTACCGGTACAATCTCTGTTTTCATCCCCACATATGATATCTCAAGAATGGCGTTTCGTGACACGTTTTGCAGGGTGAACTGTCCATCCATGTCGGTCACTGTACCTATGGTAGTTCCCTGCACCTGTACTGTTACACCAATCAGCGGATCGCCGTCGGTATCTGTCACCCTACCTTTCACTGAGATGTTTTGTGCAAACATAATCAGAGAGATTGCCCAGACTGAGACGAATAGCAACCCTCTTAGAAGAGAATTTTTTTGTTTCATACGTTCATAAATATTAAGATTAATAATTAATTATAAATGAAATAAAC
>WOYT01000072.1 GCA_011620695.1 Proteiniphilum sp.
AATGAAAAGGGAATCAGGTGCAAATCCTGAACAGACCCGCTGCTGTAAGCTCCGCTTACGTGCTGAACAATCACCACACCAGCCACTGTCCCCCTGGGGGGATGGGAAGGCGTTCAGACACGGGAGTAAGTCAGAAGACCTGCCAAAGATTCATACTACTGTTACATGGCTTTCGGGGAATAAAGCTTGAAAACGACACGCAACAGAATCTTTTTTTATTACGTGTTTCATTTCATCAGGCTTTACCGGAATAATATTCGGTACAGATGAATTATTTTTTCAAAACGCTCCTTATCTCTGTCTGTGTGATATTTTTTGCACCGACAGATGCTTACTCACAGTCGGTCACCGACACCATCGGTTTGCCCGAGGTGGTGGTCACCGAGCGTTTCAGCGACCGCGAGATCCGCTCCACGGCACCTCATCATATCCTTACTGCCGATCAGATCGGTCAGCTCAACGCGCTGCAGCTATCCGATGCGGTGAAGCATCTGCCGGGCGTCACCATCCGCGACTATGGCGGCATCGGTGGACTGAAGACCATCTCGGTACGGAGCCTGGGCGCCCACCATACGGCGGTGAGTTACAACGGTATCCCGCTCACTGATCAACAGACGGGACAGATCGATATTGGCCGTTTCTCGCTCGACAATGTGGAGCGGCTGACGCTCCACAACGGGCAGGAGGACCGCATCTTCCAGCCGGCCCGCTCTTTTGCTGCCGCCTCGGTACTGGAGATTACCACCGCTGCTCCCCGCTTTACAGACAACAGCAGGGTGAACGGCAAGGCAACCCTGCGGGGTGGCTCCTTCGGGCTCCTCAACCCTTCACTGCTGTTCAACGGCAAGCTCTCTGAAAGGGTGAGCGCTACCCTCAGCGGTGAGTGGATGCGTTCCCGCGGCGACTACCCTTACCTGCTGCGATACGGTCTCTCAGCCAGCGACAGCACCTCCAGGGAGCGACGCATCAATGGGGATGTGAATAAAATGCGACTGGAATCGTCGCTCCATGCACGATTCTCCGACCGCAGCCGGGGTGACCTTCGTCTCTATTACTACCACTCTGAGCGGGGACTGCCGGGGGCTACCATCTATTACAATACGCTGCACGACTCGGGTCAGCGGTTGTGGGACAGGAGCTTCTTCCTGCAGGGTCATTTCGGGCATGCGTTCTCCCGCAGGTGGGAGCTGCAAGCCGACGGCAAGTACCAGCGCACTTACCTCCGTTACCTCGACCCCTCCTACCTGGGGGCGGAGGGTAAGATTGAGGATATCTTCACACAGTATGAACGTTACGGCTCACTGTCGGCACTCTATCGTGCTTTTCCTCACCTCTCCTTCGCTGCCTCCAGCGACCTGATATCGGCTACCATGCACGCTAACCGGAAAGGGTTTGTCACCCCCACCCGCCTCACCTCCTACACGGTGGTCGCCGCCAAGTGGGTCAGCGAGCACCTCCTGGCTACCGCCAGCCTGCTCGATACCCGGACCTTCGAGTCGGCAGCCAGCGGTGTAGCCGGCAGCAACCAGAGCCGCCTCTCACCCTACCTGAGTGCATCCTACAAGCCTCTCCAGGGTCATGATCTCCGATTACGGGCTTTTTATAAAAAGAGCTTGCGGCTGCCCACCTTCAACGACCTTTACTACCCGCAGGTGGGCGTACGCAACCTGTTGCCTGAAGATGCGGAGCAGCTCAACCTCGGCTTCACCTTTGGCAGCAGTGGCAGATGGTTGCAGCAGTTCACCTTCATCGCAGATCTCTTTCACAACCGGGTGAAGAACAAGATCGTGGCCTATCCTACAGGCAACCTGCACCAGTGGGCCATGATCAACGTGGGGAGGGTGATCATCAACGGTGCCGATGTCTCGCTGGAGAGCGAGACATCGCTGACAAAGAAGATGTTGCTCCATGCCGGCCTTAACTACAGCTGGCAGTCGGCTCTCGACCGTACCGACCCGCAGCAGGTGAACTACGGTCACCAGTTGCCCTACACCCCCCGTCACTCGGGGTCAGCCCATGCGGCGCTGGAGTTCAGAGAGCTGCAGTTCGCCTACACCCTTATCTGGTCGGGGGCACGCTACAGCAACGGCTACAACGATGCTGCATACCGGATGCAAGGGTATGCCGACCATGGCATCTCCCTGCAGCGCACCTTCCCCACCCGCTTCGGCAGCTTTTCCATCGCCGGCGAAGCGCTCAACCTCAGCAACAGGAATTACGAGATTGTACGGAACTACCCCATGCCGGGTCGTTCCTATAGAATAACATTATCCATTCACTATTAAATGATTCAATGCAATGAACAAAAATCAACTTTTTTACTACATGATTCTTCTGACAGGGCTGTTGCTCTGGAGCTGTACCGATGACGACAATCCCGCTGAGGAGACACCCGGTAAGGGTAAAGCACTGCTGATCCTGAACGAGGGCAGCATGAATGGGAACAATGCCACACTTGCACGATATGACCTGCAAGAGGAGGTGATGGACAGAACCTATTTCAACAGTGTGAATGATAAGGGGCTGGGTGATGTAGCAAACGACATGCTGCAGTATGGAACGAAGATCTATATCGCGGTCAACATGTCGGGAACCATTGAGGTGCTGGAGTCGGCTACAGGCCGTTCTATCCGGCAGATCGCGATGAAGACGACCGGGGGGCAGAGCAAGGAACCGCGTCGTCTTGCAGCCTATGGCGGGAAGGTCTATGTCACCTCTTTCGACGACACGGTGACCCGCATCGACACCCTCTCGCTGACCATCGACGGGTCGGTGACGGTGGGGATGGATCCGGAGGGGATTGCCATCAGGAACAACTGGATCTATGTGGCCAACTCGGGAGGATTGAACTGGGAAAACGGGTATGACAACACCCTTTCGGTGATCGACCTCGCCAGCTTCACCGAGGAGAAGAAGATCACGGTGGGAACCAATCCCAATACGGTACAGGTAGACAGCCAGGGTGACATCTACCTCTCGGTGACGGGCAACTATGGCGATGAGCCGGCTGCTTTCAAGGTGATCCGCTCCGGCAGCAGCACAGCAGAGACGATTTCCGGCATCGAGGCACCGCAGAAGTTCGTGATCAGTGACAACAAGGCCTATATCATCAGCGGTGCTTACCAGCAACCCTATAAGCTGGTCGTTTACGACTGTCTGGAGGAGGAGATCATTGCCGATAGCTTCATCAGTGATGGCACCGAGATCGCGATCATCTACAACGTCTCGGTTGACCCACTCACGGGCGATCTCTTTCTCACATCCACCGACTATGTGAATCCCGGTGATCTCTATTGGTTCGACAAGAGCGGCAAGCTAAAAAAGCGGCTCAGCGCGGTGGGTATCAACCCATCGGTGGTGCTCGTGCAGAATTAAAAAAAACTGCCGGACAAATTCTCTGTCGGCAGCTTTCTCTCTACTTATTTATTATTTTGATCAGAAAGGCATTCCAAGTGATTGGCGTGCCTTTTGCCTTTACTTTTTAATCCAGCTTCAGCACCGCCAGGAACGCCTTCTGCGGCACCTCCACGTTGCCCACCTGCTTCATTCGCTTCTTCCCCTCTTTCTGTTTCTCCAGCAGCTTCCGTTTACGGGAGATGTCGCCGCCATAACACTTGGCCGTCACATCCTTACGCACCGCTTTCACCGTCTCACGGGCGATGATCTTGGCGCCGATGGCCGCCTGGATGGCGATGTCGAACTGCTGGCGGGGGATCAGCTCCTTCAGCTTCTCGCACATGCGTCGTCCGAACGACTGGGCATTGTCGATGTGCGTCAGCGTGGAGAGTGCATCCACCGGTTCACCGTTGAGCAGGATATCCATCTTCACCAACCTGGAGGGACGGAAATCGTGCATATGGTAGTCGAAAGAGGCATACCCCTTCGAGATGCTCTTCAGCTTGTCGTAGAAGTCGATCACGATCTCACCCAGCGGCAGATCGTAGATGATTTCCACACGGTCGCCGGAGATATACTCCTGCTTGATCAGCACCCCCCGTTTGCCGAGGCAGAGCGTCATGATGGGCCCGATATAGCTGGTACTGGTGATCACCGAGGCACGGATGAAAGGCTCCTCGATCCGCTCTATCAGCGTGGGATCGGGCAGCCCGCTGGGGTTGTGCACCTCTTTCATCTCCCCTTTCTTGTCATAGACCCTGTAGGATACGTTGGGCACGGTGGTGATCACATCCATGTTGAACTCGCGTTCCAGTCGCTCCTGGATGATCTCCATGTGGAGCAGCCCCAGGAATCCGCAGCGGAAGCCGAAGCCCAGCGCTACCGACGACTCGGGCTGGAACGTGAGCGAAGCGTCGTTGAGCTGTAGCTTCTCAAGTGATGCACGCAAGTTCTCAAACTCCTCACTCTCTATGGGGTAAACGCCGGCGAACACCATCGGCTTCACCTCCTCGAAGCCGGCGATCGCCTTGCTGGCAGGTCGTTTCACATGAGTGATGGTATCCCCTACCTTTACCTCTTTCGAGGTCTTGATGCCCGAGATGATATAACCCACGTTGCCGCACTGCACCTCCTCGCGGGGCACCATGGTGAGACGCAGGATCCCCACCTCATCGGCTTCATACTCCTTGCCGGTGTTGATGAACTTCACCAGGTCCCCCTTGCGGATGGAGCCATTCACGATCTTGTAGTAGGCGATGATGCCGCGGAAGGGGTTGAATACCGAGTCGAAGATCAGTGCCTGCAGGGGTGCCTCCGGGTCGCCCTCAGGTGGGGGCACCCTTTCGATGATCGCTTTCAGGATCTGCTCGATGCCGAGGCCGGTCTTGCCGCTGGCGCGGATCACCTCCTCGTGCTTGCAGCCCAGCAAGTCCACGATCTGGTCCTCCACCTCGTCGGGCATGGCACTCTCCAGGTCCACCTTGTTGAGGATCGGGATGATCTCCAGGTTATGCTCGAGGGCCATGTAAACGTTGGAGATGGTCTGCGCCTGGATGCCCTGGGCAGCATCGACCACCAGGAGGGCACCCTCGCAGGCGGCGATGGAGCGTGACACCTCGTAGGAGAAGTCCACGTGTCCCGGGGTGTCGATCAGGTTGAGAGTATATTCCTCACCTTCATAGATATACTCCATCTCAATGGCGTGGCTCTTGATGGTGATGCCTCGTTCCCGCTCCAGGTCCATGCTGTCAAGCACCTGTGCCTGGAGGTCTTTCCCCTCCACGGTTTTGGTAAACTCCAGCAGGCGGTCGGCCAGGGTACTCTTCCCATGGTCAATATGGGCGATGATACAAAAATTGCGTATATTCTTCATTGAAAATTATTCAAGCTTAAAAATCCGCGTTGTGGGGTGTCCGTGGGAACGGAATCACGTCGCGGATATTGGTCATCCCGGTGATGAAGAGCATCAGTCGCTCGAAGCCGAGGCCGAAGCCGGCGTGCGGTGCCGTACCGAACTTGCGGGTCTCGAGGTACCACCAGATGGGATCGGTATGCATGCCGGTCTCATCGATCCGTTTCATCAGCTTGTCGTAGTCCGCTTCCCGTTCCGATCCGCCGATGATCTCGCCGATCTTGGGGAAGAGCACATCCATGGCACGTACCGTCTTGCCATCGTCGTTCTGCTTCATGTAGAACGATTTGATCTCCCTGGGGTAGTCGGTCAGGATCACCGGTCGCTTGAAGTGCTTCTCTACCAGGTATCGTTCATGCTCCGACTGCAGGTCGGCACCCCAATAGACGGGGAACTCGAACTGCTGCCCCGACTCCTCCAGTATCTTCACCCCTTCGGTGTAGGTGAGCCGCACGAAATCGTTCTCCACCACGAACTTCAGCCGGTCCAACAGCTCATTGTCGTACATTTTGGTTAGGAAAGCGATATCCTCGCTGCAGTGCTCCAGCGCGTAGCTGATCAGGTACTTCAGGAAATCCTCGGCCAGATCCATGTTGTCGTGGATGTCGTAGAACGCCATCTCCGGCTCTATCATCCAGAACTCGGCAAGGTGGCGTGGTGTGTTGGAGTTCTCAGCACGGAAGGTGGGACCAAAGGTGTAGATGGCACCCAGCGCCATGGCACCCAGCTCACCCTCGAGCTGCCCCGATACGGTGAGGTTGGTCTGCATCCCGAAGAAATCCTGCGTGTAGTCCACCTTTCCCTCCTTATCGCGGGGGGGGTTGGCTACATCGAGCGTGGTCACGCTGAACATGGAGCCGGCACCTTCGGCATCCGAAGCGGTGATAATGGGGGTATGGAAATAGTAGAAGCCGCGGTCGTTGAAGAACTTGTGGATGGCGTACGACATGTGGTGGCGCATGCGGAAGATGGCGCCAAAGGTGTTGGTGCGGGGGCGCAGGTGAGCGATCTCACGCAGGAACTCCAGCGAATGACCTTTCTTCTGCAGCGGGTAGGTGCCAGGATCAGCTCCGCCGAAGATCTCTACCTCGGTAGCCTGGATCTCCACGGACTGACCCTGTCCCTGCGACTCCACCAGTCGCCCGTTCACATTGATGCAGGCACCGGTGGTGATCGGTTTCAGGAACTCTTCACCAAACTGCGCTATATCAATCACAATCTGTATGTTATTGATGGTGGATCCGTCGTTCAGTGCGACGAAACCCACATTCTTGTTGCCTCTGCGGGTGCGTACCCACCCTTTCACGTTTATCTCCTCACCGAAGCTGGTAAGCTGTAACGCATCCGTAATTTTTGTTCGTTTGATTTGTTTCATACCTCACTACGTCTCCCCCGAAGAGAGACTTTATGCTTATTCTATTTAAAAAAAGTTCCCTCCGTATGTCTTACGGAGGAAAAAAAATGATCCATCGTTAATCAAAAGCACCCATGCGGAGCATGTTCACCTCCTGCTCCGAGAGGTAGCGCCACTTGCCGCGTGAGAGCTTCTTCTTGGTGAGTCCGGCGAAGTAAACCCTGTCGAGCTTCAGCACGCGGTATCCCAGCTTCTCGAAGATGCGTCGTACCACGCGGTTCTTGCCGGAGTGGATCTCGATGCCCACCTGGGTGAGGTCCTCCTCGGTCACGTAGCTGATGGCATCGGCATGGATCTCGCCATCCTCCAGTTCGATCCCGTCGGCGATCGCCTGCATATGCTCCATGGACACCGGCTTATCGAGCCACACCTGGTAGATCTTCCGTTTCTCGTATTTGGGATGTGTTAATTTCGATGCCAGGTCACCGTCGTTGGTGAGCAGCAGCACCCCTGTGGTAGCTCTGTCGAGGCGTCCCACCGGGTAGATCCGTTCGGAGCAGGCGCTCTTCACCAGCTCCATCACCGTCTTGCGGTTCTCCGGGTCGTCGGTGGTGGTGACAAACCCTTTTGGTTTGTTCAGCAGCACGTAAACCTTGCTCTCCAGACGTACCGGCTGGTTGTGGAACATCACCTCGTCGGAGCGGGTGATCTTGGTACCCAGCTCGGTCACCACCTCACCGTTCACCTTCACCACACCGGCAGCGATGAATTCATCTGCTTCACGGCGGGAGCATACACCCGCGTTGGCCAGGTACTTGTTCAGACGGATGGGTGCATTGGGATCGGCATTCTCCTTGTACTTGATCTGCTTGAATGGTTTTTTCTTCTTCAGCTTCTTGCCGCCGGGGCCCATGGTTGTCTGGCCACCCCGTTGCTGAGAGGGACCACCCCAGCTGCGATTGCCCTGGTTTGCGCCGGGTCCTCTTCGCTGGGGAGCGGTGCGCTCTCCTACCCTGGGGCGACGTTTTCTGGGTGCACCCTCCTGATTGCCGTAGTTGTTATCCTGTGGTGCATCTTCCCAGTTACGGTTGTAGGATCTCTCGGAGGATTGACGGTCATAGGGTCTCTCAGAGGGTTGACGGTCATAGGACCTGTCGGACGGCTGTCTGTCGTAGGGTCTGTTGTAGGGTTTACCGGCAGAACGATACCCCTCTTGGTTTGGTCTGCGCTCATTGCCATAATTGCGGTTTGGTGCAGCGTGTCTCTCATTGTTCGCGCTAAAAAATTGTCGTTTGGGGCGCGATTCTTCGTTGTTTGTTGTCATTGTCGTTGCTTTGTTTGTGATTACAGTTGAAACCTCACGGTTTTAATTTATTTCTTCCTAAAACTTCCATCTCAACACAGTGCAGGCACAGGAGGCATGGAATTTCCAAACTCGATGCGTTCAGTACGCTTGTTTTTCGATCTACATTCAGGTGATTCCCGCAGGATATCATTCGGTCAGATACCAGTGTAATTTTGGGGTGTAATGGCTTTTAATTCCTCTTTGATCTTTTCATTTACTTCCAATGTCTCGATGAACTCCGAAATACGCTCTTTCGTGATCTCTCTGTTGGTTCGTGTAAGCGCTTTCAATGCCTCATAGGGTTTCGGATATCCTTCTCTTCTCAGGATCGTCTGGATGGCTTCAGCAACCACTGCCCAGCTCTTCTCCAGATCCTGTTCTATCGCCTCTCTGTGTAATAACAGTTTATCTATCCCTTTTGTTGTGCTTTTTAGGGCAATTAATCCATGTGCCAGGGGGATGCCGATGTTGCGTATCACGGTGGAGTCGGTCAGGTCCCTCTGAAGACGGGAAATGGGCAGCTTGGCCGCCAGGTGTTCGAGCAGAGCGTTGGCGATCCCCAGGTTTCCCTCGGCGTTCTCGAAATCGATCGGGTTCACCTTGTGGGGCATGGCGGATGAGCCCACCTCACCCTCCTTGATCTTCTGCTTGAAGTACTCCATCGAGATGTACTGCCACATGTCGCGGGTGAAGTCGATCAGGATGGTATGGATCCGCTTCATCGCATCGAACGAAGCCGCCAGAGTGTCGTAGTTCGATATCTGAGTGGTGTACTCCTCCCTTACCAGATGCAGCTTCTCCTGCAGGAACTGTTCAGCGAACCGCTTCCAGTCGATATGGGGATAAGCCACATGGTGGGCGTTGAAGTTACCGGTGGCACCGCCAAACTTGGCCTTTGCCGGGATATGCTTCAGCACCTCCAGCTGATTGTTGAGGCGGTAGGCAAACACCATCATCTCCTTGCCGAGTCTGGTAGGTGATGCCGGTTGACCATGCGTACGTGCAAGCATCGGGATGTTGGCCCACTCTTCCGCCAGTGATCCGATCCGAGCGATCAGCTTCTCCAGTTCGGGGATGTAAACCTCCTGAAGCGCCTGCTGCCACATCATCGGCGTGGCGGTGTTGTTGATATCCTGCGAGGTGAGTCCGAAGTGAATAAACTCCTTGTATGCTGAGAGCCCTAGCCGGTCGAACTGCTCTTTCAGGAAATACTCCACTGCCTTCACGTCGTGGTTGGTGATTTTTTCAATCTCTTTTACCTGTTGTGCATCCGACCCGGAAAAGTTGCGGTAAAGCTGTCGCAAGTCGTCAAATAGTGCCTGATCGACCTGATGGAGAGGTTCAATCCCTGCTTCGCACAAAGCGATGAAATATTCGATCTCTACTTTCACACGATACCTGATCAATGCATATTCCGAAAAATAGGCACTCAGCTCACCGGTCTTGTCTCTATATCGTCCGTCGATGGGGGAAATTGCAGTCAGTTGGTTTAACTCCATTTTGTAGTTGTTGCGCAATGCAGATTTTTTTGAATTCGGATCCTGAGTTACGGAAAATCACTTCCCGCAAGATTTCATCTCAGTCTCATTGAAAATTGAATTTTCCCGAAAGAATATAACTCCCTATGATTTCGGTACAAAAATAGCGAATATTACAGAGCTGAAAAAATATTTATAAAATTATTTTGCGGGAAAACAAAAAGAGTCTATCTTTGCATCACTTTTTCAGAGAGCATCCTCCGGGAACGGAGGTCAGAACAGGGAAAAGCCTGTTTTTTTGGGCGTTTAGCTCAGCTGGTTCAGAGCATCTGCCTTACAAGCAGAGGGTCGGCGGTTCGAATCCGTCAACGCCCACC
>WOYT01000121.1 GCA_011620695.1 Proteiniphilum sp.
CAGATCATAGCAAATCCTCCCGCGGGTGTTTTTCTTCTATTTTGCTGAAAAAATACGAGGACCGGATTCCCGCGATAAACAGTACCGCACAAAAAAGTCGTGCACTCACAAAACTTATCCCTGCAAAAATACACAAGAATATAAGGCTTTTTAAAATATAAGCCTTATATTTGTGCGTAAAGATAGAAGCAATGGAAACAAATATTATTGAACGGTTTCATAAAAATGGGGGTTACCTCACTCGAAAAGAGATACGCACAGAGAAACAGCTTTACCAATTGCGCCGCTTGACAGAAGAAAAAATTGTGAAGCGTATTAAACCTGGCCTGTTTTTTTTGGAAGAGGCAACAGCTTCAAAAACAATGATTGATGTAGAGCGCATTGTTCCTGAAGGTGTACTTTGTTATTATTCGGCATGGTTCCATTACGGACTGACAACACAAATACCGCAACAGTATCATGTGGCAGTCGTCAAAAACCGCCGTATTACGTTGCCCGGTTTTCCGCCTATACAACTGCACTACTGGCAAGAAAAATATGTATTGCTTGGTAAAGAGTACCAAATCATTGAAAATCTTCGTGTACCGATTTTCGATTTGGAAAAATCGGTATGCGATGCCGTAAAGTTCCGCAATAAAGTAGGGATGGATGTTTGCGCTGAAATCTTGCAGAATTATCTTGTCCGGAAAGACAGGGATCTGACAAAACTGATGCGTTATGCAAAAAAAATGCGTATCGGTAATCTTATGGAAACTTATATCACAATACAGCTATGACAAAGAGAGAATTAAAAAATATAGAGAAATCCATTCGTTCTATTAATGCCACATTTGACACTCGTTTCACACGGTATTCCGATGACCACCCGATTTTTACGGATGATTTTACTGGAAATAAGACAAAACAAGTGCAGTGGAGTGCCTTTTTAAAGAAAATAAGTTCTAATGATAATGATGAAGTACCGGAACGTTTTGAAGATGTCGCAACCTTTATTGTGAAAGAGCTTTATCCTTTTTGGTTGAACAGGAAAGAAGAATAAAAAATTTCATTCGTTTATTCCAGCGTTTTTGTTTAATTTTGTTCAATATAGAACCCAATTTCTTGCGCCATGATGTTTGATAACAGAAAAAAGCATTTAAGAAGGCAGCCCTGGTGGCAGAGAGGGCGATGGGCAGCAGCACATAAATCTCAACCTGTGAACTGAACAGATACAACAATAACCCAAAGACATTTAATTATGATGAAGTATCATTTGCAACACAAATCTGTTTTCCTGTTTCTTCTTTTGTCTGTGCAGGGTTCGTTGCATGCACAACAGAAAAAGGAAATTTCCCACTATCTCTTTCCGGAGTTTGTCCAGGGGGTGGTGCTGATGAAAAGCGGTCAGAAGAACCCGGCGATGCTCAATTTTAATGCAGCCACCGAGGAGATGGTTTTTAACCAGAACGGACAGGTGCTGGCATTGGCAGAGCCTACGCTGAGTCAGTTAGACACGGTATTTATCGACAGCAGAAAATTCATTCTTCACAAAAATCAATTTGTAGAGGTTCTGCACGGCGACGGATACAAACTCTTTGCCCAGTACAAGTGCAGGGTGATTCCTCCGGGGAAGCCGGCTGCCTATGGCGGAACATCGCAGACATCATCTTCAGACAGCTATTCCAGCTGGTCGAGTGGCGGCAGGGTGTATGAGTTGAAGCTCCCCGACGACTTTCAGGTGAAACCTTACATGGTTTACTGGCTCAATAACGGTTCGGGATGGAAAGAGATCAAATCGATGAGACAACTAAGGAACCTCTATAAAAAGAGTAAGGAGCAGTACAATCAATATACCGCTGACAACGAGGTCGATTTTGAAGATCAGACAACCGTGGCGCAGCTGGTTCATTTTCTGGAGACGACAAAATGAATCATAAAATATAGCATCATGAAAAAGTTTAACATTCTCTTTTTTGCACTGCTGTTGATGGCTGTCGGCGTGTCGGCACAACAGCGCTATAATCCAACCGAAGAAAACCTGAAAAACCGGGAGGAGTTTCAGGATATGAAGTTTGGTGTTTTTATCCACTGGGGCATCTACAGCATGATGGCCGACGGAGAGTGGATCATGAACAACAAAAACATTCATCACAAGGAGTATGCAAACCTGGCAAATGGTTTTTATCCGTCGAAGTTCAGCGCCGCCAGGTGGGTGTCGGATGTAAAGGCAGCAGGAGCAAAGTATATTTGCATCACCTCGCGCCACCACGACGGCTTCTCCATGTTCGGCACGAAACAGTCGCCCTACAACATCGTGGATGCCACACCCTTCAAACGGGATATCATGAAAGAGCTGGCTGATGAATGCCACAGGCAGGGGATTAAACTACATTTTTATTATTCGTTACTCGATTGGAAAAGAGCCGACTATTATCCACTGGGCAGAACGGGTAAAGGAGTAGGTCGCACGGAGCAGGGAGATTGGAAGACCTATCATCAGTTTATGCTGAATCAATTGACGGAACTGCTGACCAATTATGGAGAGATCGGAGCTATCTGGTTCGATGGCAAGTGGGATCAGCCGGACGATTTCGACTGGCGTCTGAGAGAGATCTACGACCATATCCACAGCATCCAGCCCGGCTGCCTGGTCATCAACAATCATCATATAGCGCCCCTGGAGGGTGAGGACGGGCAGACGTTCGAGAAGGACCTGCCGGGACAGAACCAATCGGGTTTTTCCGGCACGGCAACCATCGGCCGGCTGCCGCTGGAGACCTGCGAGACCATGAATCATTCATGGGGATACAATATCACCGACAACAACTATAAATCGGAGAAAGAGCTGATTCACTATCTGGTGAAGGCGGCGGGAAACAATGCCAACCTGTTGATGAACGTGGGGCCGCGGCCTGACGGCACGTTTCCCGATATCGCCGTGCAGCGCTACAACGCGATGGGTGAGTGGCTCAGGACGTACGGTGAGACGATTTACGGTACCCGCGGTGGTTTCATCGCTCCGCGCGACTGGGGTGTGACCACTCAGAAAGGAAACAGCCTCTTCGTTCATATCCTCAACCTGAAGGATGATGCGCTTTACCTGCCGATGAAAGATAAACAGGTAAATGCTGCAAAATTTTTCATCGATAAAAAACCGGTTAAATTCACGAAGGTGGACGGCGGTATTGTATTGCAATTAGGTCGGATTCCCAATGAAACGGATTGTGTGGTTGAGGTAGAAGTGCAATAGCGCGATCTATTATATAGGGTAGAGAATCCATTGCTTGGTTGTTACCATCTGCCATCAGGGAACTTAATATGCCCTGGCGAAGATCACCCGTTGTGGAGAAGGTTTGCCGGTCACCATGCACCGTCCGGGGCTCTTATCCCCTTCCATGGGTATGCAACGGATGGTGGCCTTGGTTTCGTTCTTGATCAGCTCTTCGGTTTCGGGTGAGCCATCCCAGTGGCAGAGCAGGAAGCCACCTTTTTCGATTTCCACCTTAAACTCCTCATAGCTGTTCACCTCACGGGTCTGTGAAGTGCGGAAATCGGCCGCCTTGCGATAGATGTTCTCCTGGATTTCTTCCAGCAGTGCCTTTATATGTTGTTCGATGCCGTCGCAGGAGAGGGTCTCCTTGGTCAGCGTGTCGCGACGGGCCACCTCCACGGTATTGTTCTCCAGATCACGGCCTCCCATGGCGAGACGCACCGGTACCCCCTTCAGTTCATACTCGGAGAACTTCCACCCCGGCTTCTTGTTGTCTGCATTGTCGTAACGGACAGAGATGCCCAGATCTTTCAACCCCTTCATGATGCCAGCTACTTTCTCGTTGATCTGTTGCAGCTGCTCCTCGTTCCTGTAGATAGGTACGATCACCACCTGGTAGGGTGCCAGCTTCGGGGGCAGCACCAGGCCATTGTCGTCGGAGTGCGACATGATCAGAGCACCCATCAGGCGGGTTGAGACACCCCAGGAGGTAGCCCAAACGTAATCGCGGTTACCATCTTTGTCGGTGAACTGCACGTCGAACGCTTTGGCGAAGTTCTGTCCCAGGAAGTGGGAGGTGCCTGACTGCAATGCCTTGCCATCCTGCATCAGTGCTTCGATGGTGAAGGTATCGAGGGCGCCGGCAAACCGTTCCGACTCCGACTTATGTCCCTTGATCACCGGCATCGCCATATATTGTTCCGCGAAGTCAGCATAGACATTGATCATCTTCTCTGCCTCTTCCATCGCTTCCTCTTGTGTGGCGTGGGCGGTGTGTCCCTCCTGCCAGAGGAATTCGGTCGTACGGAGAAAGAGACGCGTACGCATCTCCCAGCGCACCACGTTGGCCCACTGGTTGATCAGCAGCGGCAAGTCGCGGTACGACTGAATCCAATTCTTATAGGTACTCCAGATAATGGTTTCAGAGGTAGGGCGTACGATCAGTTCCTCCTCCAACTTCGCTTCAGGATCTACGATCAACCCACTGCCGTTTGGGTCGTTCTTCAGGCGGTAGTGGGTTACCACGGCACACTCCTTGGCAAAACCCTCCACGTGATCTGCCTCACGGCTCAGGTAGGACTTGGGTATAAAGAGCGGGAAGTAGGCATTCTCATGTCCGGTCTCCTTGAACATATCATCCAACTGGCGCTGTATTTTTTCCCAGATCGCGAAACCATATGGTTTGATCACCATACAGCCACGTACGGCTGAGTTCTCTGCCAAGTCGGCTTTCGTCACTATGTCGAGGTACCACTGCGAATAATCCTTGCTGCGGGGCGTGATCTCCTTCAATTCTTTAGCCATTATCGTGAAAATTCTGTTATCATAATTGCGGCTGCAAAGATAATAAAAATTTGGGATATGGGATCGTTGCTTATCGCTTATCGTTTTTTTCCTTTACCCGCAGATCACCCCTGTTGTAGGAGAAAAAGATACCGGGGATACCGATAAGGGCGAAGATAAAGAAACCGATTCGCATGGTGGTTAGGAATGTATGCTCTTCTACTGCCTCCACGGTAAGATCGCCGAAGTAGAGCGTGAAGAGGAGGGTGACCACGCTCATGCTGATGATCTGACCGAAGACACGCATCGAGGCTGCCAGTCCGGAGGCCTGACCATAGTGGCTTTGCACTACGGATCCCATAATGGTATTCATGTTTGGTGATGAGAAGAGGCCGAACCCAAGACCCACCCATACCAGGATGGCGATGATAACCCAGATAGGTGTCTGGCTGCCAATCAATGCCAGCATGGCCAGTCCCGAGGAGCAGATAGCCATGCCGGCAGTGGCGAAGTAACGTGGCTCGATCCTGTCGGAGAGCCGTCCCACCACTGGTGAGAAAAGGGTCATCATCAGTGGTTGGGTGATGATCACTGCTCCCGCATCACGCGGGGAGAGTCCCTGTATCTTTTGCAGGTAGAGACTGAGGAAAAAGACGATGGCAAAGGTGGCGGTGTAGTTGATCAGAGCCGAGAGGCTGGAGTAGGTGAAGAGGCGGTTATGGGTGAAGAGGCTCACCTCAAACAGCGGATGCTCTGTTCTTTTCTCATGTTTCCAGAAAAACCATAACAGAAGGAGAGCACCGCTCATCAGTGACCATCCCGTGATGGATGGAATCAATGTGGAGCCATAGACCAGTGCAGTGAGTCCACCCATGAAGAACAGCGTTCCTTTGGCATCACTTTGTGAGGAATGGGATCTCTTCCTTACCGGTTCTTTTAGCCTGAAGAGCGTGAGGAGCAGGGTGGCGAAACCGAGCAGTGAGGCGATCAGAAAGAGAGACCTCCAGCCGGCATAGAGCGTAAGGATCCCTCCCAGCAGGGGACCGAGGGCCAGACCTGCATAGACGGCTGAGACGGAGATGCCGAGAACCTGTCCCCTTTTGTGAGCAGGGTAAGAGGAGACCAAAAGTACCTGTCCCGTAGTGTTGGTGAAAGCAGCGCCCACACCCTGCAGGAAGCGGGCGGCGATGAGCCACCATCCCCCTGGGGCAAGCCAGCAGAAGAGCGATGAGAGGGTGAAGATCAGCAATCCCATTTTAAAGAGGCGGCTACTGCCGTAACGATCTCCCCACGCCCCTGCCGGCAGCATAAAGAGAGCGGTGGCCAGCAGGAAAGAGGTGACGATCCAGCTCAGTCCCACGGCTGAGAAAGAGAAATCACTACCGATGGCCGGCAGGGCAATATTCACTGATGAGATAAGGAAGGTACCGAGGAAAGAGGTGGCTGCGACCATCAGCAGGATGGGTAGCCCGTTGCTGAAGTGAGCCTGCTCGGTTTTAGATTGCTGACTTTTTAGACTATCACTGTTTCCCATATCAAAAGATTTCCTGCATATGTGTGATCTTCACCGCTGTTTTATTGTCTGCTTTCAGTGCTGGTGAACGGATGATGATGGTACGCTGCTCACCCGGCAGAAGGTCGATGAAGTTATCGCTGAAGCGTGCCCCCTGGATCGGTATCTCCAGAAAGAGGTCTTTAGCCAGCCGTGGAGAGGTGAGCGTTATCCGGTATTCACCGTCGGCATACTGCATGGTGCTTCTGACGGTAGTCTGTGGCAGCTTCAGCTTGTTGGGCCAGTAAAAGAAATGATCCTTGCGGGAGATCACCATTCCCTCACTATCAGTGAGATAGGCGTGGATCAGGGTGTGTGTTTTCTCCTCTTCCCTCAACAGGTCGGAGAGGGGATAGCTCTTCACAATGGTGCTGCTGTTGGCCCTGGCATTCACTTTCTCCCGAAACTCTTTTCGTGTGCCCGTTGTGAAATCAATCACCTGCACCGTGAGGGTCAGTTCATTTCGGTCGTTGAGGTAGTCCGACAGGGTGTAACAGTGCAACATCCCATCTTTCTCTTCCACGCCAAGTGCCAGAGGAGCCAGTACGTCACGCATCCGGTAGTGTTGCGCCTTCCAGTTGCCGTAGTAGTCGATGCTCGACCAGGAGACCACCGGCCAGTCGTCGTTGATCTGCCAGTAGAGTGCTCCCATGCAATAGGGCCTACCACGCCGCATCGCCTCCACCGACTCCTCCATGCCATTGCCCTGCATCACCAGCCCCACATAGACGAAATCCTCAAAGCTCTTCGGTTCCGGGTAGTACATCTCCATGTATTTCTTGATGAGGGAGTTGCCGGTGGATGCTTTCTGATGTACCTGCATCACCTCACTCTCCAGTGCCCATTGCTCCTGGGGTGCGAAAGAACGGATGGTCTTCATCTCGGGGAACGACTGGAAGCCAAACTCACTGGCAAAGCGGGGTAACCGGTCGGCCATCGCCTCAAAGGGGAGGTGTCCGTACCAGAGTCCCCAGTCATGTACGTCGCTTGAAGCGAACTTCTCCGGGTTGCCCCAGTTGGCGTCGTAGGGTGAGCCATGGATATAACTGCGGGTACCATCCAGCTCCTCCACCAATGAGGGCAGCAGCTCACGAAAAGTCTTGTCATATTGCTCGAACCATGTTTTCATCAGTTCAGCCGGATAGATATTCTCCCAGCCCCAGTGGTGCAGGGCTTCATCAATCTCGTTGTTGCCGCACCAGAAAGCCAGGGATGGATGGTTGCGCAAACGTTTGATGTTGTATATCGCCTCCTCCCGCACGTTGGAGAGGAAAGCATCATCGGAGGGGTAGGGTGTGCAGGCGAAGATGAAATCCTGCCAAACCAGGATGCCCCGTTCGTCGGCCTGCCGGTAAAATTCCTCGTTCTCGTAAATGCCACCGCCCCATACACGGACAAAGTTCATGTTGGCATCCGTAATCTGTTCGAAGAGACGCTCATAATAGGCTTCATTCTGCTGTGTGGTGAAGATCTCGCCTGGGATATAGTTGGCCCCCTTGGCAAAGAGCGGGATGCCGTTCACCTCGAAATAGAAGGAGCGGCCATGTTGATCTTTCTCCTGCACCAGGCGTACCGAACGAAGTCCCGTACGCACCGTTTTCTCTGCGATCAGCCGGTCGCCATGGTGGAGGGTGACGAAGAAGTCGTACAGATGCTGCTCACCCCAGTTCACCGGCATCCAGCGCTGTGGATCGGTGATCGTGGATGGAAAAGAGAGTTGATTGATGCCTCTTGTAAGAATGACACTTTTCTTTTTGGTTGTCAGCACCTTTCCGTTGAAGGCATAACCATAGGTGAGTGTAACCTCGCCCTCACGGAGCGCGTTGACAGCTATCTGATGTTCAATCTCTGCTTTCTCCTCTGTCACTGACAGCTGCTTTACATAGTAATCCTCAATGCGGGCATCGTTGTAGAAATGGAGGGATATTGGTTTCCAGATCCCCATCTGCACGATGCGGATGCCCCAGTCCCACCCGAAGTGATAGGGAGCCTTGCGGCTGTAGATGCTCAGCTTCTCCTCGCGGTGGTCGTTGCCTGCCGGGTAGTCATAGCCGAAGGTGGCACGGGCCGGCATCATGGTCCCGATGGGTGAGTAAAAACGGATATAGAGGCTGTTCTTCCCCTCTTTCAGGAGGTTTTTCACCGCAACTTCATGGCCGATGAACATGTTCTGCGACCGAAGGATGCGGGAGCCGTTGAGGAACACGTCGGCATGGGTGTCTAATCCTTCGAAAAGGAGTAACGCCTCATGGTGTTGCAGTTGTGCAGCGGTGACATTGAATGTTTTCCTGAAATCCCAGTTTTCATCTTCCACCCATTGCAGCTGTTCTTCGTTGGTGCCATAGAAGGGATCCGGTAGCAGGCCGTGGCGTACCAGGTCGCGCTGTACCGAGCCAGGCACTTCGGCGTCGTACCACTGATCGCTGTTCATCCGGGCAAACTGCCAGCCGTCGTTCAGGGTGATGGTTTCGCTTTGCTGTGCAGTCGACAGCAGGGGGAGGAGGGTTAAGAGCATGGTGAGGATTCTTCGCATAATAATCTGACTGAAAAAAATGAGGCACAAATATAGCGATTCCATTTCGTATCTGCAACTGCAAATGAAGAGAATGAGACCATCACTTTTTCAGCTGCAGGTATCCTTTTTTGATGGAAAATTGTACATTTGTATGATCATAACAAGCAAGTGATGCCCATGTCAGACAACCGCTCCATCGAACGCCGCGAATTCCTGCCACTCTATCGCAGGCTCTACTCTTTTTTGCGTGAAGCGTGGGAGCGTGAGAAGGTGTTACAACTCAGGGAGATGGTACAAAGCTCCCTGCAGCAGGCGGATACAGAAGATGAAGAAGCATTCTTCCACCTGATCACGGAGATGCGCACCGCTCTGATTGCAGTCGACGAGATCGGGCTCCGACAGCCGACAGTAGCCGCCGTGCTGCTCTATCACACTGCAGTTACCGGGCAGCATCAGCTGGAGGATATCGGTCAACTGTTTGGTGATGAGGTAGAGGTGATTCTGCGTGGACTAAAGAAGATCAGCCGCTTCAGCGACAAGCGCACGGCAGTGGAGTCGGAGAACTACATGAAGCTGTTGCTCTCCATGGCTGAAGATATTCGTGTGGTCTTTGTAATGATTGCCCGGCAGCTGCAGCTGATGCGTGATGCAAAGAATGCTGATGGCTCACGCCGCCTCGATCTGGCTGTTGAGAGCTCCTATCTCTATGCTCCCCTGGCACATCGTCTGGGTCTTTATACCATCAAGTCGGAGCTGGAGGATCTCTCCCTCAAGTACACCGACCGGGAGTCGTACGATTATGTGGCACAGAAGCTGAACGAGACCAAGCGCTCCCGTGAGAAATATATCCGCGAGTTCATTGAGCCGGTAGAGGAGCGGCTCTCGAAAACAGGCTTGAAGTTTGATATCAAGGGACGTACCAAGTCGATACACTCCATCCTCAACAAGCTGAAGAAGCAGAAGATCGAGTTCGAGAATATCTACGACCTGTTTGCCATCCGTGTGATCCTGGATGCGCCGCCCGATCAGGAGAAGGCGCAGTGCTGGCAGGTTTACTCGGTGATCACCGACATGTACCAGCCCAACCCCTTGCGGCTGAAGGACTGGCTCTCCATCCCCAAGAGCAACGGTTACGAATCGCTCCATATCACCGTGATGGGACCCGATTCCCGTTGGGTGGAGGTGCAGATCAGAAGCCGCCGCATGGACGAGATCGCTGAACGGGGACTGGCGGCCCATTGGAAGTACAAAGGGGTAAAAGAGGAGTCGACCCTTGACAGCTGGCTTTCCTCGCTGCGTGAATCGCTTGAGGACAAGGAGGCCAACCTGAGCCAGAAGCTGACTGATTTCAAGCTGGATCTCTATGAAGAGGAGATCTTCGTCTTTACGCCCAAAGGTGACCTCTTCAAGTTACCCAAGGGAGCCAGCGTGCTCGACTTTGCCTTTGCCATTCATTCGAAGCTGGGCGCATCCTGCATCTCGGGCAGGGTGAACGGCAAGAATGTACCCATCAAGCATCAGCTGAAGAGCGGTGATCAGGTAGAGGTCATCACTTCGGCACATCAGACACCCAAGCAGGACTGGCTCAACTTCGTGGTCACCTCGCGGGCACGCACCAAGATTCGGCAGCTGCTCAAAGAGGAGGCAGGCAAGCAGGTGGATATTGCGAAGGAGACACTCTCGCGGCGGATGAAGAACCGTAAGATCGATGTGGATGACTCACACCTGATGCAGCTGATCAAGAAGCTGAAATACAAGACTGTTACTGATTTCTACGCCGATATTGCAGCAGAGAAGCTGGATATCAACTGGGTGATCGACCGTTACCTGGAGCTGGAAAGCAGGGAGAGCGAGAGCCGCGAGGCTGCGCAGCAGGTGAGTGCCGAACAGTTCACCATGAAAACCGAACCCCGTGAGAGCCACAGCGGTGATGAGCTGGTGATCGATCAGAACCTGACGGGGGTGGATTACAAGCTGGCCCGGTGCTGCAACCCCATTTTCGGAGATGAGATCTTCGGCTTTGTCTCCTCACAGGGAATCAAGATCCACCGGGTGAACTGTCCCAATGCGCAGGATCTCTTCTCCCGTTTTGGCTATCGCGTGATCAAGGCTCGCTGGTCCGGCGGTACCGGCAGCTCTAACTATACCATCGTGCTAAGGGTGATCGGTAACGACCAGATCAATATTGTGGCCAACCTGATGTCGATCATCTCAAAAGAGGAGGGGGTGCAGTTGCGTGCCATCTCCATCGATTCCAATGATGGCCTTTTTCAGGGAAATATCTCGGTGATGCTGGCCAACACCTCAATGTTGGAGCAGCTTATCAGGAAGCTGAAAGCGGTGAAAGGGGTGAAGTCGGTAACCCGTCTCAATTAAAGTGATTGGCTCTCCAGATCGGATAGCAGTTGTTGCACATACTCCCGCTGAAAATCAGCGGGACGGAGAAGCTCATCATTGTAACGAATCAGGTCGATGTCTATGACTACCTTCCCCAGGTACTTATCACGCGGCGAACGTCCTACAGCACGTTCGGTCTGTTTGATCTTTTCAATCACCTCCTCCGGCAAGAGGTCTGTTTCAGCAATTGCCAGCACATTCCGAAAAAGAAAGGAGTAACGATCATCGTCCGGTTCCGACAAGACCGATTGACTGAAGAGAATGCCGGGGAAGAGTCGCGTCAGCATGCGCTGGGCTTTGTCAATATTGGTCTTTGAGAATGTGTTTGATCCTATGCTTAATAAAATTGTGCTCATAATGTTAAATTGAGCGACAAATATACACATTTTTGATGAAAATGATTGGTTAAAATCGAAATCTATTATCTTTGTTCCATTATAACTATTAAAAAATGAAAAATTTACAGGGAGCACTGCTGCTTCTTTTTTTACTTTTTTTCAGCAACATCACAGCACAGGACGAGACAACATTCATTTATCGGATCAATATCCGGGAGAATATCGGGAGCAACAGCTGGATTTACCTGCAAAACGGTTTACATCAAGCCGTTGAAAAAGAAGCTCATGCAGTAATATTACATATGAACACTTACGGGGGAGGAGTGCTGGAGGCCGACTCAATGCGCAGTGCCATCCTCAACTATTCATTACCGGTATATGTATTTATCGACAACAATGCAGCATCCGCGGGAGCGCTGATTGCCATTGCCTGCGACAGCATCTACATGCGTAAAAGTGCCTCTATGGGTGCGGCCACGGTGGTGGAGGGAGGAACCGGGGCTGCAGCACCCGACAAGTACCAGTCATATATGCGTGGAATCATGCGCGCAACGGCCGAGAGCCATGGTAAAATCGAAACAACCGTTGATGGAGAAAAGGTTCAACGGTGGCGACGTGATCCCTTGATTGCTGAGGCGATGGTGGATGAACGGGTAGTGGTGCCCGGGTTTGCCGACTCCACGCAGATCCTTACCCTGACAGCCTCACAGGCGATGGAGCTGGGCTATTGTGAGGGCACGGCCGAGAGCCTCCATGAATTGATCGTAAACCAGCTGGGAATAAGCAACTACCGGCTGGAGACCTATAACCCCACCTTTTACGATAAGGTGAAAGGGTTCCTCACCAGCGGTGTGGTACAGGCGTTGCTGATCATGTTAATTATCGGCGGAATCTATTTCGAGTTGCAATCGCCCGGGTTGGGATTTCCAACAGCTGTTGCCATCACGGCTGCGATACTTTATTTCACACCGCTTTATCTCACGGGTTACGCTCAGAACTGGGAGGTATTGATTTTTGTCTTAGGATTGATATTCATTGTGTTTGAACTTTTTGTTTTTCCCGGATTCGGCATCCCCGGGATCACCGGCGTGGTGCTTATCTTCTCCTCCCTGGTGCTGGCCCTGTTGGGAAATATCCGCTTCAGCCTGGATGGGGTTCTCCCCATCCAGCTTTTCAGAGCTGTGATGATCGTACTGGGGGGGATGGGGATGGGGGTGACCCTGATCATCTATCTTACAAGTAGAATCGGAAGACCGGGAATGTTGAATAAGGCTGCCCTGCATGCCGATGAGGAGGGGTTCGTCTCGGTGCCGATGGAACCACTGCAACTGGTCGGTAAAACTGCTGTTGCAGCCACCATCCTCCGTCCCTCAGGTAAGGTCTTGCTGGAGGGAGCATACTACGATGCGGTCTCACTAAAAGGGTTTATAGAGAAAGGGGAGGAGGTGGTGGTGAAACGATATGAGAACTTCCAGCTCTACGTGATGCGCAAAGAGAGCTGACGCCACTTAGTTATAAAGTGCCATCTCCTCTTCGCTGTATGCTTTCTTCTTGAAGAAGTTAAAGAGAAGATAGGGGATGAACAACAGAATGATCGCCCAGATGAGGTTGCCCAGCTTACTCCCTTTTTTCATGTTGTTGATGAAGATATGGCCCAGCATACCCTCCACGACAAATAACAACCCTATGATCAGATTGGTATTGTTTGTTGTGCCCATCAGGAAGGGTATCGCCAACACTGCAACGCCAATGAGCATTACAACCACTCCGAAGTACTTTGCAAATTCTTTCATGTGTATAATAATTATGATTTTGATTTCGCAACGCAAATAAACACAAAAAACAACAAACAAGGAAATAATTTGCCAGAAAAAACTCAACCTCGGCCTAAAAAAGCAGTTTTGTCCAAAAAAAAGCCATTCACTCGCGAGGTGATCTCTTAAATTGTTTATTTTTGTAGATTGTTCATCCGAAGAATGTCTAAGCAGTGAAGAAAATTGCCCTGTTTCTCTATCAATGGATCATTTTCATGCCGTTGTTCTTGTTGATTACCCTCCTAACCGCCTTAACGGTAATGGTGATGGCTCCTCTTTTCGGTAGTCGTTTTTGGGGATACTATCCTCCTCACATCTGGTCCAGAATCACCTGTTATCTGTCACTCTGCCGGGTGAAGAGCTCAGGACATGAGAAGCTTGATCCCAAACAGTCATATATATTTGTTGCCAACCATCAGGGTGCTTTCGACATTTTTCTGCTTTATGGCTTCCTGAATCAGAACATCAAATGGATTCAGAAACAGAGTCTGCGAAAGTTACCTTTTGTGGGTTTCGCCTCCGAGAAAGCAGGTCATGTGTTTGTTGACAACTCAACAGCTGCTGCCCGTGCAGCTACCATTGAAAGGGCAAAAGCCCAGATCACCGATGGGGTCTCCATGGTGATCTTCCCTGAGGGTGCACGCACCCTCACTGGCAAGATGGGTCGCTTCAAGCGCGGTGCCTATTACATAGCCCGTGATTTGCAGTTACCGCTGGTGCCCCTTACCATCAATGGATCATACGATGTGTTAAAGCGTCACAGCCGGCTGATCAGGCCGGGAAAGCTGGAGCTGGTGATTCATGATCCCATACCAACAACATCGCTGTCGGACGAGGATCTGGCAGCTTTGATTGATCGCTCGAAAGAGATCATACATGCTTCTTTGTGGGAGAAATACCGGTAGGGGGGGGTGATAAAAAAGAAATGGTTGTCTCACGACAACCAATCTTCATTGTTAACCTTAAATCTAATACCATGAAAAACACGTAGCAAATGTACAAGCATTGCGGCATATCTCCAAAGATTCAGTAAGAAAAAAAATTCTTTTTAAATATATTTAGTATTTTAACCTTTTCAATGGATCAAATGTCTCGTTCGTTTGCGTTTGTTTGCATATTTTGAGGAAGAAATAATCACTGCTTTTGCCCTTTTAGTCTCAATCGTAGATCCTGTTGGCAAAAAAATTGAGTAAACCCCAGTTGAAGCGGTACCAGCGTCTGGTTGCCCGCTGTTTACCACCGAACTGCAGCAGGAAGCGCGAACGACCGCTTTTTTTGTGCAGGAAACTCACATCCATGAAATCGAAGTAGTGAAAACCCTCCTCTTCCGATCGTTTCATCGCAGCATAGAGGGTGAAGATGGTGGGGTAGAGTAGCTTGTAACGTTTCGATTTGCCCCAGTAATAGAGGCAATAGACAACGCTGTTTCTCTTTTCAAAGCCAAGGATGGCTCCACCGATGATCTTTCCCTGGTAGCGGGTGAGCAGGATCTTTCCTCTTCCTTTTTTCACGTAGTGATGGAAGAAGTTTTCGAAATAGGCGTAGGGAGGGAAACGACGTCTGATCTTTTTCTGGTTAGTGTTCCTGATTAGTTTGTATATTTCAGGCAGATCATCTTCCGACAGCATCTCCTCCATGCGTACCCCTTTTCTTATGGCTTTGTTAACCTGGTTTTTACGGGAAGGTGAAAGTTGGTCCCAGATCTTTCTTTTTCGTTGCAATGAGTTGCAAATGTTGATCCATTTCACGGAAAAAAAATGATTTTCGCGGAATCCCTTGTACCCGAAGATAGCATTGCCCAGGTTCTCATATCGTATGAGAAATACCTTGTGCTTCACCTCCTGTACCAGGTGGGTGATCAGTAAATCAAACAGTTCGATCTGGGGTAGGTTCTTCCCGAAGAAGGAGGGCGCTTGAGAGATGATGCACCGCCTGAAGAGCGAATGGTGTAGCAACCGGTTTTTGCGGACGATGATAGCGAAGAGTGCCGCAACAGGTCTCTCTTCGTCAAAAGCAACCAACATCAGCGGGCGGTAGGCGGGGACATGGCCGTACCAGTCGAAACAGGAAGGACTATGGAAGAATTTATTCTCTTCAAGCGGTGGCAATTCCTCTTTGTGATGGTATGTTTTTACGCTGAAAGCCATGCAGAACGATGGTCGTTAAAGAACAATTTCCGCAAATGTACGAAAAAAAAATGAAAAGAGCAGTGATTTTGATCTCTCCGAATGGTCATTTGTCGGCGGTCATTTTATCCAGGGGCGATGTTCATTTTTTTTTCTGTAAAAATAAGCTCTTTTGCCTCCAATCGGGCTGCTGTTCTGTTTTATTTCGTAATTTTGTATCAGAGCAGGAGCATGAATCAATATCGTACAACATCAAACAAAATATTTTATGGCAAAGAAAATTCTTGTAACAGGCGGAACGGGGTATATCGGTTCCCATACCGTTGTTGAACTGCAGCAGGCAGGGTATGAAGTGGTCATCATCGATAATCTATCCAACTCGAATGCCGATGTATTGGAAGGTATCACCCGTATCACTGGTAAGCGTCCACTCTTCGACAAGCTGGATTGTAAAGATATGGATGCACTGAAAGCACTCTTCCGGAAACACAATTTCGATGGGATCATCCATTTCGCCGCCAGCAAGGCAGTGGGAGAGTCGGTTCAGAAGCCACTGCTCTATTACCGCAACAACCTGGTGTCGCTGATCAACCTGCTGGAGCTGATGCCTGAACACAATGTGAAAGGTATCGTCTTCTCATCCTCCTGCACTGTTTACGGGGAGCCAGACAGCAACCCCATCGATGAGAATGCACCCATCAAACCTGCAGCATCACCCTATGGAAACACCAAGCAGATCAACGAAGAGATCATTCGGGATTTCATCCACTCGGGTGCGCCGATCAGGAGCATTATCCTGCGTTATTTCAATCCGATCGGGGCCCATCCCTCTGCCGAGATAGGCGAACTGCCACTGGGGGTGCCACAGAATCTGGTGCCCTACATCACCCAGACCGGCATCGGCATACGGGAACAGCTGAATGTCTTTGGAAACGATTATAACACCCCCGATGGCTCCTGTATCCGTGACTTCATCAATGTGGTGGATCTGGCCAAAGCGCATGTCAAGGCCATCGAACGGATGCTCAACAATCAATCGGATGAGCCGGTGGAGATCTTCAATCTGGGTACCGGTACCGGTCTCTCGGTACTGGAGCTGATCGCGCTTTTTGAAAAAGTATCCGGCAAACCGCTCAATTATAAGATTGTGGGACGTCGTGAGGGCGACATTGAACAGATCTGGGCGAACCCCGACAAAGCGAACAAAGTATTGGGCTGGAAAGCGGAGATCCCGATGGAAGATACCATGGCTTCAGCCTGGAAGTGGCAGCTGCGGCTGCGCGAGAAAGGGGTGATGTAACCGCACCGATCCTGCTATCTCACAAAAAAGTCCGGGTTCAATGCCCGGACCATTTTTTGTCTCTCTCCACATTGTTTCTGGTCAGAAATAATACTCGATCACAAGGTAATACACCTCTTCCCCATTTTGAGACTTTTCAATCTCAATTTTATTCTCCCTGGCCAGCCAGCCTATGGCAGTGTAAATCTCTTTTTCTGTCAAACCGGATGCTTCCCGCAGTTCGGCGATGTTCCATCTCTGGTTGTTGTTCAACAGATTCCAGATAATACCCGCATTGGTTCCAATCAGTTTTTTGTACATATTGATGACTTCATTTGGTTTGCTCACTGTTGGTTTTTCATGTTTGCTGATGAATGCCCATCCTCCATCATAAAAACACCTGATCGATGAGGTTTGTTCGCAGGAGAAGCGGAAAAAAAGCGGTTAAATAAAAAAGAGGATCAGGTAGAGGTAAGCTGCCGGTATCGCCACCAAAAGGCTGTCAATACGATCCAGGATGCCACCGTGACCGGGGATCAGGGTGCCAGCATCTTTTACCGAGTAGGTCCGTTTGATGAGTGACTCGAAAAGATCGCCCACCGTGCCGAAGAGAGCAACCACCATGGCAAACCCCATCCAGTGGAGGGATGAGAATTCCGGGAAGAAGTGGGCGATCAGGAGCGATGAAAGCATCGTGCATAAGATGCCGGCGATAAATCCCTCAACCGATTTCCTGGGTGAGATATGAGGGATGAGCTTGTGTTTTCCGGTGAGCGAACCAATAAAGTAGGCAGCGGTATCATTGATCCAGATAAAAACAAAGAGGGCCAGCAAGGGTGTCCAGTCATACCCGCCGGCAGTAATTCTGTCTTGATAGGAATAGGAGAGCACCATCAACAGGCTTAGCGGCATGGTGATATACATTTGTCCGAAGACGGAGTAGATGATGCCATGCAGGATGTCCTGTCGCCGGATGAGGATGGCTGAAGCAAAGAGAATGAGCAGATAAACCAGGACAAATACTGGCAGTGCCAGATAGGATAATCTTTCCAGGAAGAGAAAAACCGATAGAAAGAGAAGCAGGCCATGTATGATGTTGAAGATCTTGCTGATGGCATGTGAGGTATCTTTCTCTACCATGCGGTAGAACTCAAACAGGCCCAGGGCAAGGATGATTCCGAAGACCGCCAGAAAAGAGAAGCGCCCCCCGAGTATCCCCAGAAGGATCACCAGGATATAAATGATGCCTGTCCCTGCACGAGTGAGTAAATTTTTAAGATTCAATTAGCCAGTTTTTTAGATGAACGGGTAAAGATAGCTCTTTTTTCTGGAAAGGAGGGAGCAGTCACTCGCCATCATCTGCAATTTCTTTATGTTCTTCGTCGGTCGAGGGTGACTCGGGTACTGCATCTTCGGTACGCTCCTCCTCCTCCAGGTCGATCTGGTTTTCCACCAGAATGTTATACCAGGTGATGATTTTTTTCACATCAGAGGCATAGACACTCTCCCGGTTGTAATCGGGGAGCACCTCTCTCAGGTATGCAAACAGTTCACTACCAGATGCTTTGGCCCCAACCGATGCCTTGCCCCCATTCTCTTTCTCTTTCATCCGTTTCATCACCTCTCGCAGAGGGGTATCGCCTTCATTGGTATAAATGGATACATCGCTCAACGCCACCACCTTTTCGTGCAGATAGACCGGCAGTCGTTTGCCGTCGCCAAGTGATTCAACAATGTTCAGATTCTTTCCGGTGGAGATGAGCTTGTAGAGACCGGGACGGCCGGTAACCGATAATATCTTGGATAACATAACAGTGTAATTTGCGATTTAAATTCTGATTTGTTTTTTCAAGGTGCAAAAGTACGCAGACTCTCCCATATTCGCAACTTTTCATGCGAAATGTGCTGTTTTTTCGATGAGTGTTGCCCATGTCACCAAAAAATAGGTTATTTTTGCAATGATATTCATCCGTAAACTAAAAACAGAATGTACCGATTGATCACCATGATCGCGCTTACAGCTACACTGTTGGCTTCCTGCAGCGGCAATCGTTCGGGCGACCGCGCAGCAGAGGCGTCAACCTCTTTGTCCGATTCCAGCAAGACTGTTGATCGTATCAGACTATTCCTTGCGGTGGGCACCTACACCTCTGACAATGGCAGCAGGGGGATCTACATCTATCGTTTCGATACCCTGACCGGGAAGAGTGACTCGGTGAGCATGGTGGAAGTGACCAACCCCTCCTATCTCACTTTTAGTCCCGATGAGCAATATCTCTATGCTGTTGGGGAGAACGATGATGAACAGGGTGCCGTGCATGCCTTTTCTTTTGACAAGGGAAGTGGTACATTAAAGAAGATTAACTCGCGGGCGACGGGAGGTAACGGTCCCTGTTACATCACGATCGATGCCAGGGGACGCAATGTGCACACTGCCAATTATGGCGGGGGGAGCATCTCCTCCTTCCAGGTAAATGATGACGGCAGTTTATCACCTTTGATCTCCCTTATCCGATTCAGCGGATCAGGTCCCGACAGCTTGCGACAACAACAGCCTCACCTGCACTGTGTGGCCTATTCTCCCGACGGTGGCTCACTCTTTGCCGCCGATCTGGGGAGCGATAAGCTTTATCGTTTCCCGGTTCAGGAGACACCTTTTCAGGGGCAGCCGGTGATTCTGGAGAGCAGCATGACAGCCATTGAGACGCCACCAGGTACAGGTCCACGTCATTTTGTTTTCCACCCCGACGGGGGCAGATACCTCTACCTGTTGGGTGAGTTGTCGGGGGAGGTGCTGGTCTATGCGCATCACCTGGGTGTGTTGGAGCAGAAACAGGTAATTGCAGCCGATACGGTGGGCGCGCGCGGCAGTGCCGATATCCATGTCTCGCCCGATGGTCGTTTTCTCTATGCCTCCAACCGGCTACAGGCCGATGGCATTGCCATCTTCGCGATCGATCCCGATAAGGGAACACTCACCAAAGTGGGATATCAGCCCACGGCCAAACATCCCCGTAACTTTGTGATCACCCCCAATGGCAACTATCTGCTGGTTGCCAGCAGGGATGAAAACAGGATACAGGTGTTTTCTGTGGATAAAAGCAGTGGCTTGCTTACCGATACCGGACAAGATATCTTTTTGAGTAAGCCGGTCTGCCTGAAGTTTGCAAATGGTTGATTCTGCTTAGAATCATGAGCCATATCGCCTTACGGCTCTTCACCTAGAGATCACCCAGATTCGCGATCTCTTCGAGATTGAAGGGGGTAGCCTGGTAAACGAAGTAGTTCAGCCAGTTGATGTATAACAGGTTGGCATGTGAGCGCCACTGAACAAGCGGCGGCTGCGTTGGGTCGTTATCTCTGTAGTAATTTAGAGGCATCGACACAGAATCCATCCCTTTCTCCTTATCCCGCAAATATTCGTTGTGCAGGGTGAGGGGTGAGTATTCCGAATGACCTGTCACATAAAACTCCCTGCCTCCTCTGGAAGAGAGAATGTATATACCTGCTTCCTCCGATTCGGATAGGATTGTTAGTTCCGGCTGCTGCCTGATCTCTTCGGAAAGAATGGTTGTGTGACGGCTGTGAGGAGCATAAAACTCATCGTCGAATCCCCGGAACAGCGGAAAAGAGGGATCGGTGATCGTGTGTCTGAAAACGCCGAACAGTTTCTTCTCAAGTGGATATTTGTTGATGCCGTAAAAATGGTGCAGCGCAGCCTGCGCCCCCCAGCAGATGTAAAAGGAGGAGGTGACATGGGTGCGTGCCCAGTCGAAGATGCGTGTGATCTCATCCCAATAGGTTACCTCCCGGAATGGAAGCATCTCTACCGGTGCACCGGTGATGATCATGCCGTCGAAGTAACGGTTTTTCACCTTGTTGAAGGTGGTATAGAACGACATCAGGTGTTCAATCGGGGTGTTTTTGGGGGTGTGGGAGGAGAGTCCCAGGAACTCGATCTCTACCTGCAGGGGTGAGTTGGAGAGCAGCCGTATCAGATCAGTCTCGGTCGTGATCTTGAGTGGCATGAGGTTCAACACCAGTATTTTCAGTGGACGGATATCCTGTGTGGAAGCGCGCAGGTCATCCATCACGAAAATGTGCTCTTTTTTCAGTATCTCAATCGCTGGGAGATTTTCTGGTAAATTGACAGGCATGATCTATATGTTTGTTGATGAGTCGGATTGTGTATCCATCCTTTTGTTATTGCTTCTTTTTCTTCTTTTTTTTCTGTACGCTCCAGCCGAACTTACCGATTTTCTTTCCCAGTCCGTAGTTATGCCCAAGGCAATAGGCCATCAAACCGGCCTGCTGCAAATCGAACCGGCCAGTAACTGGATCGAGGTACAGATCATCGGCTTTCACAGCTGATCAGTGCCACCGGCAGCGGATAGATCATCGTTCCCGGTTTCCAGTCTTGTTTCAAACCTAAATCAATTCAATTTCCTCTTTCCTGATCTTCAGCTCACAGTAGTGGCACTGCAGCTCCACCATCTCCTTGTCGATCACATGAAACCGGGTTTTCATCGGTTCGTTGTTGGTGATGCATTTTGGGTTGTTGCAGCGGACGATCTCGATGATCTCGTCGGGCAGCACCACTTTCTTCTTCTCCACCACCTCGAAATTGCGGATGATGTTGAGGTTCACGTTGGGCGCCACCAGGGCAATCCGGTTGATCTCATCCTCACGGAAAAATTTGTCGGAGACCTTGATGATGCCTTTAGATCCCATCTTACTGCTTTTGAGGTTGTTGCCGATGGTGACGCGGTTGTTCAGTTTTTGCAGATGCAAGAGCGATACCACCTTGAAGACTGCCGACGTGGGGATATGATCGATCGCTGTGCCGTTTTCAAGTGCGGCAACCTGCAATTCTTTTCTCATAATTTATTCTTTCAATTAAAGGGTTATTCTACCTCAATGCCCAGCAGGTCGCAGATCACCGCCTGACGGACATACATGCCGTTTTTTGCCTGCTGGAAATAGTAGGCCTTGGGATTGTCATCCACATCCTGGCTGATCTCTTTCACCCGCGGCAGCGGATGCAGCACCTTCAGGTTTTCTTTGGAATCGTTCAGCATATCGTTGTGCAGCACATACACGTTCTTTACTTTCTCATACTCCATCAGGTCGGTAAACCGCTCTTTCTGTACACGGGTCATGTAGAGAATATCGGAGCCGTTGATTGCATCGGAAGAGAACTCCTTATATTCGCGGTAGGGAATGCCTTTCTTGTCGCAGAATGCCTTGTACTTGTCAGGAATAGCCAGCTCCTCAGGGGCTACAAAGTGAAAGGAGGGGTTGAAATGGGACAGCCCCTGGATGAGGGAGTGTACCGCACGGCCATATTTGAGGTCGCCCACCACGGTGATGGCCAGGTTCTCCAGGGTGCCCTGTGTCTCGTAGATGGTGAACAGGTCGAGCAGGGTCTGCGTGGGATGCTGGTTGGAGCCATCGCCTGCATTGATCACCGGCACGGGTGAGATCTCGGAGGCATAGCGTGCCGATCCCTCCAGGTGGTGACGCATGATGATGAGGTCGGCATAGTTGCTGACCATCATAATGGTATCTTTCAGCGACTCCCCCTTGGTGGAGCTGCTGGTAGCTGCGTCGGAGAAGCCGATGATACGTCCACTGAGCCTGTTGACCGCGGTTTCGAAACTCAGGCGGGTGCGGGTGGAAGGCTCAAAGAAAAGCGTGGCGCACACTTTTCCCTGCAACAGATCACGATTGGTGTTCTCCTTGAATCGGGCGGCGGTTTGCAGGATACGCAAAATATCTTCCTTGCTGTAATCGCCGATATTTACCAGGCTTTTAGGACTCATGGGTGCAATTTTTCAAGCAATGTGTTGTGAATAGAAAAAATAGAAAAAACTCATCAGACCTCCAGATCCACGTCAAAGAGCTCATGCCAGGGCAGTCCCTGTTTGTTGAGTTGTTCCATGAACGGATCGGGATCGAACTCTTCCACGTTGAAAACGCCCGGCTTTTTCCAGATGCCCTGCATCAACATCATGGCACCGATGGTTGCCGGCACACCTGTGGTATAACTTACTCCCTGCGCACCTGTTTCCTTGTAGGCTTCCTGATGGCTGCAGTTGTTGTAGATGTAGTAGGTGCGTTCTTTACCATCCTTGATGCCGCGGATACGGCAGCCGATGGATGTCTGGCCGGTATAATTCTCGCCCAGCTTACCCGGATCGGGAAGCACGGCCTTCAGAAATTGTATGGGCACAATCTTCTGTCCGTTATATTCCACCTCATCGATGCGGGCCATGCCGATGTTCTGGATTACCCGCAGGTGGGTAAGATACTCTTGTCCGAAAGTCATCCAGAAGCGGGCCCGTTTGAGGGTGGGGTAGTTTTTCACCAGTGATTCCAGCTCCTCGTGAAAGATCACGTATGATTCTTTCGGGCCGATTTCAGGATAAGTGAGGGGTTTGTGGATCTCATGGGGTTCTGTCACCACCCATTGGCCATCTTCCCAGTACTTTCCTTTTTGGGTTACTTCGCGGATGTTGATTTCGGGATTGAAGTTGGTGGCAAACGCTTTGCCATGGTCTCCTGCATTGCAGTCCACAATATCGAGATAATGAATTTCGTCGAAATGGTGTTTGGCCGCATAGGCCGTGAAGATGCTGGTTACGCCCGGGTCGAAGCCGCAACCCAGGATGGCGGTGAGACCTGCTTTCTCAAACTTATCGCGGTAAGCCCATTGCCATTTGTACTCAAACCTGGCTTCATCCTTCGGTTCGTAGTTGGCGGTATCCAGATAGTTCACTCCCGCTTCCAGGCAGGCATCCATGATGGTGAGATCCTGATAGGGCAGCGCCACGTTGATCACCAGCTCCGGTTTGAAATCGTTCATCAGTGATACCAGTTCCGGCACTTTGTCGGCATCTACCCTGGCGGTATCAATAGTGATGCCCGTACGTCGTTTCACATCCTCCGCGATGGCGTCACACTTGCTTTTGGTGCGGCTGGCGAGCATGATATCGGTGAAGAGGTCACTGTTTTGTGCCACCTTGTTGGCTACCACCGTGCCGACACCGCCGGCGCCAATGATCAATACTTTTCCCATAGAGATAACTTTTTAATTTTGTTGATGATACAATCCTTGTATGATGATGTCATTGCCTGGTGTCTGCAGGGCTGTATGGTTATGACACCCGAAGAGACCGGTTGGGACCCTTCGTACAACTTCTACAAATATACAATGATTCCCGGAAATGGGGCCGATTTCTCCGGTAAAAAATGGAAGTTTTGAAGCGAGGATGCAATTTGCTATATTTGTCTTTTATTTGAGAATCAACATAAAAAAACAACTACAAAAATGAACGAAGAGAAGATTGAACAGATCTCGCGCTCCACCAATGTCATCAGTGAATGGAGCATCCAACTGCTGACCAACGCTGGTATACCCGGGAACTGGGTGAAATATATCAACCTGCTGCTGATGTTGCTGGTGCTGGTGCTCCTGGTCTTCATGGTACAATATCTCACCCGTCGCATCCTGAATGCAGCACTGAACCGTGCGGCGAGGATCACCGGCATCGAGTTCCTGCGGCATCTCTCGGAGCGTCGCTTTCCCCACTACCTGGCGATGATCATCCCTTTCAGCCTGGTAAAAGGCTCAATACCCATTATCTTTGACCTATTTCCACGTGTCATGGTGATGGCTGACAAGCTGGTGGATATCTTCTTGATATTCTACGTGATATGGCTGATATCCTCGGTGGTTAACGCTTTTACCGACACCCTTCGCAGTCGCCCCAGCCTGGCCGACAAACCGCTGGACAGTTATGTGCAGGTGGTGAAGATCATCCTCTACTGCATTGGGGCGATCGTTCTCTTCTCCATCCTCACCGGAAAGAATCCGGGTGTGATCCTTGGGGGACTGGGTGCCGCATCGGCTATCCTGATGCTGGTGTTCAAGGATACCATCCTTGGACTGGTGGCCAGCATGCAGGTGACGGCCAACGACATGGTGCGGATTGGCGACTGGATCACCGTGCCCAAATATGGTGCTGATGGCGATGTGATCCAGATCACCCTCACCACGGTCAAGATACGTAACTTCGACAAGACCATCACCACCATACCGCCTTACTCGCTGGTGTCCGATTCGTTCCAGAACTGGCGGGGCATGGTGGAGGCCGGCGGCCGGCGAGTGAAACGGAGTGTCTATGTAAAGCAATCCACCATTCGTTTCCTGACTGACGAGGAGGTGAAAGAGATGCAGAAAATTCAAGCGATAGCCCCATACATTACCACACGGAGCAGAGAGATCGCCGAGTACAATGAGTCGATCGGTGCAGATAAATCACTGGCAGTGAACGGCAGGAACCTTACCAACATGGGACTTTTTCGCGAGTATATCAAGAACTACCTGCGTCATCATCCCGATGTACATAAGGAGATGCTCCTGTTGGTACGTCAAATGCAACCCACCTCCAAAGGGCTTCCGTTGGAGCTCTACTTCTTCACTGCCACCACCGAGTGGGGAAGATATGAGGACATCACCTCCGATGTGTTTGACCATGTGACCGCGGCAGCCAGCTATTTTGCGCTTGAGCTTTATGAGGATATCTCCAATCCGCTTATCACAGCAGGTCATAAGCCGGAATGACATTCTATTGCTTTACCCGCTTCATGCAGAAAGTGAAAAGCAGATAAAAAGAGGATATTCAAAAATAAATTTTTATCTTTGTACAGTAAACTGATTTACATTTTATGAGCAGAATTTACAGCATATTTACTGGTACCGGAAGCTATGTCCCGACCAGACAGGTAAAGAACGAAGCCTTTCTTGATAACGAGTTTTACGAATCTTTCGGGGTGAAGATCGCAACGCCCAATGAGGAGATCGTACGGAAATTTGAGGAGATCACCACCATCTCCGAACGTCGTTATGCCGAGGATCATGAGGTGACCTCCGATTTGGCACTGATGGCTGCACAACGGGCGATAGAAGCTGCCGGGGTGGATAAGGAAGAGCTTGATTACATCATCTTTGCCCACAATTTTGGGGAGACGTTGGCGGACAACATGCGGATGGATGTGGTGCCGTCGCTGGCCTCTCGTCTGAAACATAAACTGGGCATTGCCAACCCCGCTTCGGTTGCTTATGATGTCCTGTTCGGTTGTCCCGGCTGGGTGCAGGCGGTGATCCAGGCCGATTACTACATTCGCTCCGGTGATGCGAAAAAGGTGCTAGTGGTGGGTGCCGATATCCTGTCGCGTGTGGCCGACCCGCATGACCGCGACAGCATGATCTATGCCGACGGTGCCGGGGCGGCTATCATGGAGGGACGCGAGAGTGACACCCCCCTTGGTATTCTGGGACACAACTCGCGCAGTGATGCACTCGACTATGTGCAGATGTTACGGATGGACTACTCCTATAATCCCGAGCTGGCGAAGAAGAAAGATTATTACCTGAAGATGCAGGGGCGTCGGCTCTACCAGTATGCGCTGGAGAACGTGCCGAAGACCATCAAGGCTGGGCTGGATAAGTTACAGCTTTCCATCACCGAGATCCGCAAGGTGTTGCTGCATCAGGCCAACGGCAAGATGGATGATGCCATCCTGAAGCGGTTGTTCAAACTTTACAACCTGAAAGAGGTGCCTGAGAGCATCATGCCGATGACCATCTCCTGGCTTGGCAACTCATCGGTGGCCACCGTGCCGACGCTGCTGGACCTGATCACCCGTAAGGAGATGGATGGTCATGATCTGAAGTGTGGTGACATCATCATCCTCGCTTCCGTAGGGGCTGGCATGAACATCAACAGCATCGTTTACAGGATTCCCTGAGCAGCTTTCAACAACCTGATCGTTTTTTTACAACCGCTCTACCAACAGGTGGAGTGGTTTTCTTATCTTGGGCTGGTGTGCCAACCTGTCCTCTGCGGCATCGCGATAGCCGAGGGTGAGCATCAGCACCGTCTCCTCCTCCTCTTCATTGAGTTCAAGGAGACGGTTGAGTACTTTAGGGTTGAACCCCTCGATGGGAGTGGTGTCAATGCCCAGCAGTGCCGCTGCAAAGGTGGCATATCCCAGAGCCAGGTAGGTCTGATGGATGGTCCAGCTGAAGGTGTTGATGGCGGGATCATTGATCACTCTGTGTATCTTCTTCCGGTAACTCTCTATCTGTTCATCGTTGGCATTTCTGACGCGTTTGAACTCACTTAGGAATCCTTCCAGATAGTTTTCGTCCAGTCGTTTTTTTGCTTTGAAGATCAGCAGGTGGGAGCATTGTTGCAGCACCACCTGGGGACAGGATTGCTCGTAGATCTGCGTTATCAGTTCCCTGTTTTCGGTGACGATCACCTGGTAGGGTTGCAGACCGTATGATGAGGGAGTCAGACGAATCGCTTCCAGAATGGTCTCAAGCTCTTTCTCCGGAATCTTTTCTCCTGTCATTCGCTTGGTGGCATATCGCCAGTTCAGTGATTCTATGAGGTTCATAAAAGTATGCTAAAGTACAACGGGTCTTTTCTCCCGAAGAAATGTTCAAGCAGCCCCGTTGTTACAGATATTTATTGTTTTGAAAAACCATTAACAGATAGCATCAAAAAAAGGTTTTCAGTTTAACTTTTCTTGTCAGGTGAGGTGAATGGACCCGTTATCGGCAGTAGCAGGGTTCCATAAACAGAGGGGGTCAGAACTGATCCGGCTCAGTCTTTGCAGCAGTGGCCGTGATGCTTCGGAAATCGCTGTCGAAGTGGGAGAGCAGCATCTCGATCAGTTTTGCATGAAAGGTGGTATAGAGTTTCGTGGTGATATGCTTCCGGTCTTTACGCTTCAGCAGGCCAAAGCGCAGTTCGTTCTCATCCACCCATATCTGGGGCTTAAAGAAGGCTTCGTTTCTCCACAGCAGAGCCCCATAGGTGAGTCGTCCGTCTCCCGTGCGGTCCCATTTGTCCGCTTTCTTATTGTCTATTGCCTCATAAATCTTGTCGAGTAGCAGATCCGGGTGGTTTGTTTGTATGATGATTGCCATATTCTTTATGTTTCTTTTCCGTTTTTATATTGTTCAATAGCCTTTTTCACAGAGCCATGCAGCAGCAGCAGGTTCTTTGCCTGCTCGTAGTTCAGCGAGAGCTCATCGACGATCATTCGGGTACCCCTGTCCACCAGCTTTTGGTTGGTGAGCTGCATGTTGACCATCCGGTTGCCTTTTACCCTGCCCAGCTTGATCATGGTGGCGGTGGTGATCATGTTGAGCACCATTTTCTGTGCCGTTCCTGATTTCATGCGGGTGCTGCCGGTCACATACTCTGGTCCCACCACCGGCTCAATTTTTATTTCTGCCTCAGCTGCCACTGGCGAGTCGGGGTTGCAACTGATGGCGGCGGTGAGGATCCCTTTCTCACGGGCACGGCGGAGTGCGCCAATCACATAGGGGGTGGTGCCGGAAGCGGCGATGCCAACAAGCACATCATCCTTCCCGATTTTATGCTTCATCAGATCCTCCCATCCCTTGTCGTAATCATCCTCTGCGTGTTCCACCGGGTTACGCAGGGCGATGTCGCCTCCCGCAATCAGGCCGATCACGTAGCTGTTGGGCATGCCAAAAGTGGGTGGTATCTCCGAGGCATCCAGCACACCCAGCCGTCCGCTGGTGCCGGCACCAATGTAAAAGAGTCGTCCACCACGACGCATTCGCTCTACGATGCCAGTGACCAGACGTTCAATGTCGGGGATGGTCTTCTTTACAGCCAGCGCTACCTTTTGGTCCTCGGCATTGATTTCGGTCAGGATCTCCTGCACCGTTTTTTTCTCCAGGTCGTTGTAGAGCGATTCCTGTTCGGTTATCTTGATAAATGTCATTTCGATGTATGATATGGGATATGGGATTTATTTGTAATAATTGATCAATCCGGGCATGGGCGATTGTTCTATTTGTCCAATGGTGATTCCTTTTGTTGTGGCAACCTTTCTCAGGATATCCGCGAAATGCCAGGCGATGGATCCCACAAAATGGACCGTCTGTTCGTGGTAATCATACTGCATCACATTTCGTTCAAAAAAATCGGAGAAGCCCCTGAATACGATCCTGTAGATGCTATCGTCAGCAATGTAGCTGAGCAGGAAAGGGGCGAGGCTGGCCAGGAAGCGGCTGGGGAATGGCTGACGGTACACCTTGTCGATGATGAGGGCAGGAGTAAGCTGGTATTCCTCCAGCAGTTTTTCTTTTAACCCCAGTGTGAGCTGGTTCTTCAGGGCATCACCCACCAGCTGTTTGCCCATGGCAGCACCGCTACCCTCATCACCCAGTATAAAACCCAGGGGCGAAACATGAGAGATGATCTCACTGCCACTCCATTCACAGGAGTTACTGCCTGTACCCAGTATGCAGGCAATGCCTGGTGCATCACCGCACAGGCTGTGTGCTGCAGCAACCAGGTCGCTGAAGACATGGATGGATTCTATTGGAAATGAACTGTAGAGAGCCTTTTCAACGAGATGGCTTTTATCGGGAGTACAGCCGCTGCCGTAGAAGTGGATCGCATGGATCTCACGCTCTTTCAGATGTGGCCGGACCTGTAGTCTGATCTCCTCTGCGATCTCCTCTTCCGTTTGATATACCGGACTGAGCCCTTTCCCGTAAAAGCGCTGCAGGATCTCTCCATCGCATGTCAGACACCACTCGGTCTTGGTCGCGCCACTGTCGGCAATCAGGTTGTTTCCCTTTGTTGTTTGATGAATCATAGCTCTCTCTCTTTGTTGTGCTATAAACCAATAACCGGCCTCTATAGTTTGATAAAAATATTTTTTTTGTAGAGGATATATCCGAACAGCCAGCAAAGGGTGATGAAGAGCAGCGCATAGAGCAGCGATCCGAAATAATCTCCTGCCCATGGTCGCAGCAGCACCTCATAGGCAAACCCTTTGATAGAGATGCGCTCACCCTGCCATCCAAACTGGATGTTGGAGAGCAGGTTGGCCAATACACCCGCGAAAACATATACAATCAGCGGGTTCACCCCAAATGCGTGAAAGAAGCGGCTCCATTTCTCTTTTTTCCGGATATCGATGATCCAGATCAGCAACCCCAGCAATTGAGCAGCAAAGCCGGTGGTCACGAGTACAAACGTGGGACTCCATATTTTCTTGTTGAGGGGGCATCCATATTGCAGCAGCAAACCGGAGAAGGCAAGGATGGTCCCCCAGATCAGCAGTTTCTCCACACGGGTGTGGTTGTCTTTGTGCTCCACGATCAGCTTCCCGAAAAGAAAGCCAATCAATACATGGGCGATGGAGGGGAGGGTGCTGAGCAGCCCTTCGGGGTCGAAGGCAATGCGCACGCCTTCCGGTGTGGTATCTTTGTACATATGGGCGGTACCCCATAATGCTTTATCGACCACCGCGATGATGTTCTCTTCCGACAGTTCAAACCCTTTGCCGAAGCGAAGAATCAGGTAGTAGCCCAGCAACAGGATGCCAATCACCCATGGCAGCAGTTTGCCCTTCACCAAAACTACTGTCAGCGCGGCAAAACCGTATGCCAGCGCCAGCCGTTGCAGTACCCCGAGTATGCGGAGGGTGTCGAAATGGGTTGCCGCCACACCGAACGACTCTCCCGAAGCGAGTCCCCGCGTGAGTTGTCCGAACCATCCCAGTGCCAGTCCGATCAGGAAGATGAGGAGGGTGCGACGCACAATTTTCCAGATGGCTGCTTTGGAGGGTTCAAAGTTGAATTTCCGGAGCGACATGAAAGTGGAGACCCCCATGATAAACATAAAGAAGGGGAAGACCAGGTCGGTGGGGGTGAGCCCGTTCCAGTGAGCATGCCGGAGCGGTGCATAGGCGTAGCTCCACGAGCCGGGATTGTTGACCATGATCATGCCGGCGATGGTGATACCGCGGAGTATGTCGAGGGACAAGAGGCGGTTGCTCTGTTTGGCGGAAAGAGTTGCATTCATAGATGATTATGAATAATTTGTTTGTTTTGTTTTGGACATTTACATCTGTGACCGTGATCTGAACGGTCAATTGTATGTCTTAAGATATGTGTGTTCATTAAACTTACCTGAGCAATTCAGCGGTAAAGATAGTATTTCTTCGAGAATTTCCTGAATGCTTCCTCGTCTTTCGTCCAGTAAGACTGTATATCGGTGAAACGATGATTTTTGGAAAATTCCAGGCGGATAAAATCGCTGCCACACACCTTGTCGAACATATCGAACCGGTTCTCCGGCGCATGGTCAAACACTTTGTAATCAGGATAAAGTTCTGCTGCCACCTCCATCACATGAAACTGAATATCCGACAGGCGGGCTTTCGCGAAATCGGTGAGGTAGATCTGTACTCCCTGGTAATTCTTTCCCTGTCCCACTGAATAGTAGGGCTTCAGGTGTATGGGGCGGAAGGTGACACCGGGCAGATTTTTCATGTTCAGCGCTTTGGCAAATGCTTCTGCATTGATCCATTCGGCTGCAAACATCTCGAAGGGAAGGGTGTAGCCCACGCCAATGGAGATATATCCCAGTTCACCGAGGATGCCTGATGCGGGGTAGAAACAGGCCGAGTGTGCAAAGGGAATATGGGGTGAGGTGGGTACCCAGGGCAGGCCGGTATCATCGAAGTTCATCCTGCGACGCCATTTTTTCATCTTCACCACCGTCAGTTTGCAAGGTTGCGGATTCATCTGTTCCCCGTTGATCATCTCTGCCAGCTCACCGCAGGTGAGGCCATAGACATAGGGAATTTTCAGCTGACTGACAAACGAAAAGAAGCCCTCTTCCACCAGGTTACCTTCCACCTTAAGTCCGCCCAGCGGGTTGGGACGGTCCAGCACCACGAATTCGATGTCGTTTTCTGCTGCCGCCTGCATAGCCAGGTACAGGGTGGAGATGTAGGTATAGGAGCGGCAACCAATATCCTGGATATCATATACCAGCAGATCCAGACCCTGCAGCATCTCTTTGGTCGGCTTTCGTGTAGCACCGTAAAGTGAATAGACAGGGATGCCGGTATCGGGATCTTTGAAGTCGGACACCTTGTCACCGGCATGTACATCGCCGCGCACGCCGTGCTCGGGACCGTAGAGCGCCACGAGCTGCACGTTGGGTGCTTCGTGCAGGATGTCGATGGTCGATTTCAGGTTGTTGTCCACCCCCGTGGGGTTGGTGATCAGTCCCACCCGTTTGCCCTGGAGGATCCTGAAGCTGGACTCCTTCAGCACTTCGATTCCGGTCTTCACCTTGATTTTCTGTGCAAAAGCGGTCGTGGTGAATATCAGTCCGCCGATAATCATGGCGAAAAGCCAGCCCGATTTCCGGGACATTCGCAGGTTTGTTTTCATAATTCTGATTTTAAACCTTTTCATATGTGTGCATCATTCGCTCGTATCATGCTGTTTCCTGTTCCTCTTTTTTAGATCTGCCAAAGTCGGGATCCACCTTCATAAAGGGGATCAGCAGCAACGTGGGGATCGTGAAGAGGATGATCAGGATAAAGAAATGCAGATATCCCAGCTGTTCCTGGATCCATCCGGCAGCCATGCCGGGCAGCATCATCCCTAAAGCCATGAATCCCGTGCAAATGGAATAGTGGGCAGTTTTGTGTTCACCCTGCGAGAAATAGATCAGGTAGAGCATATAGGCTGTAAACCCGAAGCCGTATCCAAACTGTTCAATCGCCACGGCCACATTCACCCAGATAAAGTTTGCAGGTTGATAAAATGCAAGGAAAAGGTATGCCGCATTGGGCAGGGTGATGGTCAGCGCCATGGGCCAGAGCCAGTATTTCAACCCGTTGCGGGAGGCTACGATCCCCCCAATGATACCCCCAAGGGTGAGGGCAATCACACCCACGGTGCCATAGGTGATGCCTACTTCGGAGGTGCTTAATCCCAGTCCCCCCACCTCACGGCTGTCGAGTAGAAACGGCGACGCCAGCTTCACCAGCATCGCTTCGGCCAGCCGGTACAATAACATAAAGGCGATGGCCAGTCCGATTCCTTTTTTTGTGAAAAACGATTTGAAGGTATTGCCAAATTCCGTCATTACCTCCCTGGGCGTGAAGGCAGCTTTTCCGGTATCACCGGTTGGGTAGGGAAGGACAAAGCGGTGATAGACGAAAAAAACGAGGAAGAGCCCTGCCAGAATAAAGAAGGTGAGGCTCCAGGCATAAGGGATTTTGCCGGTCGATTTTTCCAGGAATCCTGCCAATACAACGAGCAATCCCTGTCCGGTAATCGAGGCAAAGCGATAGAAGGTGCTGCGGATCCCCACGAAGAAAGATTGTTGTGAATCATCGAGCGCGAGCATGTAGAAGCCGTCGGCCGCGATGTCGTGTGTGGCGGAGCTGAAGGCCATCAGCCAGAAGAAGGCGAGCGATGCCTGGAGGAAGAAGGGCGTGGGGAGGGTAAAGGCCACGCCTGCCAGGCCGGCACCAATCAGCAGCTGCATGGAGACGATCCACCATCGTTTGGTTTTCAGGATATCGACAAACGGGCTCCAGAAAGGTTTGATTACCCAGGGGAGATACAGCCAGCTTGTGTATAAGGCAATTTCGGTGTTGGAGAGGCCGAAGCGTTTGTACATGATCACCGAAACGGTCATCACAGCCACATAGGGCAATCCTTCTGCAAAATAGAGGGTGGGGATCCATGCCCAGGGGTTGCGTGTTGATTGATTCATTTGTAGGGTGTTTTAATATTTCTTGTCGATCTTCGTATCGGGAAAATAGTGATGCAGGATCTCTTCGTAGTTGTACCCCTTCTCCGCCATCATGGCGGCACCGATCTGGCACAAACCCACACCGTGGCCCCAGCCGGCACCGGTCAGCGTGAACTTTTGTGGGATCCCTTCGTCGTTCTCTTCCTCCGCATCCACCACGAAGGCGGAGCTGTAGAGGTGTGAGCTGGAGAGCGTACGCCGTATCTCCAGCTCCTTGCCGATGGTCATCACCCTCTCCGTGCCGATGATCTTCAGCCGGATGATGCGTCCCGAGGTACCCCGTTCGAGTGGTTGCAGGTCGATGATCTCGCCGTAATCGATGCCGGAGCGTTCTCTGATCAGCAGGCTGAGCTCCTCCTGCGAATAGACCACCTTCCAGCGGTAAAAGTCGGCTGTCTCCTGGTCGTAGTCGTTGAGCACCTGCCGGAGTACATCAGCATCCCCTGTATTGCAGAAAGCGGGGGGTGAGGAGCGTATCCATTCATCGGCATTCTCTTCCACGGTGAGATCGGGCAGGGGAGCATCGCCGGTGAAATCTGCCTTCCCCTGCAGGTAGGGATGTGCGATGGGTTCCCACACATTCTCGAAGGTCTCCATCACGCCGCCGCAGCATTTTGAGAAGCGGGCATCGCAGATGGTATCGCCGTAGGAGATCACCTTTCCGCGAGTTTCATCGATCACCTTGTTTACCAGCGCGGTTGTTTGACGGGTGATGCCCTGGTAGCGCTGGCAATGGTCGTCGGCACAGACATCGAACCGGGCATGATCCTCGCGGTCGTACCAGCGGATGATCTCGGTAGGTGATTCAAAGGAGGTCTTGTATTTACCCACAATCTTCTTGTTCTTTTGTATCTGCGCCAGAAGCCAGCTGCGGGAGATCACGGCATGTGCCTTCAGCAGCTCTTCGGAGCTGGTGGCACTCATCTCGGAGGAGATGACGCTCCTGAGGTAATCCTCCAGGGAGACGATGTTGATGGCGGTGATGCCGCCCTTCTCCACGATGATTTTCAATCCCCCCTGAAAACGCTGGTTCTCCCTGCGTTCCCAGTGGAAGTGGAGGCCGATGATCACATCCTTCAACTCGAAGGTGTCGTGGTGAAAATCTTCCGGCTTGAAGGAGAGCTCATCCAACAGCTCCCCGTTGAACAGGATTTTTCCCTTCGAGTACGCAGCTGAATAATCACCCGGCAGCATTTCTTTTTCCTCCAACTGATATGCGGAGGAGAGTGAAAAATGGATGGTGGGTTGTTCCAAGAGGATGCCGACCTGTATCAGTGGTTCGTTTATTTCAATCTCTTTCTTGCCTGTAGTTCCCATGTCCTGATCCTGTCTTTATAAAGATTGTGTGCATTCATCCTGACGATATCGAGGGAGGCGTCGCTGTTGTCTTCCCAGCGGCGGCAGAGGTAGAGTACGTCATAAATACGTCCTATCTGGTAGTGGCGGGAGATGTTCAGCCCGAGTGCATAATCCTCGCCGTAGCTGGTATTGGGCACCTTGATTTCCCGCAATACCGGCGTATAGAAAGCACGGGGTGCCCCCAGTCCGTTGATGCGCAGTGCGTTGTTCCTGCCGTTTTCGGGGGTCCACTCGCGGTGGTCGATGATGCCCGGGGGGATCATCTCCATGTGGAAGTTGGTCATCTGATAGGTACCCACGACCATGGCGCAGTTCTGTGCGTAGAAAGCATTTACAATTTTTTGCAGTGTATCCTCGCCGCTGTACACATCATCGCTGTCGAGCTGTACAGCGAATTTTCCGCATCGGGGGTGATGGACTGCCATGTTCCAGCAGCCGCCGATGCCCAGGTCGTCTCTCTCCGGAACGATATGGATCAGTCGTTCGTCATTTTTGAACTCCGCGATGGCCTCCGTGGTGCCGTCGCTGGAGTGATTATCCACCACGATCAGGTTAAAGGGGAAGGTGGTCTGCTGACTTAACGCCGACCTGATGGCATCCCGTATGGTCTTGATGCGGTTGCGCACCGGGATGATCACCGACGCTTCAACCTCGAAATTGCCCTGGTTAAATTCAATTTTCTCGAACCGTGGTTCCAGCCAGGCGCCCACATCTTTCAGGTGCTGGGTGCAGACCTGCTCCATCTCGAGCTGCACCTGCCGGTTTTTGGGATCCACGTAGTCGAATATTTTCTGACCCGAGGCACGGGTATCTTCCTCCATCATTGTATAAAGGTATTCATTGATATGTACCAACGGATTCTTTTGGGAGACCTTGAGCCTGAGATCGTAGAGTCCGGCATATTTATAGGCTCCTGCCTTCATCTGTCGTGCCGCTTTCTTCAGTGCCTTTGCATTGTAGAGGAGCAGTGAGCCAAAATCGAAATCATCGCGCAGACTACCTTCCTGATAGTCGATCACCGGATGGTTGCTCTTCGCTCCGTTGCTGATGGTGTAGGAATCGGCATACACCATGCCGGCTTGTGCATCATCCGCAATACGTACCATCCGTTCCAGTGCGAAATAACCCGGTTTCAGCACAGTGGGCTTCTGATAGATGAGCGTATAGTCGGTATTCGATTTCTGCGCGATCTTCTTAACCGTGGTACTGCTCTGGAGCGTGTCGATGGCGATGTTTTTGCACCCTTTGATCGTTTCTCTGCTATCTTCCGGAGTAAGCAAATAGATCTTGTCTATCGACTCCGATTGTCTGAGCTCTTCTACCGTTTTCCTTGCCTGATCCGGTTCTGTGAAGAGAATAAAGGCGTTAATTTTTTTCATAATCTGCTAATCATTCCACGTTTCCGTGATGTTTTTAATAAGTTTATTCCTATGCTCCTGACCCTTGATGGCTTCAATGGGAAAGCCCAGGATGCAGCTGTTGTAGTCCACACCCTTGTAAAGGATGCCGGCACTCAGGTTGTTTTCCGAATATCGGAAAACAGTGAATGCCTGCTCATCTGCCGGCTCAATGGCGTCGGGGTGTTCCACCACATAGCTTTCGCTGTTCAGCTCATTGTAATAGTTGTAATGACCCGAGATGGATGGGTAGGGAGACGGTACAGCCTTCACACGACCGGTTACTGCCCCGTTGTTGTTGCGCCATTTATATTTGAGGATGTTTTGGGCCCACTCCCGGTCCTCATTTGTAGCGTATGGATTATCCCACAGGTCGGTACCGACAAAAGCGCCGCTGACGAGGATGTTGCCGCCATTGTTGCAAAAGGTAGCAATCGCCTTCTGCTGATTGGAAGTAAATGTCTTGAAACGAGTCGGTTTTGCTCCGCGTGCGATGCTCCACTCCCGCTGTTTACCCAGGATCCAGTCGACCGTGCCATAATCGTTCAGGTTCACCATCCCGTTTTCCACGGCCGATGCTGCACAGGAGACAAATGAGTAGCCCGCTTCCGCAAAAGCCTGCCCATGCACCATGGGATAGTCAAAGTTGTTGCCGGCAATCCGCATTGTCTCATAATTGGCGTTGCTGTCGCCGAAGCCCGAGGCATCGTCGTCCATCCAGGGGATGATGCGTCGGAACTCATTCTGTTGACCGATAAAATGGTGGTCGGCGATGTAGGGTACGCCATTATCCACATTTCCCACGAAACCGGCGATGCTGTCCTGAGAGGCCGTGAAACTAAATGGAGCGGAAACCCTGGTGAATCCGTTCACGATCAGCACCTCTCCCTTTTGGTTTGATTTTCTGCAGAGCGAGAGGGTCTCCGAGGGAAAGCTTTTCCCCCCTTCATTCAGGGCCTCTACCCGGAAGCTGTAAAGGCTGTCTTTTTGAATGGTTGTGCTGTAGCTGTTGTGCTCCACCCTCACGCCATTGTCGAAACCGCTCCCGTTGATGCGGGTGTAAACGATGTAACCCGTTGGGGTGGCAGAGGGTTCCGCCGGGTCGTTTGTCGGTTGCCATCTTAATTCTATTTCTGTCTCCCCACTGAAGCCCGCCGAAAAATCTTTTACCGGCAGCGGTTGCACCACAAAGGGTCGGTTGTATTGGGTGGCAAGAAATTTGAGCATCCCCTTGTAAACGGAACGGCTTACGGTGAAGCGGAAGGTGGGATCCAGGCCGTAGCGCATATCGGCGAAGTTCTGGTGGGAGAGGAGCTCCAGCAGCATGGTCGGCACATTGGGGATGCGTGCTTCGGCATAGGAGCGGTTCCACAGATGACGTCGCGTCCAGTCCGGTTCAAAGTCACGACGGATATCGTTTACAATCTCCTCCATGATCAGTTCCGTCAGGTCGCGGGAAGCCCACCGTGAGCGTCCGTTTTCGAACCGTTCCTGGTTGTGGTGCGTCATGTAGATGCCCAGCGTACCCACGATGCTGTCGCCCCAGAAGGTGCCGGCATCGGTATGAAAAGCAAAGGCAAGATCCAGTGGAATATTTAGTCCCTTCTTCCTGGGTAGTACCGAAGAGCCTCCGGCCAGCCAGTTGACCCACACGCCGCGACTGGCATAATCGTCGGTATAATCATTCTTCCCTTTGCTGCGGTTATATACACTGTCGGGCACTCCTGCCCACTGCATCCAGTAGCGTGCACCCTCGGCGTAGCGGGGGTAACCGCTTATCTCGGGGGTGTAAGATATCTTTGAAATGAGTGTATCGCCCCCATTCAGGCTGTCGGAACTTTTCGTGTTCTCACGCTCGAAGCCTCCGGGGTGTGGCATCCGGGCAATGTTACCCATTCCCCCGCCGATTTTTACCGCATCGGCAGTAACGATCCTCCCGGCACGACGACTTTTGTTGGAGAGGGTGATCATATGATGGTTCCCTTTCTCGAAAGGAAAGCTGCCCAGATAGATCCAGGTGCCTCCTCCCATCTGCTGGTTCACCTTGAACTGGGTTGTACCACCGGCATGGGATATGGTATAAAGCGCATCGTCGCTGCTGTTCTTTACTGTCTGGTAGGAGACATAGACACCATATTCCCCTTTTTCCGGTATGTCGGGTTGCCAGGTGGCGACTGAAACGGCACCCTTGGTGATGGTTCTGATTTTTCTTGCCTTTCCCATCCTGAAAGGGTTCTCCCCATCAAGATAGTACTCCTTACCGTTGGCAAAACCTGCGGAGTCACTCATCTGCCAACGCTCTTTGCCGTTTCGCTCGCTGTAGGAAGAGCCTGCGCTGCTGCCCTCCTGGTCGATGATCAGCTCGGTGGGGTTGTAGTCCCGTTCACGGGGCATGAACACGTTGGCACCGGCGTTCTCCAGCATCGGTACCAGGAAGGGTATCACATAACTTTGGGTGTAGAGATCCTCTACCGTCTGAAAGATGCGTGCCCGCTGCCATTCCCAGCGCCCCAGCTTCTGCTCGTAGTACCAGCCGTGGCTTTGCCACAGGGCGATGTGGTTGTTTTGCAAACCTTTGTTATAAGGTGCGGAAGGGTCGGATAACGGGGTGATGAGGGGTGTTTTTACCTTGTGGGCAATGATCCGGTTTTTGTCTTTCTGCTTGCCTCGGTAATAATTGGGTACCAGATGGCTGATCTCCTCTCCGTCGCTGAAGACGCTGATGCGGTATTTCTTCTGATCCTGTGGAAGATAATAGCGGATGCTGTCGTAGATGTGATAAACGGTATGATCCCGCATGGGCAGGTAGGAGAGTGCGAGGTTGGTATATAACTCCACCGATCTCTTCCGATGATTAAACGCAATGCTGTCCACCGTCACCCTTCCCGGCCGGAGCAGTACCTCCCGGTAGATATTGGTCAATGATTTGTTGAGTTTAAATTTCAGAGAATCCTCCTGAAGATCTTGGGAAAAAGATGAAAAGGAGGCAGTCAGAATGAATGCCATAAAAAAATATTTCTTCATGGGAGGCTCGTTTTACATTTTTTCAATTTTCACAAAATTAGGGAAAATGAATGAATAAATTCAAACTTTCAACTGTAGTTTGCTTTGTGAAGTAATGGCAAACCAGTAAACTTTCCCTGAAAAAGGGTTGCCTAAAAGTTTAATTTTTTGCTGTTACACCCTTGAATCATATCAAGACAAAGATAACAGAGCAACCTTTAGACAACCCTTATCAAACCGGGAATACTCAAATAATTATTCCCATCCCGGATTCTGTACCAATTGAGAATTCAAAGAAATTTGATCCGATGGTATGGGATACCAGTAGTGTTTCTGATTGAACTGTCGGGTTTTCTCCTTGGTTCCGTCAATATAATTACCCACTTTGTCCACAACAAGGTTGTAGGGATCATTCACAATATTGGCACCCAGAAGGATATCCGGATTTAGAGAGGAATCCAGCTTATCGAGTTGATGCCATCTGATCAGGTCCCAGTAGCGGGTCCAGTTATCAAACATCAGTTCGTTACGGCGTTCACGACGAATTTCCCAGATAAGATCACTCACATCCATATTATTGGCGGGATCGGAATATCCCACGTTTACGGTTAACGGAGGAATGCCGGCCCTGGATCGCAGCTTGTTGATTGATTTGTCCAGATCGTCCTGGGTGATAGTGCCTGACTCTGCACACGCTTCTGCATATTGTAAATATACGACCGATAACCAGAAGATGGGCGCGTGGGTAAAATTGGCATTGGTTTGGTTTCTGTACATGTTATCCAGACTCTTGTTGTCATATTTACTTACCCCGTACCCGGTGGATGATGTCATTGAGATACCGGTTCCAAACCGTGTAAATCCTCGTCCCACATAGCAGAGTGCTGTATCGATGGTTTGACTGAGTCGTTTATCACGTATATCCAGTATCTTTTTAATTGACATCACCGTATCGGGAACCACATTGCCTCCCACTGTTTTGGTTCCTATCTTCATTACTGCGGCGTCCGATTTATCGAGAGAGGTCAGTGCCAGTGGCTTACCGTCCGTGAAAAGATAAGATTCGAATGCATCTTTGCTCATGCCGTTTATTTGGGTTGATGAGCTGATATAGGCGATCAGGGAGTGATGCAGCACATTTTGTTTGTAGGCTTTGTAGAAAATCATTTCCGGGTTGTTGGCCAGATTGACTGAATTGTAATTCTCCTGATAAGTAGGACTTAATGTGAAATTTTTGTTCATCAGGAAAGCAGCTGCTGTTTTCGTTTCAGTGAGAAATTTGCTGGCACCTGTCATATCGGGTGCTGTCTGACCGTCTTCCGCTTTCCGATATTTACGGTAACTGCCTTCGAAAAGGGTGATTTCGGCTTTCATGGCATAGGCGACATTTTTGTTCAGCTTTGTTTTGGAATCATTGTCATACATGTTTTCACAAGCGTAATTTAAATCTTCCAACACGTTATCCATCACCACATCACGATTTTCCCGGGGCCCGTATAAATATCCCTCATCTGTGATATCCAAAGATTTATCTACCCATGGGACGTCTCCATAGGCACGTACAAGCTGATAATAATGCCAGGCTCTCATTAAACGGCCAACGCCTTTCCAGTGATTTTTAGCTTCATCACTCATATTAACTTTATCCACATTCTCAAGCAAGATATTAGCGCGTCTGATCTCAATCCATCCATCACGCCAGTTGGTACTGCTTGCCGGCACGTTTTGAAATGTCCAGTCAGCAAAACTTCCGCCCGCCTGGTCATCGGAAAGGGTCCGGAAATAAAAGAGACCGGTGCCGCCGCCATTTCCGTAACCCAGGAAAGTTTGGTAGAAGGTGTTGGCATAACCGGTTACATTACTTTCATTTGTCCAGAAGTTATCGTTGGTAAAAGTATCCAACGGACCTTTGTCCAGAAAGTCGTTACAGGATGAGAAAGCCAAAATTGCAGCAGCGATGTATATGATATTTGTTTTCTTCATATTGTTATCTTTTTACAATGAATACAACGATTTAGAATGTAAGCTGAACGCCAAATGATACTGTTCTGTACATCGGGTCTATTCGTCCCCAGGTTGCATTACCCAGGCTCACTCCTTCTTCTTTGTCATTTACTTCAGGATCGACGGGGGCATTGCTTTTATTGATCAGTTCCATCAGGTTATTGGCACTGAAATAGACTCTGGCTCTTTGCATATAGATCCTGGATGCCATATTGGTGGGGATTGTGTAGCCCAGTGTCAGGTTCTTGAAGCGCAGATAGGCCATGTCAACCAAATATTTTGTCTGAGGGTAAAAGTTATGATTACCTAATTCCAGGACAGAAATCGTACCTCTTCCGGCGTTACCCGGATATAACCTTGGAAAATCGGCTTTGGAGTCCGGGTTCTCTTCTGTCCAGTAATTTGTCTGGTTTTCATAAATTGCATCGGCGCCACGCATCATCGGCATTACAAATGCGCTCTGTGTCCATACCGAGCGTTTACCCACACCCTGGAAAAACATATCAATGTCGAATCCTCTCCATTCGGCACCCAGACGAAAACTGTACTGATAACGCGGAGTGATATTACCGATCACTTTCAGATCACCATGGTCATCGGCCGTACCTTTACCGCCATCAATAACGCCACTTCCGTCCAGATCCTTGAATTTGATATCACCGGGGCCAAAAACAAATGTTCCTTGTTGTAAACCGACCTGGGATGGAATCCCGGGTTTATAGGTCCCGTCAGCATTAAAATCTCTCTCTGTAAAATAACGATCTGTTTCGAATCCCCAGATATCGCCATACCGTTTACCACTATAATTCTGGTTCAACAATTTGGCCTCATTGTCCCATTCAGTAATATCTGTGATAAAGTCTCCCACATTGGCATTCGCATATAGCAGTAGATCGTTGAAACGGTGGCGCCCGTCGATCGTTAGTTCCCATCCCCGTGTGCGAAGAGATCCTGCATTGATATAAGGTGCAGTGGCTCCAAGTACCTGCGGCATGGTTTGGCCTGGTGCCAGCATGTCTTTCGTTGTACGTTGATACCAATCGAACGTAAAATTCAGTTCGTTGTTAAAGATTCCCAGGTCAGCACCAAAATCGAGCGTTTGTATGCGCTCCCATTTCAATGTGGAAGAGACTAATTTCGGCAGGTCGTAAGCCACCACTTTGGTTCCGTCATCTGCCAGCCAATAGGTATTGTTTTCAGTGCGTTTTGCCAGTGTGGAAAGGTACATGTTATTACCCACCGCCTGATTGCCAATTTCTCCGTAAGAGGCTCTCAATTTGAGATTATTGATCGATTCTTTTAATGGATCGAAGAATGTCTCTTCGCTGATCCTGTATCCGGCAGATGCCGAATTAAAAAATGCCCATCGATCGTTGGCGGGAAACCGGGAGGATCCGTCGTATCGACCGTTTAACTCCAGCAACCACTTCCCTTCATAGTCGTAGTTCAAGCGGCCAAAGTATCCGGCAGTTGCCCAATGTGAGTGTGCTCCATCGACGTATTGACTGCCTGTAGCCAGATCAAATTCCGGAAGATTATAGTCCAGCAGGTCATCTCTTTGGGAATAATGGTTGAAATATGTATTTCCTTCCGCATTTCCCCCTAACATAAGATTGAAATGATGGTGATCGGGCAAAGAAAATTCATAATTTCCATAGATATTCACTGCAAAAGTCTTATCCTGATCGGACTGTTGTTCCAGCAAGGAACTACTGGTATATAACGTTGTATTTTCGATGGCCCCTCCCCAGGAGTTCCATCCGCCTACCGGTATATAAGCAGCTTTATAGGTATAGTTATTAATATTATACGTATAGTCGGCATTCAGGGTCAATCCCTTTGCAAGGGTAGCCTTTGCAAAAGTTCCCATACGAATAAAACTATTGTTGTCAGTCCAGTCACCCGCTTGTTTGCGGTAAGCAATATCGTTCCGGAAATCGGTACCCTGATACGTTCCATAAGGGCCAAAGAAGCTTCCCCAGCGCCACATGTACTGATAGGTTGTTCTGCGTGTAGCTGGCCCAATAAAATCTTTATTGCTGTAATTGAACCGGGCACCAACCTGTAACCAATCTGTCACGTCGGTTGTTACGTTCAACATGGCTGTCCATTTGTCCAATTTCTCGGGAAAATAGGTCATGACCCCTTCCTCGTGGTTATATCCCACCGACATGTAATAGGAAGTTTTTCCGCTTGTTCCTTGCAGGGAGAGGTTATGGCTCTGTGACGGTTTCCAGTTTCGGAACATGATATTCACCACATCCCAGTCTGCAAAGTACATACCCACACCGTTGTTGTCCAGGATGAAATCACCGAGGGGTTTAGAACTATCTGTCAATGCATCCTTGTGACCCAATACCATCTCCCGGTAATTGGCTTTCTTGCCATTATGTTCGTCTCTCCATTTTTCTGCATAAGGAAGCATTTCATCCAGGTACATGCCAAACAACTCATTGGCTAATCCGGCGCGTTGGTTTGCGGCAATCAACGCTTTCAATTGTGTTGGAACATCGGGATAGTCAGGTAAGATTGTGGGGGTATCCCAGCCAAAATTATTGGTATAGTTTACAGATACCCTATCTACCTGCCGTGCCGATTTGGTTGTGATCAGTATCACTCCAAAAGCAGCTCTGGTACCGTATATTGAGGTTGATGCAGCGTCCTTCAGGACAGATATATTTTCTATATCCTGCGTATTCAGAAGGGAAAGATCGTCCATGGGCACGCCATCAACAACAATCAGCGGTTTACTGGTTGCATCATTGCTTAAAGTTCCCAGGCCACGAATGGTCACAGAGGGCTGTGCTCCCAGTCTGCCACTGCTGCTGATAACGGATAAGCCCGGGACTGCACCCTGTAGCGCTTTCGAGATATCAGAATAGGGACGTGCCTCCAAGGTCTTGCTGACATCCACGGTGGAAACCGCTCCTGTTAAATTGGCTTTCGTTTGAATACCATACCCCACTACCACTAACTCTTCCAGAGACTGTGTATCTTCCATCAGTGTGATGTTGAAATTGGTTCTTCCTGCGGTGTTGATTGTCTGACTCAGGTAGCCAATATAGGAAACCTGAATAGAGGCATCATTGGCCACGCGGAAAGTAAACCGGCCATCCACGTCGGTGATGGTTCCGTTGGTGGTACCCACCTCCACGATATTGGCGCCGATGATGGCTTCTCCTCTTTCATCGAATACTCTTCCGGTGATTGTTTTATCGGTCTGCTGCACCACTTCATCCGTGGTTCTGATTTCTGTTTTGATTTCTTCGGACAACGGTTTACGGGAGATCGTGATTTGACGGTTGACAATCGAGTAGGTCAGATCCGTCTTCTTCAGGAGCAAATCCAATATCTCCGTAATGGATTTGTTGGTGAATTTGTAATCAACCTTAGCAGATAATGCCGCTGCCGTATTATCCATTACCAAAAACAGGTAATCACTGTTTTTTTCAATCTCTTGCAATGCCTCCCTCAGTGTGATGTTTTTTAATTCGGCGCTTATCGATTTTGTTTGGGAATAGGTGTTCTCTGCCGCTATTGAAAAAACACAGAGTAAAGTTATTAAAAAATATATTTTCATGCTTTTTAAAAACTTATTGTCTTTTTTCGGGATGATTTGTTGAAAGTTTACCTTTT